>NZQO01000139.1 GCA_002693605.1 Flavobacteriaceae bacterium
CACGGGTAGATTTTGTAGATGAAGTGGGCGACTCGTGGGAAGAATACGTTGTGTTCCACCATCGTTTCAAGGAATGGATGCAAGTAAACGGTTTCGACACCAGCAAAAATTACAGCCAAGAGGAAATTGACCAGCTAATCAAGAAATCGCCCTATTTTGAAGCCACAAGTAACGACGTAGACTGGCTCAACAAGGTGCGGATGCAGGGCGCAGTGCAGAAATGGGTAGACCACAGCATTAGCGTAACAATTAACCTTCCCAATGATGTTAATGAAGAGCTGGTGGGCAAACTTTATTTGGAGGCCTGGCAAGCAGGTTGTAAGGGCGTAACCGTATACCGCGATGGTTCACGAAGCGGCGTGCTAATTTCGAACGACGAGAAAAAGGAGGAAGAACAGGAAATGCTTACCGCCTTCCCTACTAAGCGTCCGCAAGTATTGCAGGCCGATGTAGTTCGCTTTCAGAATAACAAGGAAAAATGGATTGCCTTTATAGGCCTTATCGATGACAAGCCTTATGAAATTTTTACCGGACTTGCCGATGATGAGGATGGAATTCTAATACCGCGTTGGGCAAATGACGGACTCATCATAAAGAACCGAAATGAGGACGGTACCTCCCGCTATGATTTCCAATACCAAAACCGTCGGGGATACAAGACTACGATTGAAGGGCTCTCGCATAAGTTCGATCCTGAATACTGGAACTACGCGAAGCTAATTTCAAGCACGCTGAGACACGGCATGCCCATAGATAAGGCGGTCGATTTGATCAATAGCCTTCAGCTGAACAGCGAATCGATAAATACATGGAAAAACGGGGTTGCCCGGGCGCTAAAACGATACGTTGAGGACGGTACCTTGGCGCGCAAGCAAAAGTGCGATAATTGCAACTCGGCCCAGCTTATCTATCAAGAAGGTTGCCTAACCTGTAAGGACTGTGGTTCCAGCAAATGTGGATAACCAGCTTTTCTAGAATTAGTTGCAATAAAAAATCCCCGCTATTTCTAGCGGGGATTTTTTTATTAAGATCTAGTGTATGTTATAGCTCCAGCAAACTGTTGGTTTTGCGAACGCCATCGGCGCTTTCTTCCATATGGCTCTTTTCGTCATCGTTCAAATCGATCGTTACGATTTCCTCGATTCCCTCGCGGCCCAAGACTACGGGCACTCCTATACAGAGATCATCCATTCCGTATTCTCCTTCTAGCAAGGTCGAGCAGGGGAAAATTTTCTTCTGGTCGCACGCAATGGCCTGCACTAATCCGCTAACCGCGGCACCGGGAGCGTACCAGGCCGAGGTACCGAGTAGCTTGGTGAGCGTTGCCCCACCAACCTTGGTATCTTCCTTCACTTGCTCCAGTCTATCTTCAGAAATAAATTCGGTTATGGGAACGCTGTTACGCGTGGCCAACCGTGTTAACGGCACCATCCCGGTATCACTGTGACCGCCAATTACCATACCATCTACATCGCTAATGGCCGCACCAAGCGCTTCTGCCAGTCGGTACTTGAAGCGTGCACTGTCTAAGGCACCACCCATACCGATGATTCGGTTCTTAGGAAGATCGGTGGTTTTGTGCACCAAATAAGTCATCGTATCCATAGGATTGCTTACCACGATCAAGATTGTGTTTGGCGAATGTTTAACCAAGTTAGAGGAAACGTCCTTTACGATGCCTGCATTTATGCCGATAAGTTCTTCGCGGGTCATGCCGGGTTTCCTAGGTATTCCACTGGTAATAACGCAAATGTCGCTATCGGCCGTTTTGCTGTAATCGTTGGTAGTACCTACAATACGCGTGTCGAAACCGTTGAGAGAGGCCGTTTGCATAAGGTCCATCGCCTTGCCCTCGGCAAAGCCTTCCTTTATGTCGAGGAGAACCACCTCGCTTGCAAAATTCTTAATGGCGATGTACTCGGCACAACTTGCGCCCACGGCACCGGCTCCTACTACTGTAACTTTCATAAATTGAGTGTTTATTAGTTATATTTTATTTTTTCTTCGGAAATGTGCCACAAAAATACAATTATGTGTCTGAATTTGTGGTAAGAAAGGGTTAAAAAAAGGAATGCCAAAACCCAGTTCGCTACATATTAAAAACAAAAAAGCCCCCATTCATTGGGGGCTTTTCAACTTTGCTATTTCTAGAACTTAAGCGTCTATGTTTGCATACTTGGCATTCTTCTCGATAAACTCACGTCTTGGCGGAACTTCATCGCCCATGAGCATTGAGAAAATCCTATCGGCTTCGGTACCGTTATCGATGGTAACCTGCCGCAGGGTACGGAATTCGGGGTTCATGGTCGTGTCCCACAGCTGCTCGGCATTCATCTCACCAAGACCCTTGTATCGCTGAATGCCCGCGCCACCGCCAAATTCCTTGTTAATACGGTCGCGCTCTAGGTCATTCCACGCGTAGGCCGTTTTCTTGCCCTTTTTCAGAAGGTATAATGGAGGCGTAGCGATATATACGTGGCCTGCCTCGATCAAATCTTTCATATAGCGGAAGAAAAATGTTAAGATCAAGGTAGCAATATGGCTACCATCTACATCCGCATCACACATAATCACAATCTTGTGATAGCGCAGTTTTGAAAGATTGAGCGCCTTGCTATCTTCCTCGGTCCCTATGGTTACCCCTAGCGCGGTGAAGATATTCCTGATTTCCTCATTCTCGAAAACTTTGTGCGACATGGCTTTTTCAACGTTCAGGATCTTACCCCGCAATGGGAGGATAGCCTGGAAGTTCCGGTCACGACCCTGCTTGGCCGTACCGCCCGCCGAGTCTCCCTCAACGAGAAAAACTTCGCATTGCGCCGGGTCCTGTTCAGAACAATCGCTCAGCTTGCCGGGCAAGCCGCCACCGCTCATCACGGTCTTGCGCTGTACCATTTCGCGGGCCTTGCGCGCCGCGTGCCGTGCCTGCGCCGCCAATATTACCTTTTGAACGATAATCTTGGCATCGTTGGGATTTTCCTCTAAATAATTCTCCAGCATTTCGGAAACTGCCTGGCTCACGGCCGCAGAAACTTCCCGGTTGCCCAACTTCGTCTTGGTCTGCCCTTCAAATTGTGGCTCGGCTACTTTTACCGATACGATAGCCGTAAGGCCTTCCCGGAAATCATCGCCAGAGATGTCAAATTTCAGTTTATCTAAAAGTCCGGATGAATCGGCATATTTCTTCAGGGTGGTCGTCAACCCCCTACGGAAGCCCGTTAGGTGCGTACCCCCCTCGTGGGTATTAATATTGTTTACATACGAATGCAGGTTCTCGTTGAACGAGGTATTGTAGACCATGGCTACTTCTACCGGGATATCGTTCTTCTCCCCTTCCATGGAAATCACCTCCTTGATAATGGGCTCGCGGGTAGAGTCGAGAAACTTGATAAATTCCTTGAGACCCTCCTCACTGTGAAAGGTTTCGCCCACAAACTCGCCGTTATCTTCTGTATTCCGCCTGTCGGTAATGGAAATAGTAAGTCCCCTGTTCAGGAATGCGAGCTCGCGCATGCGGCTGGCCAGGGTATCGTAGTTGAACTGTAGCGTTTGCTGGAAGATCTCAGGATCGGGCTTAAAGGTAACGATGGTGCCTCGGTAATCGGTATCACCTACCGATTTTACCGGGTACAACGTCTTGCCACGTTCGTACTCCTGTTCCCATATCTTGCCGTCGCGGTGCACGACTGCCTTTAAATGTTCAGATAGCGCGTTCACTACGGAAACCCCAACCCCGTGGAGCCCCCCAGAAACTTTATAGGAGTCCTTGTCGAACTTACCCCCGGCGCCAATCTTGGTCATAACCACCTCGAGTGCCGAAACACCTTCCTTTTTATGCAAATCGACCGGAATACCCCGACCGTTGTCCTTTACGGTTACCGAGTTGTCCTCGTTAATCCAAACATCAATAGTATCACAGTGTCCGGCCAGGGCCTCATCGATGGAGTTATCTACCACCTCGTACACCAAATGGTGCAGACCGCGCACGCCCACATCGCCAATATACATGGAGGGTCGCTTGCGCACGTGTTCCATACCTTCTAGTGCCTGGATGCTATCGGCACCGTATACTTTGATTTCTTTTTCGTCCTTCATAAAAATAGATTGTTTTTCGAACAAATTCGTAACGAACAAATATAACAAAACCCCCTTTAAATGTAAGGGATTCGGCTATTTCAACCGGGTAAGTTATTAACAAATAATTGTGGAGAAAATACAATTTCTGAAGGGTGCCGAAGCGCGTGCAACCCATAGCGCGAAAAGCGGTATATTTTTATGATAAATTCGCATTTAGCCGTATCTTTAACCTTAAAACAAAACTTATGCGAAAAATTCTTACACTTGCCTGCTGTACCATCTGTGCAGTATTGATGAGCACCACGGCCTTTGGCCAAAAATTTCCCGACCTGGATAAAAGTCCGATGGATGCGGCAGCGTATCCCAGCGACTATCGCAATAGCGATAAACTGATTAAAATTGTGTATAGTCGTCCGCAATTAAAGGATCGCTCCTTAGAAAGTTTGGCACCACAGGGCAAGGTTTGGCGTACTGGGGCCAATGAGGCTCCCGAGCTAACGCTCTATACTGAAATGAAACTGGGAGATACCGCCCTAAAACCTGGCACGTACAGCTTTTACGCCATTCCTGGGGAGGATTCGTGGACTGTCATCGTAAATAAGAGCCTGAATACCTGGGGCTCCTACTTTTATGAGGAGGCAAACGATGTAGCGCGCATTACCGTCCCTACCAGCACAGGTGAGGAACCGTTAGAGGCATTTACCATCGTGTTCGATGAAGCAGACAATGGGGTAAATATGCATATGGGATGGGATACTACCCGCGTAGTGGTACCATTCGAGAAAATGTAGTGTTTCAGAAATATAAAAAATAAAAGCTGCTCGATAGGCAGCTTTTATTTATGGAATATTCAGGTATTTATGCGTTTGCAACGATATCTTCCACTTAGGGTGTTCCATAACGTATGCCACGATTAACGGAATCATTTTGTCGCGAACACTCCACTCGGGTTGTAGGTAGAGAATGCAATCGTCGCTCACCTTAGCGGCCTGCTCCTCGGCAAATTGAAAGTCGCTCTTGTTATAGACAATCATTTTGAGCTCGTTAGCCACGGGATATATCTCCTGCTGTGGCAGTTTTATCTTTTTGGGAGAGAGGCAAATCCAATCCCACGTTCCAGATAGCGGGTAAGCGCCGGAAGTCTCGATATGGATGGCGGCACCGCGCTCCTTCAATTGGGTGGTTAGCGGCCCCATTGGCCAGGTTAACGGTTCGCCTCCCGTAACTACGACCGTGTTGCTATGCGAAATTGCGTGGCTCACAATGGTGTCCACATCGGTAGGCGGATGTAGGTCGGCATTCCAACTCTCCTTTACATCGCACCAATGGCAGCCCACATCGCAGCCGCCAATGCGGATGAAATATGCGGCCGTGCCCTTGTGGTAACCCTCTCCCTGAATGGTATAGAACTCCTCCATGAGCGGCAACATTTCCCCTAAATCGACCAATTTTTGGATCTCTTTTTGCATAGGGCGCAAAAGTACGACTTATAGTTGGCAGTTAAAAAGGGATCGTATCGTTTTTACGGTTGCTAACCTAGCGCTTTACCGCCACCACTTCTATTTCTATCTTGGCCCCCGCAGCGAGCGCATCGGCGGCGAAGGTGGTACGTGCGGGTTTCTGTGGAAGGTAGGTGCGGTATACTTCGTTGAAAGCCGAAAAGTCCTCAATATCATCGAGAATTACCGTCACTTTTACGACATCCTTTAATGCCATTCCGTGCTGTTGCAGTACCGCCTCGATATTTTTCAAGGTCTGCTCTGTTTCAGACTGTATCCCGCCAGTAACCAAGGAGCGTGTTGAATGGTCCATTCCTATCTGTCCGCTCAAAAAGTACAAATTCCCCACTTGCACCGCATCGCTAAAGGGCGCTTCCTTTTTTTTGGGTTCGTGCGAAGGATGAAAAACGGTAGCCGGTGAACTCGAGGACATTTTGAACTCAGTTTGCCTCATACTTTCATCGCATCCTACTGAAATAAGTAGGAAAAGAAGGACGCAGATCTCTTTCAACGGTATTTTTTCCATGTTATCGAAAAGCCTGATTTCCACTGATGGCACCTAAATTTAGTAACGTAAGTTTACGCAAAATTTGACGATTTCAGCACCTAATTTAGTTTTTAAAACCAAAGGTTTATGTTGAGACAACTGCTAAGTAGCGCCCTGTTCTTTTTGTTCATATTCACGGCCCAATCGCAAGTAGGCATTGGCACCACCAACCCCGACCCCTCGTCCATCCTGGACATAGCAACCACTGACAAGGGCCTGCTCATTCCCCGGTTAACCACTGCCCAGAGAGATGCCATAGCGAATCCCGCAAATGGGCTCATGATCTATAACACCGATGCCAACGCCTTCCAATTTAACGCCAATACCAGCGGACCGCCCCAATGGGAGGTTCTAACTGCCACTAGCACCTCAACGGGCATGCCGGGAGAGTCGGTAAAATATTCAAACACCGATATAACTACCAATATCAATGCTAACCCTGCAATCGAACTTCCTATATTTGGCACACAACATTGGAATGACAACAATACCTTATATACGGTCTCCGGCAACCGGCTTACCATTACGGAGGCTGGCAGGTACCAAATAATCGCCAACGTTTCCCTTGAAAACTCGAATGGCGAAAGAAACCCCCCCGAAATTCGTATTGGAGTTAATGGTATACCAATAGGGCCAATTAGTAGTACTGGTTATATCCGAGACCGGAACTATCACGTGAACGGCAGCCTTCATATAAATGAGGTGCTAGAACTTAACGCTAATGATATAATTACAATTTCAACCGAACAATCTGCCAATAACGGATCGGTGCTTTTGCGCAGCACCGGGACGTCCACCTTTTACATTGAAAAAAGACGTTGATATTCACGTCAGGAAAGAACCTTTTCCATTTTCTGAAATTGCCGCTATCGCTTATTGAACGATAAATAGTACTTTTATCAAAAATTTTAGAATGGCAGCAACCCAGGAATTTTTCGACCACATTCAAGAAGGCTATACCACCAAGGGCGATGCCATAACCCTTGGCGCGGCAATGCTGCACGGCGTACCTATTACCAACGCCCTGGTAACGGTCCCGCTGAAAACACTCAATCGCCACGGGCTCATTGCGGGCGCCACGGGCACCGGGAAGACGAAAACCTTGCAGGTACTGGCCGAAAACCTTTCGGAAAAGGGAATCCCCGTCTTGTTGATGGACATGAAGGGCGACTTGAGCGGTATCGCTAAGCCCAGTCCCGGCCATGCCAAGATCGACGAGCGGCACGAAAAGATAGGTATTCCGTTTACCTCAAAGAAGTTTCCCGTGGAAATCCTGACCCTTTCGGAACAGCAAGGCGTGCGGCTTCGCGCCACGGTGAGCGAGTTTGGCCCGGTGCTGCTCTCTAGAATTCTCGACGTGAGCGATACCCAGGCGGGAATTATCTCGGTCATTTTCAAATATTGCGATGACAATGCGCTGCCCCTACTCGACTTGAAGGATTTCAAGAAAATTCTGCAGTACGCTACCAACGAGGGCAAAGATGAGTTTTCAGAGGCCTATGGGCGTATTTCGCCCGCTTCCACAGGGGCCATTTTGCGACGTGTAGTAGAACTGGAACAACAGGGCGGCGATATATTTTTTGGGGAGAAATCGTTCGATACCGATGACCTACTCCGAATTGCCGATGATGGCAGGGGGTATATCAACATCGTTCGGTTAACCGATATACAGGACAGGCCCAAGCTGTTTTCAACCTTTATGTTGAGCCTATTGGCCGAAATTTACACCACGTTTCCCGAGCAGGGCGATAGCGACAGGCCCGAGCTCGTCATCTTTATTGATGAGGCGCACCTTATTTTCAACGAAGCCAGCGATGCCTTGCTCGATCAAATTGAGAGTATCGTAAAGTTGATACGTTCCAAGGGTGTTGGACTCTATTTCGTAACCCAAAACCCCACCGATGTTCCCGATGCGGTGCTAAGTCAATTAGGGCTTAAGGTACAGCATGCCCTTAGGGCGTTTACCGCGAAAGATCGCAAGGCCATAAAGCTAACCGCCGAAAACTATCCTATTTCAGAATATTACAAAACCGACGAGGTTCTAACCTCCCTCGGAATTGGCGAAGCCCTGGTTTCGGCCCTGAACGAAAAGGGAATCCCCACGCCGTTGGCCGCTACCTTGCTTAGGGCACCAATGAGCCGGATGGACGTACTGGAAGAAGGCGAATTGGAAACCCTCCTGGACAATTCCGCCCTTATCAAGAAATACAATGAAACAATCGATAGGGAGAGCGCCTATGAGCTTCTGAACGAAAAAATTGAAACCGCCCAACGGGAAGAAGCGAAGGAAAAGGCCCAACGGGAAAAAAAGGCGGTAGGCAGGTCTACCACCAGCCGTTCGCGACGAAGTGCGCGAGCCCCGCAAAACCCCTTTATAAAAGCATTGAGCAGCCCGACCGTAATTAGAAGCGTCCTGGGCATACTCACCAAATTAATTCGATAAAAAAACAACTTGTTACCGTTATGAAAAAGACTATGATTTTTGGCGCCGTGATGGCACTATTATTTACCAACTGCGGAAAGGACGAAAATCCATTCCTAATCTCCAAGGGCCGGGTAGGCCAGGTTGGGCAGGCCACGCAAATGAAGCAGATAGATTCTATTTTTGCCAACGATTCCATCGTTAGGCTAAACCCCATAACGAATGCCCTAGGCACCCAGGGCGAAGTGGAGATTTACGAAAAGGGCGGCACCTTATTGCTCCTGCTTCAACCAGAGCGCGAAGACGACCCAAACTCGACCATTAGCAGCATCCAGGTTTTCGATGCGCGGTACCAAACCGAAAAAGGGCTCAACACCGAGAGCACCTTCAAGGAAGTGGAGGACAACTACACCATTGCCGATATTGAGACCACAATCAGCTCGGTAGTTATTTTCCTAAAGGATAGCGACGTATTCCTAACTATTGATAAAAAGGAACTCCCAGAGAATTTACGCTATAATCCAAGTATCGAAATCGAGGCGAGCCAAATCCCCGACGATGCCCCAATAAAATACTTTATGGTAGGCTGGGACAGCGAATAGCCCTTACGCACAATAGCCACCGCGGCAGCGCGGCTGTCAATTTTTTGTTAAGCCCCAAGGTTTCCTGGGGCTTTTCCTATAATTTTATTCTGAGATACTAATTTCCCTACATCGCAATTTATTTTTGTAACCGAGGCGGATTGCAGGATAGGGAACGATGACCATGGCGAGGCTTTAACGGATAGGGCAGGGAAAATGCCGGCACCTTTCCGAATAAGATAAGGAATCCAATCATACCCTGTATGAGTGAGCCAAGGATGTGGGAATTAAAGTATCTTCCCCGATATACTAAGACGAACTAATTATAACTTTACGCGCTAACAACCTATGAAAGTAAAACCCTTCCACCTAGCCATACCCGTTCACAATATTCAGGAATGCCGTACCTTTTACCGGGACACCCTGGGCCTCGAAGAAGGCCGTAGCAGCGACCATTGGGTCGACTTCAACTTTTTTGGCCACCAGCTGGTTATCCACTACAAGCCAAAGCAAGAGACCGAATCTTCGATTACCAATCCGGTAGACGGGAAGGATGTTCCCGTTCCGCATTTCGGGGTTGTGCTGGACACGGACACGTTTTGGACCTTTTCCGAACAACTGAAAGCCAAAAACATTACCTTTATCATAGAACCTTATATTCGGTTTAAGGGAGAGGTGGGCGAACAGTCCACCATGTTTTTCGAGGACCCCGCTGGAAACGCCTTGGAATTTAAGGCCTTCGAGAACGAGGACCAGCTTTTTGCCAAATAGAACCAACCCATGAGATCCATTTCACCGCAAGTAATACGGCAAATATTTATCTTACTGCTTATTTTCCTACTTGGCGCCCTAATATTCAAGGAACTGGTGCCCTATCTCTCAGGTGTCTTGGGCGCTTTCACGATTTATGTGCTGATGCGGAGGTGGATGAAGAAATTGGTAAATCGTAAAAATTGGCATCCCGATGTGGCCGCGGGTGTATTAATGCTCCTATCGTTCGTGGGCATATTGCTTCCCGTAACCGGAATCGTGCTCATGCTGGGCGACAAGATTGGGAATGCGGTGCAAAATTCAGAAGAAGTAATTAAGGCGCTAAAAGAACAGCTTACTGAGGTCGAGGCGCAACTGGGCTACAAACTGAGCGCGCAAATAGACACTTCGGAAATCACCGCGTGGATATCTGACCAACTGCAGAATTTGGCCGGTGGCACCTTTAATATGTTCATTGCCATCGGGCTTATGTACTTTATGCTGTACTATATGCTAACCAATCGGCGCGAGCTTAAAGAATCCCTATTCGATTATATTCCCATAGGTGACGAGAACCTAAAGATTATTGGCGATGACGCCCAGACAATGGTACGTGCAAATGCCATTGGCATTCCGTTGGTAGCACTTGCACAGGGTATCGTAGCCCTTGTCGGTTTCCTTATTTTTGGTATCGACGATCCCTTTTTCTGGTTTGTGATCACCACGATTGGGTCAATGATCCCCTTTATTGGTACACTGGTTGGAATTTTACCCGTCTTTATACTCACTCTCTCGGGCGGGGAGACTTTTCAGGCGTGGGGTATTTTACTGTATGGCTTCATCGTGGTGGGTGCCACAGATAATATTTTCAGGATGTACGCGCTGAAAAGACTGGATAACGTGCATCCCCTCATCACATTTATTGGGGTTATTGTAGGCGTACCCCTATTCGGGTTCATCGGTCTTATATTTGGTCCGTTGCTAATAAGCCTTTTCTTGATTATCCTTCGAATTTATCGGAAGGAGTACGGCAAGCAACCCCAAAACAAAGTGTAACCGCCATGTTTCAGAAATTTGAGAGCACCCAATACCCCCCTACCTCAGGAACGGTTTTGGTATGGGATGGCGAGTGCGGTTTTTGCCGTTATTGGGTAACGCGCTGGCAGCACCTTACCAAGGGAAGGATACAATTTGAAATCTATCAGGACGTTGCCTCGCAATTTCCCGACATCCCCCTGAAGGAATTTAAGAAAGCCTCCAGGCTCATAGAGCCGGACGGCAAAGTGTACAGCGGCCCCGATTCGGCCTACCGGAGCTATACCTATGCCGGGCAACGTTTTCCATGGCACCGATGGTACGTTACTTATAGGTGGTTTCAGAAATTGAGCGACCACGCCTATAACCATATCGCAAAAAACCGGACCTTCTATTTTAAGGTTACGAAGGTGCTCCTTGGGAGTGATCCGAAAAATCTTAAACCCTATTGGGCGGTATACCTTCTTATTATTTTAGGAGTTTTTTATGTACTTTCTGTCTTTTTATAACACTTTTTTATAACAGTTTGCGAAGTACAAGGTGTATTTTTAGGAAACTAAAAAAGAAACAGCCTTATGATATTCGGAAAAAAGAAAACAGATCTGCATTTTAACCCTGGAAATCGCGACACGGGCGTCGATGAAAACTACGTTCGCGACGAAGTAGACAATGTAGATGACGAGGACCTTGAAGTGGTTCTCAAAAACCAGGAAAATATTGACAAGAAGTTTAGCGGGAGCAACAGCCTTAAAAAATATGTGGAATTGGGCCGCATTATGATGAATATGCTGAAGGACGTACGGAAGGGCGATTACCCTAACATACCCTGGTTTACCATAGCTACCATCGTATTCGCCATGCTTTATGTATTAAACCCGATGGACATCGTGCCCGATTTCGTACCCGGAATTGGCTATATCGATGACGTGGCGGTACTCACCATTGGCGTGGGGTGGATAGAAAGCGACTTGCACCGCTATCTGGACTGGCGCTATAAAAACAATATGGGAATTTAAACAAAAAAAGGCTTACGTTTTGTAAGCCTTTTTTTTGTTTCCTATTTCTTCTTTTCCCTACGCTGTTCGCGGGCCAATAATGTGTTTTTTAGCAACATCGCAATGGTCATGGGCCCTACACCTCCGGGTACCGGCGTAATGAAGGAGGCTTTTTTGCTGGCATTCTCGAAATCGACGTCGCCCTTTAGCACATAGCCGCGCTCGGCTTGCTCATCGGGCACGCGGGTAATCCCAACATCTATTACCACGGCATCGTCCTTAATCATTTCGGCCTTTAGGAAATTGGGGATGCCCACCGCAATAATAACGATATCGGCCTGTGAGGTAATCTGGGTAATATTCTTGGTATATTCATGGGTAAGCGTAACGGTTGAGTTTCCCGGCCATCCGCTGCGCCCCATCAAGATACTCATTGGGCGTCCCAC
>NZQO01000140.1 GCA_002693605.1 Flavobacteriaceae bacterium
GCAGAGGCAGGGGTAGATTGCATCAAGCTCATTGACCAGGACCAGATGAGCAAGGCTGAAATACAGGCGGTGGTAGATGAGGCCCACAAGCAAAACTTAAAAGTTGTCGCCCATGCGCACAGGCCCGATGAAATCAGGTTGGGGCTTGCCGCCGGGGTCGATTGCTTTGAGCATACTGGCTTGTCCTCTGCACCAAAGTACCCGGAAGATATAATGGAGGCAATTCGCGAGCGAACCGCCAAAATGAATCTTGGTCCGCTTTTTTGGTGTCCAACCGTAGAAGGCCTCTATAATTTCGAATATACCCGCGACCATGGCGAGCACCTGGATAATGATTCTTGGCACCGCGGCCTACACGATACGATTGTTACCGACATAAAGCAAAGTCTAGAGCACAAGGATCGCCTTTCCTATTTTCAGCTTACCCCCGTTAGAAAGCCAACGTTGGAAACTAAGATCAACCAATTAATGGATGCCGGGGTAGTGTTAATGATAGGCACAGATAGTGGAATACCTCTAAAGTTCCATTCCCAATCTACATGGAACGAGTTAGACGTGTGGGTAAATGAATTTGGTATTGACCCCATGTACGCCATTCGCGCCGCTACTTATTGGCCCTCGTTATGGATGGGCGTTGCCGACGATGTGGGTACGGTTACCGAAGGTAAATATGCCGACATCATAGCGGTAAAGGGAGACGTATTGCGTCACATTGCGCTGCTCCAAGATGTAGATATGGTAATAAAGCACGGGAAGCGGTATAAATAATACATTATTTTTGGGCCAATCTGCGTTTAATATTGGTTAAGCGGTAGTGATCGGCTGCTTTGATCTTGGCTAGTTCCTCCCAGTCCAGGGGCGTCGCCACGCCGGCTGTTCTGTTGGCCCGCAATGAATAGGGACATACTGAAGTCTGACCGTAGGCATTCCGAAGATAATCGATAAAGATTTTTCCTTCCCGCTTGTTCTTTCGCGTAGCTGTGGTGAGGAGACTGGGAAATTGCGTTTCCATTTCTTGGGCAAGCTGTCTTACCTGGTCCCGGCGCTCATCGAAAGTTTGTGTGCGCCGCACTGAATAATATATATGAAATCCATTTTTTCCTGTAGTCATCAACTGTGGGTTCTTTCCTTTTTCCTTCAGAAAATCTCGTATTTTTTTTGCGGCTTCCTTAACCCTGTCGAAAGCATTATTTGGGGGGTCTAGGTCGAAAACCACCTTATCGGGCTTTTCCAATTGGTCTTTTTTGGCCAGCCAGATATGGAATGAGATAGTTCCTTGGTTTGCCAGGTAGATCAACGCTTTTGTTGAATTGCAGTACACTTGTGTGTTCTTTCCCTCCTTCGTAGGGATTTCGACGGTTTTAATGAATTTGGGGAAATAATTGGATGCATTTTTTTGATAGAATCCATCGGTGTCCACCCCATCTGGAAACCGTCTCAATGTAAGCGGTCTGTCTTTTAAATGAGGCAATATTTTATCGGCCACGCTTGCATAGTATTGAACCATGTCACCTTTGGTAATTTCATCTTCGGGAAAGATGGTTTTATCGGCGTGTGATATGTCTATTCCCTCAACGGTCATTTAAGTTGTTCTTTTGTAACCTCTGTGGCCTCCTTGTCGTAACGCATCCCGATAAAACTAGGATGTCGCAACTTGTTGTTTTTCGTCCATTCGGTAAAGGCAAATTCACCGACATGTTTTGGGGTTACCCAGTGGTTTTTACCGTCATTGGTGTTATCGAAGTCGTGAAACGGACTCTTTTTTCGTTCTATTCTATCAAACTCCCTTCTATATTTTCGAAGGAATTCCTTATAATATCCCGTCCCTACTTTTCCGGCGTACTTTAAGTTACCCGCTTCGTAAAAACCTACCAGCAATGCGCCAAAGCCCTCTCGGTCTCCCTGGGGCTCAGTAAAGCCACCAATGACTAGTTCTTGACCTTTGGCACATTTAAACTTGAGCCATTTTTTACTGCGGGAGTGTACGTAGGTAGAATCTCCATTCTTTGCAATGATCCCTTCCCAACCCTTCTTGCACGCTTCCGTATGGTATACGGTGCCATTTTTTCTTCGATGGGAGGTATACCGAAGTGGATCATTCCACGCGAACACCTTCTTTAGCACTTTTTTGCGCTGCAACAAGGGTAACTGTCGGAGGTTGTACCCATCCAAGTGGATGAGGTCGAAAAAGTAGATGTAAACGGCTACTCCGGGGGCCCGCGCTTTTACCGGGTCTTTAATCTGCATCCGATTTTGAAGTTTGCTAAAACTGGTGACCTTACCCTCGAAAGCCACGATCTCGGCATCGGCGATTAAATTGGGCAGCTGTTGGGCGTCGATAGCTTCTACCAGCTCTGGATAACTCGGGGATAGTTCCATTTCGTTTCGAGACCACAGTGTAGAGGCTCCCTCTTTTACCGTAACCAAACAGCGTACGCCATCGAGTTTCCGTTCATAAATCCAAGTCTCATTATCGAAATAATCCTGGGTGAGGGTAGCGAGCATGGGTGGTACAAAACCCGGGTACGTCTCTTTTCGTAGTGTTTTTTTTTGCCTATCGGGTATGTCGTCCTTCCAGGCAATCAGGGTGCGTCGTCTTTTTCAATTTGTTTCATGGTTCGCCCACTCGCAACACTTTTGTTCTCGGTATTGGTGGGTCTACGCCGTGCATCTGCCTCTTCATCGTCTTGCTTAATCAATAGCCAGTTACCCTGCATATTGCCACTTTTCATTTTTATTAAGGAATAACCGCCTTTAATTTTTTTACCTGTGAGCCAAATTTCCACAGTGCCCATATCATAGGAGTCTTCTATAGAAATTGGGTTGCCCTCACTGTCTTTCTTGAGGTTCTTGAACGTGCCCTTGTCCCATATCATGACCGTGCCGCCGCCATATTGGTCTTCTGGAATAGCGCCCTCAAAATCGGCATAGCCCATGGGGTGGTCCTCGGTGGGAATGGCCATGCGCTTTTCGGAAGGATCGGTGCTGGGTCCCTTGGGTACCGACCACGATTTCAAGGTGCCGGAAATCTGTATCCGAAAATCATAGTGCAAATTGGTTGCATCGTGTTTCTGGATCACGAAAATAGGGGGCTTGCCGTTAGGTTTTTTTGCCGTGTCCCCTTGCGGTTCATTGGTTTTGTTGAAGTCGCGTTTATTTGTATAATCGTCGTTTCCCATTACCTCGAGATTTTAGGTAAGGTATTTATAAACAGAGATTTTCTGTGTTAATTCCCCATTAAATAATGTGAAGAAAACCTGAAATTATAGGGTGAGTTGCCAGTTTCTGTGAAGTATCCTGAATTTTTTCAATTCGTTGCGCAATAGGTCCAAAAATTCCTTGCCATTCGTGTTACTGCGCTCTAGGCGCTCGCAATTTTTATACAGTAAATTCGTAAGCCTCGCAACGGTGGCTGCATGGCGATATTTCGCTTCGGAAAAGCGCTGGCTTTCCGCCTTTAATATTTCCGGAGCCAACGATTCAGACTGTTGTACGATATCACCGCTAAAATAAAGGTGTGGGTCTTCCTTTCCATCCTCTTGCAACGCCGCCAGGTCGTGCACGAAATATTGAGAGATGCTCCTGGAAAGCATAAAAATCTCGTGTGCCTTCTGATAGATAGGCGATTGCGCATTGTGGCCTTGGAAGGTTGGGATCATCTGTGAATTAAAATTTCTTTAATTTCAATCAAATTTAGTAAGAGAAAAGTACAATCTACTAACGATAATTATGTAAATACGTATATTTGCCTACGATTTAAATGAAAAAACAGAAAAAACTTTAAATTATGGTAGATTCTCTAAATCGGAAAATTCTCCGGTTACTTCAGCAAAATGCGCGGCTGTCCAGTGCGGAGATTGGAAGACGGGTGGGCATTAGCTCGCCGGCCGTTTCCGAACGTATCAAAAAAATGGAAGATGCAGGCCTGATCGTGGGGTACAAAACTGTGGTTTCGCCCTTTGAGTGCGGGTACCAGCTTAAAGCCATAATTACGGTGCGCGCGTTTATGGGGAAATTGAAGCCTTTTCTGGAGAAGATCAAAACATTCGAGGAGGTGCTGAATTGCTATCGAATAACCGGTAACGAAAATATCGTTATGGAAGTTGTGCTAAAAAATCAAAAACATCTGGAGGGTTTTATAGATCAGCTTATCGTTTACGGGGAAACCAAGACACAGATAGTGCTCTCCCACGTGGTGGCGAACAATGAGGTGCGGCCCGTTTAGCTATCGTTAAAGGAATACTAATTAGCGAATCTTTAATAGTGTTTTGAAGGCCGGATAGATATCTTGTGGAAAAATTGACAGCCATGAAAAAATATACCTTCCACTTACTAGTACTCACCCTTATAACTGCCATATTAGGCTATAGCGGATTCGAATTTCTTGGCGATACCTTTGTACGTTTTCTGTGTTTACTATTTGGAATTGGACTACTGATTTCTTGTTTGGATGCCGTAATCGTTTCTCGCCGAAACAGGAAGAACCTCAAAAAGCAGATTGAGAAGATTAGGGCGGAGAAATAAAGTTCTCTACAACTATGTCGTGGCGTAGTGGGGTGATTTCTTAAGCAATCGATACAATAAAAGCGTCATCGCGGAAATAACCAGTAAGAAAATAGCCATAATATACCATGTGAAGGAAAATCCGAGGGAATCGACCAGGTTCATGCCGCTGTTGTGACCAATGATATGCGATAAGGAAAAACTCATACTGTAAAGACCCATATAACTACCTTTTCTTCCCTTCGGCGCCATTTCGAGGGCGAGGGCATTCGAAAATGGCGAGCCTATCATTTCCCCAAGGGTCATGAGCAGCATCCCGATAACCAATACACCCACCCAATCGCTCAGGTTGAGAACGACGAAGCTGGCCGCCAAAAATACGATCCCCCAAAAGGTTGCCAATGTCTTTGAAATATTCAGGCGTTCCATCCAACCAATCAGGGGCATCTCAAAGAGTACGATTGTGGCACCGTTAAGGAATAGCAGCCACCCTATAAGATCTTCGGAAAGAAAATGAGCCTTTTCGTAATACAGGGGCATTACCGAAAAATACTGTACGAAAACCGTACTCTGGGCGACCATAATTATGAAAAAAAGTAAATAGAGTCCGTTGCGATGAGGCGGAATTCCTTCTTTCAGCAAAGGCTGTTTGGGCGTTTCCGCCGTAATTTTCTTAGGTTTCAGCAAAAAGAACAGTACGCCAGAAGCTATTATACAGGTGATGCCATCTATCCAAAACAACGAGCTATAATTGATCGTGGCGATGATAATTCCGCCAAGTAAGGGCCCTACCGAAAACCCAAGATTTATAGCCAATCGAATCAGGGCAATACTGCGTGTTACGTTTTTTGGTTTGCTATAGGCTTCTACCGCTACGAAGATGGCCGGCCGATACGAGTCGGCCAACAATATCAACCCAAAAACCCCCGCACAGAAACCGTAGAACGAGTCTAGATACTGTACAAGCACAAAGCCAATTCCCCCAAGTAGCAAGCTCATTACAATTACCTTGTAAAACCCAATGGAATCGGTTAGGCGGCCACCTATCCAGGTTCCCAATAATGACCCTAACCCGAACGATGTCATTATCCACCCAACCTGGGGCAGGGAAAAGCCTTTTGAGTTAACAAGATAGAGAGACAAGAACGGGATTACCATAGCACCCGCCCGATTGATGAACGTTACGAGAGACAGAAGCCAAATTTCTCGCGACAACCCGGCAAAATTTGCAATGTAGTTTGTATATAATTTTTTCATAGCGCAATCATCAAAACTAAAACGTCCCGGGCCTAATTCCGGGACGCTTACATATTATATCTGTTCTTACTGATTAATACCAATTTCCCCTTATAGTTAGCTGGGTTTCCGTGGGTCTCATGACTATATTCAGTATGGATTCCATAATTTTGGTTTCTATCTTTCGTGCCAAAGATACTTTAAAATCATACTACTTTAACCAACCACATCCCAGCTATTACGGCTAATAGACCAAGCAAGATGCTCGCCACGGTATAGACGAAAAACGAGGTAAAATCACCAGTCTTGAGAAATAATTGATTTTCATAGGCGAAGGCGGAAAAGGTGGTAAAGCCACCGCAAAATCCGGTTGCCAAAAATAATAGCGTAGTTTCGGGAAATGTAATGCTCTTCAGTGCCCAACCGAATAGGATACCGATTATGAAACAGCCCAATATATTGGCTGCAAAGGTACCCCAAGGAAGTATTGCCGTTTGGGAATTTATGTATTTTCCCAAGAGATAACGCAACGTGCTACCAAGGCCACCTCCCAAAAATACCAATAAGGCGTGTTTCATGACCTAGCGGTTGGGATCTTGGGCAACGACAATGGGCATATAGATTTCTGTTACCCACTGGGCAGGGTTGGGTACTTCATCGGGATCAGTTACATAAACCTCGAACATATTGGCATTCGGATTTGGCTGCAAGTCATTTTCCTCCAAATATTCCTGGGCCTTTTCATACGCCTTAGGCAAATTGTCGTAATTGCCCCTAAGGGTTGTCTTAACGCTGGTCGAGTTGTCCAAATACCCCGCTACCACAGGGCTGCCCTCTGGGGTTATGATCCGTTCGCGAACCGGAATGGCCGCCGAGAATATTACCGTGGCGTTGCCCTCGTCAATTTGGTTTATTATGGTAAATGGTTTTCCAGCCATTCGCAAGTTGTTGGTTTCCATAAAGGACACTATCTGCTCGAACATTGGGCCCATCTTATCGCCAATTTCAGATTGCTTTGCGGCGGTGGTGTTGTACAGATAATAGGTGCCGCTGTAATTGGTAATTCCATCGACGTTGATTGAAAACTGTTCCATTTCTTCCTTGACCGCGACTGCTAGATTCTGTAAACCGGCCTCGAACATTTGTTTCAGGGTAATCTCAAAGTCTTCTTCCTGAAACGACATAAACACCTTTTCCATAAAACTGTGCTCGCCCTTCATTCCCCACGTAACCTGTGTTTGGCCCGGGGTTTCCGTATCTTCGAACAACCAAAAAACATCGCTATCGCTATCCCCAAGAGGGGTGTTGAAGACAATCTCCTGCTCGATCTCCTTATTGGGAATAACCTTCGTAGTTTTCATCGCACCATCTCCCATCTCTTCGCTTTTCCACGAATAGGAAGCACCTTCGCCCTCGGTCTTTTCCGCATAGTCAATTTCCATATCGGCATTTTCGTCCATCCAGGGGCCCCAGGCAGACCAATTCTTGAAGTCTTTCACGTTATCATATATAACGGCTGCAGGAGCATCGATGGTTTTGGTGGCAGATACGTTAAAACTGCCATCCTTTGTGGCAAAATAAATCGCCGCTCCAATTAGGACAATAAGCAATATAAAGAAGAAGTACTTGAGTATTTTCATTGGTTTCTGGTTGGTTTCAACCGATAAAGATAATCAAATTCAAAGGCAATAATTTAGTACATTTGTTGAAAATCAAAAAATCAATAGAATGAAGAATACTTTTTTTGTAGCTATAGCTATGAGCGGATTTCTCTTTTTTTCATGTGCCGATGAAAAAAAGGACGCGCCAGAGCAGGAAATTGCGCAGACCACTGCAGATGATTTTGACTATCAGGTAGAGCAGTTCGCAGACCTCAAAATCCTTCGTTATCAAATTCCTGGTTGGGAGGATCTTTCCCTCCAAGAACAGCAACTAGTATACTACCTTACCCAAGCTGGACTGGCAGGTCGCGATATTATGTGGGACCAAAATTACCGCCACAACCTAAAAATTAGAAAGGCGCTTGAAAGTGTTTATGAAACCTATGAAGGCGACAAGACCACAGCCGATTGGAAAAATTTCGAAACCTATTTGAAGCGTGTTTGGTTTTCCAACGGAATTCACCACCATTATAGCAACGCCAAGATAAAGCCCGATTTTAGCAAGGAATACCTTGAAGGTTTGTTGAAGGAAACCAATACCGAATTGTCCGGAGAGCCGTTGGAGGTTATCTTCAGTGAAGCCGATGCAAAAAAGGTGAACCTTAGTAAGGATGCCGATATCGTATCGGGAAGCGCTATCAATTTCTATGGACCGGACGTGACTACTGCCGATGTTGAAAAGTACTACGGCGGTATCAAGGTAGATCCGTCAAAGCCGATCGAGGTTGGCCTCAATTCAAAATTGGTTAAGGAAAATGGAAAACTTGTAGAAAAAGTTTATAAAAGCGGCGGTATGTACGGCCCAGCTATCGACAAGATCATATACTGGTTGGAGAAAGCCAAAGGTGTTGCCGAGAACCAGCAACAAGTTAAGGCACTCGAACTCCTTATTAAGTATTACCAAACGGGAAGCCTAGATACCTGGGATGAGTATGCAGTGGCCTGGGTAAACAGCACCGAGGGTGATATCGATTGGATTAACGGTTTTATTGAAGTGTATAATGACCCGAAGGGGTACAAGGGCTCATACGAGACAATCGTGCAGATTAAGGATTTCGATATGAGCAAGAAGATGGATGTACTTTCGAAGGAAGCACAGTGGTTTGAGGACAACTCGCCCCTGATGGAAGAGCACAAAAAAGATTCGGTCAAAGGTGTATCCTATAAAACGGTAATCGTGGCCGGAGAGGCTGGCGATGCATCTCCCAGCACGCCTATAGGCGTAAATCTTCCAAACAATAACTGGATTCGCCAGGCGCACGGTAGCAAATCAGTTTCCCTCGGAAATATCATCAATGCCTATAACAATGCAGGGGGCAGCGGTCGACTGAAGGAATTTGCGCACGATGAAGAGGAAATAGAACTAGAGGAAAAATACGGGCAGAATGCCGACAAGCTCCATACCGCGCTGCATGAAGTGGTTGGCCACGCGAGTGGACAAATAAACCCGGGAGTAGGTACACCCAAGGAAACCTTGAAGAGCTATAAGTCCACCATAGAGGAAGGCCGCGCCGATTTGTTTGGGCTGTACTACCTAATGGATCCAAAGCTCCAGGAACTCGGTTTGGTAGAAGATTGGGAAAAAACCGGGAAAGCTGCTTATGATGGGTACATTCGCAATGGCCTTATTGGCCAATTGGTGCGGTTGGAGCTGGGCGATGATGTGGAGGAAGCGCACATGCGAAACCGGCAGTGGGTAAGTGCTTGGGCCCTGGAAAGAGGTAAAGAAGAAGGTGTTATCGAAAAAGTTACCCGCGATGGTAAGACCTATTACGACATCAAGGATTACCAGAAACTACGTGCCCTTTTTGGAGAATTGCTTCGAGAGACCCAGCGAATTACTTCGGAAGGAGATTACCAAGCAGCCAAAGATTTGGTAGAGACCTACGGAGTAAAGGTAGACCAAGAGCTTCACCGCGAAGTATTGGAACGCAACAAGCAGTTTAAGTCGGCACCCTATAGTGGGTTCGTAAACCCGGAGATTAGACCCTTGCTAGATGAGGCCGGTGAAATTACCGGATTTACCATCTACCAACCCGAAACCTTCGAGGAGCAAATGCTTCGATATTCAAAAGAATACGGCAATCTTCCGGTGGCAAATTAATCCGGATATACTTTTCTGAAATAAAAAAACCCTTCGGCACGCCGAAGGGTTTTTTCGTTGGTAAAGTTTGGCTAGTAAGTGAGCTGGAACCGAAGGCAACTATTTGCAGTGATATTTATGGTTCCGTCCCAAGTAATATTTTGGCAACTTGCGTTGAAGGCATAGGAGCCGGGAGGAAGATCGTTGAAGACGCCACCAAATGAAGTGTCGGTACAGTCTGGCGCCGAACCGTAATAGCCGTTTATTACGGTACTGCCCACACCCGGGACATTTACCGAAATTGGTCCGCAGCCATAATCCTGGTTGGTCCAGAAAATGACATCGCCTGTGGTAGCGCCATTTCCGTTTCCGTTACCATTGCCGTTGCCGTTGCCGCCACCGGTATTTCCCTGGGCATCGTCGCAGTCTACCCCAAAGCCGGAAACCACCACATCTACCGAGCCGTTGGTGTCGAGGTTGGCCTCCAGGAAAAATTCCACCCCGTTAATGGCAATGGTACATGTATTGGGAGCAATACTGCCCGTGTTGTGGGCATAGAGGGTAACGTAGTTGAAACCGTTAAATCCGAAATCGTATGTGGTGCTAATTGGGCTTCCGGGGCCGTCGAGTACTTGTTCGTCAATGATGGTATTTCCGTTGGCGATTATGGAAACGATATCCCCATCAATGGTTCCGTGGTCCCATACCTCAATGGTAGTGATGCGGCTGTTAATTTCAATACAACCCAAATTGTTGTTTGGTCTTCCGAAGGAATTTGCAGGGATGATCGAGTTGGCGTTTATCTCTACCGGGTCCGGTTCATCTGGTTCGTCTTCCTCTTCTTCGCAGGAAAGAAAGGTAAAGGTGAAAAGTAGAAATACGGGAAATAGATACTTTAGCTTGTACATAATGAATTTGGTTACAGTTATAGGACAAAGCTAGTTCGATGGAAAATCAAAAAAAATACCCGATATCGGGTATTTTTTTGTCTGGTTTTTATGCTTTTAGCAATAATGAAGTGTTTTGGAACTAGTGGTTGAAACGCTATTCGAAGTTGTACTTTTGTTCCACGGCATAGCGTAGCAGTTCACCCTTTCCCGAAAGCCCCAATTTTTGGATCATGTTCTTCCGGTGCTTTTCCACGGTTGAAATTGCCGTAAAGCGAATGGCTGCAATTTCGGAAGAGGATTTGCCCTCGCCAATGAGCTTTAGGATTTCGCGCTCGCTCTTCGAAAGCAGCGGCTTTTCATCGGTGCTGGGCGCAGAAGCGGAATCGGGCACATGCAGGTTGGCGTCGAAATAGGTTTTTCCCTGGTGTACTGCCCTAATGGCGTGCAAAACCTCTTCGAGGGGTGAATTTTTCAGAATATATCCCCTCGCACCGGCAGCGATCATTTCGGAAACCGCCCCGACTTGGTGGAACATACTAAAGGCGATAACTTGAACTTCTGGAAAATGTTTTTTTATTTGCTTGGTAGCTGTAATACCATCGGTCTTCGGCATCTTGATATCGGTAAGTACTACGTTGGGCTGGCTTTCCCGAACTATTTCCAGTAATCTTTCGCCGTCGTTGGCGACGCCTACAATCTGTATGTCCTCTTGGTAAGACAACAAAAGCTTTATCCCGTCAACAAGGGCTTGGTGATCTTCGGCGATAGCGAGCGTAATCATATGGGTATGTCAATTATTATAGTGGTTCCGTTTTCTGGGGAAGAATCTACCTCTAGGGTCCCCTCAAGGTGCATAATGCGTTTTTCAATATTGGAAAGTCCCATGCCTTCGTTGCCGAACGCGGTTTGAAGTTTGAACCCAATGCCGTTGTCTTCGACCATGAGATTGAGATGGTCTGCATGCCGGGTGAGGGAGATCGACGCCTCGGTAGCCTGGGCGTGTTTTATGATATTGGTAACCAATTCCTGGACGATTCGGAAAAGTGCAATTTCCAACACATTGTCTAAGCGTTCCTCCATTCCGAAGTCCTGTACCTCAATGTTTAAATTCTGGACGGAGGAAGCATTCTTGGCGAATTTATTAATTGCGGGCAGCAAGCTGTCCTTAGCAAATACGCCACTATTTTTGAGGTGCGCCATATTCCTAATTTCGGTATAAGCGGCATCGAGCAGGTTTCCGGTCTTTTCGAATAACTCGGTTGTGTTATCCTCTTGGGTGCTGAGAGCGTGCAAGTGGCTAAACTGCAATTTTGCCGCTGCTAGCGTGGCACCTACACTATCGTGCAAATCGCCCGCTAGGCGTTGCCGTTCCTTTTCCTGTCCGGCAATCATCGCATCGATACTGGTCAATTCCTGTTCCTTCAGTATTTTTTCGGCCTTTTGCCGCTCAATTTCCCGTTGTTGCTCTGCAATGTATTGCTTTCGCTTCGTATTTCGGTATAAAAGTACGGCAATGACGCTACCAAATAGGAGGAGGCCCGCCAGACCCAGGGCGAGGTATTGCGTTTTTTTTCGCTGTTCTTTTTCTACTAGCAGTTGGCGTTCCTTTTCAGAAGTTTGAAACTTTACCTCAAGCTCATTTAGCAAATCGTTGTAGCGATATTCCCTGATACTGTCCCGCGTACGGTTGTAGAGAATCAATTTCTGAAAGGCATTTCGGTAATCGTTGTCGAGGGTATCTATTACCGAGCCGTAGTAATGACTGAGTGAGACGATCTTGTCATCGGTCTTGTTGAACGATCGGGAAAGGGCACTATCTATGGCAGCCCTGGCCATGGAAATTTTCTGTCTGGCCGAGAGGGAATCTTCGTTCATAATCGTTCGTGCCTTGAACATTAACAATTGATTGAGCCTGGAACCTTTATAGTTGTAGGGTATGGAACGAAATGCATTTTCGCCTTCGTTAATGTAATGCCAAATACTATCCCGTTTTTTCAGCTCCTCGTAATAACTGGCGTACACCGTATAGCTAATTCCCTTAAGGTAGGGGGTATTATGCGCACCAAGGAAGTCGTTCAATGTGCGAAACGAACTTGGATCCCACGCCTCGACATAGTGATTCTTAAAGTTGAGAATCAGGTTGTAATAATTATAATATGCGCGTTCTAACGCATCATAGGCGGCAGCGTCATATTGCTCTAGGTATTCCAGGTAGGTAGTATTGTCGTATAGATAGGCAATACGATGGAGCGTTAAAATCTTTTTCAGGGCCTCGCAACGCAGGACATCGTCATCTTGCCCATTGGCCAGTTGTAGCGCAGTTCGGTAATGGTTGAGGGCCTCAATATTCTTATCGCCGAAATTGTAAAAATTGTAATCGCCCAGATTAATGTAGTAATAGAAATCGCCCAACCCGTCGTCGTTTGGTCGGGGAAAGGTAGTTATGGACTGAAATAGTGGATTTGAAATATTGAAATGTATCAGAAAGTCAACTTGCCAAGTGGCCATGGCATATGCCGATTTGGGAAGGGTGGAGATGGCTTTCTTTGCTGCGTCCAGCTCGTAATGCCTAAGTTCCTCTATAAATGCCTGTTGGGCTTTAATTTCCGTGGGGGGCGCGAGTGCGAAAAGGAGTAAAAGGAAATATAATGTAAGACTTACCGATTTCATTGAATGATAATATTGGACACCTTCATCCTGCAAAATTTATCGTCGCCTATCATCTTGTATTCCTTTTGTAACGATTGCTCTCCGTCGGTCGTTACCCGGAAGCCGCGCTGTATCAAATCATTAAGCTGAGCGCGGAAGTCCGCCTTAGCGGGTATCTCAAAAATATCCTCGCCGTCCCGCTCCAAGTACTCAGGATCGGCAAAGAGGGCGCTCGCATTTCTTTTCTCAATAGGTTCGTCGATCATCGAGAATTGATTTGCCACCGGTTCAAAAACGATTATTACCTCCAGCAAATTGGCCTCGGTGAGCACCAATTCATTTTCAGAAAGCGTTACCGATTTTCCGAATGCCGTCGATAGGCCTTGTAAGCACACAAACAGCTGGACGAACCGACCGCCTTCTTTCCGAGTTTTGTAGTCTGCCGGAATGGCCTCGCTAACGTGTATGCCGAGAATGTGGCTTATCCCTATGGTCACACTTCCGGTATAATTCTGAAGAAAAAGCTCGATTTTTGAAACCTCGAAAGCTGTGCCTCCCAATTTTCTGCCTTGTACATTTGCGAACAACCCATAGTGCGACCCGTACTTTGTGTCCGAATAGATAGGGCCAAAACTAAGAGGTGTAGTGGAAGGGCTCTTGTTTTCTGAAAGATGGAGATTAAAGCGGAGGTTTTCGTGGGCCATAGGAGTGTTGCTTTTGGAAGTTCGGTTTTTGGTTCGAACTTTAGATACTCGAAGATAGTAGGAAGTTCCCGTACTTGCAAGTGCCCCGAGATTTCTTTTGCCCGCTGTCCAGAGCTAGCAGCCTATCAGCCCTTTAGATACGTTTTCGCAGCCAAGAGCAGCAATACAAAAACGATAAAACCTACTAAAATCCAG
Organism: Flavobacteriaceae bacterium; assembly: GCA_002693605.1. GTDB lineage: Bacteria > Bacteroidota > Bacteroidia > Flavobacteriales > Flavobacteriaceae > NZQO01. The sequence continues at coordinate 13,922 of NZQO01000140.1, forward strand.
ATACTGCCCTTATAGTGCTTTTTGTGAAGTTTCTTATCTTTTCGGTACATATAGACCATTATGATGACGAACGTGATGAGGAAAAGTACCGCAAAAATCAATTGGCCCGTAGTAAACATATTTGTGTAGCTTTAGATCACAAAAATACAATAGAAATGAAGAATAAGATAGACGCAGTACACGAATTCCACACCGCATTTGGCCTGGGAATACGGGAAACGCCTATAGCCGATCTCGGGAAGGAGAAAAACCTATTGCGCTATAAGCTAATGCGCGAGGAGAACGAAGAATATCTCGAGGCAGCCAATTCAGGCGATTTGGTTGAGGTCGCCGATGCATTGGGCGATATGCTCTATATTTTGTGCGGCACCATCCTCGAACACGGCCTACAGCACAAGATAGAGGAGGTGTTCAACGAAATACAACGCAGCAATATGAGCAAGTTGGGCGCAGATGGGCAACCTATTTA
>NZQO01000141.1 GCA_002693605.1 Flavobacteriaceae bacterium
AATTGTTAGCTTTGTTTGATGACTGCTGAAGATTATAAAAACGGACAGGTTATCTTGATAGACAAACCGCTGGAATGGACTTCCTTCCAAGTGGTGAACAAGGTGCGGTGGTTACTCCGAAAGCAATTCGACCTAAAAAAGCTCAAGGTAGGGCATGCCGGTACCCTAGACCCCTTGGCCACTGGGCTGCTTGTGCTATGCACCGGGAAATTCACAAAAAAAATCGAAACCTTCCAAGGGCAGCAAAAGGAATATACCGGGACCTTTACACTTGGCGCCACCACGCCCAGTTACGATCTGGAAACCGCGATAGACGCCACCTTCCCCACTACGCATCTTTCCGAGGCTATAATTCGGGACGCGACGCGACAATTCCTAGGAGACATCCAACAGCAACCTCCCGTCTTTTCTGCCTTGAAAAAAGAGGGCAAGCGCCTTTACGAATATGCCCGAAAGGGTGAAGAAGTGGAAATTCCCGCCCGCACGGTGCATATCTCCGAATTTGAAATTACGCGCATGGACCTTCCCCAAATCGATTTCCATGTGGTTTGCGGCAAGGGCACGTACATTCGCTCCTTAGCCCACGATTTTGGACGGGCCCTAAACAGTGGGGCGCACCTATCGGTACTGCGGCGAACGCGAATTGGGGAGTTCTCGGTAGAAAATGCCATGACCATCGAGGATTTCGAAACAAAACTTAAGGGTTAAAAATCACCTAACAAACTCTTAATTTTCAGCTCATTTTGAGGAATTTTCCCTAATTTTTCGGTACTTGCAATGGTGCATTCCAATTATTCATACCGGGCGTTGCTAGTAACCTCTCTCCTGTTCGGGATTTTGTTTCTGCTGCTCTATAGCTGGAAGTTGGGCCGTGTCGAGGTGGTTGAGGAACCCGTTTACGATATTGAATATGCCCAGGAAATTCAAGAGCCGAAACAGGAAATTGCCGAAATAGTTACCCCCAACATTGCGAGCAAGGTAAAGACCAACAGGGCCTATAACGAGGCCGCGAAATTTATCTCGAGAGCCGAAAACCTGCGCGTGGAGCCTACCGAGACAACCGATGGGAAACTCTCGGAAATGAACGAGGCCATTTCGGAAACCACGGAACCGGGGTACAGCGACGGACTCGATGCCGCAAGACAGCGCCTCGAGAAGGCAAAGCAAAAAATTTCAAACGGCACCCAACAGAATACCACGGCCACGATAACACAGTCGGGCAGCCGACAGACCACCATGAGCTACCGATTGGTTGGCCGTTCGGAAAAGCATTTACCCAACCCGGTATACATATGCGAAGGAAGCGGCAAGATTGTCATCAACATTACCGTTGACGCGAACGGCGCGGTAACCAATGCCGATTATAACCGATCCAGCTCTACGACCACCAACGGATGCCTAATAGATAGTGCGCTGGAATATGCCCTGGCGGCACGATTCACCACGGCAAGCGAGAAACCTAGACAATTGGGCACGATTACCTATAATTTTCCCGGGCAGCAGTAAAACCCGTACTTTTCTATTTATCTTTCGACAAACTTGTTTCTATGGAAGTAAAACGTTGCCCATGGTGCGGGGACGACCCGCTTTACGTTGCGTACCACGATACCGAATGGGGCGTGCCGGTTAGGGACGATGCCACCCTATTTGAATTTTTACTCTTGGAGACATTCCAGGCGGGATTGAGCTGGATTACCATCCTTCGGAAACGGGAGCATTTCAGAAAAGCGTTCGATGCATTCGACTATCGCAAAATCGCTCGGTACGATGACACTAAAATCGCTGCGTTATTGGAAAACCCAGGAATAATAAGGAATCGGTTAAAAATCCACTCGGCTGTTAGCAACGCAAGGGCCTTTTTAGACATACAGCGGGAGTTTGGAAATTTTAGCACGTACATCTGGAATTTTGTGAAGGGGTCGCCAATTCAGAACTCATGGGATACTATGGCGGAGGTGCCTGCCAACACAAAGTTGAGCGACACCATTAGCAAGGATCTTAAAAAGCGGGGATTCAAATTTGTGGGAAGTACCGTAATATATGCGCACATGCAGGCAACGGGTATGGTCAACGATCACCTAACCGACTGCTTTCGGCATTCAGAAGTTAAAAACATTGATCGAATTTAGGAAGCTATTCGATACTTGTTAGAAGTGCCTCTTTTTTCGCACGCTGTGCGCTCAGTGCCTTCAAAGTTTGCTGATAGCGAAACTGAAGCGTAGTATTTGGGTCGGCTTGTGTTTCAAAAAGCTTTTCGTACCACTTTTTTGCCTGTGCGTAATTATTCTTGAAGTAATTACCATTGGCCAGTTTTTCGTAGATAGCGGGTGTTCCGTAGCCTTCCTTTACATACTGCTCGTACACCTTGGTAAGGTCGATATCGGTATTCACGTCAATCTTGGCAGGTAGCGTTTGCTGGGCCAAACCGGTGGCTGTCATTCCCGTAAGGAACAACGCTATTAATACATAAGTTGGTTTCATAAGTTGGTTTCATAAGTTGGAGCGTAAGAATTAACTGACGTAATATTCTTAATAATCTGACGTACAATCAAATATATTCGACGAAGCGCAGGAATATTCGTTTGTAGTAAGTAAAACCCCTTTTAACGGTAATTATTGCCCGACACAACCTTTGTTTTTAAACAAGTGCGCTTACTGCTTCAATACTTTCTTGGTAATCGTTCCAAAATCACCTTCGAAGGTGAAAAACAGCATTCCGTTCCACGTTGTATTTAAATCGAAAGTGACGTCTCCACGTTCCACTTGCATAACAGCGGTGTGCAACTGTTCTCCTAAAATGGAGTGAACCGTTGTTTTCAAGGTGCCGCTATACCCATTAAGCGAAAAGGATACTTGCTCTTTTGCGGGATTTGGAAAGGGGCCCGAAACGATGCGCTGTAAATCGGGTACCGATAGGACATCCACGTCGATTGTCCAAAAACCTTCCGGAGCCACGATGGGCCTTACCATAGTCTTCCCGGAATTTGCCTGGGCGCTTATGTAATATTCTACATTCAATCCGTTGGTGGGCGCTGTCAAATCTACAGTCCACTGGTCGCCGCCGAGGGGTTGCATGGCCTTTTCGGTCCAAGTTGTGGCACCTTCTTCCCTATGGAACACCTGTACCGTGGAAATGCCGCTGCTATGCTTTACCGAAGCGGTTAAGGGCAGCGAACTTCCCGGAACTGCACTGGCGATTGGTTGGTGGACAATCCACAAAGGCTCTGCCACGCCAATGGTATGGGTAATGCAATGTATGGCCCCCGAAAGGCTAATGAGATTTTCGGTAGGATCATCTACGTCTATCCCCACGATATTGTACCCGGGAAGTAGCTCTTGCCATTGCTGTAGCGCAGGCGCATCCACTTCGGGGCGGTAGGTGGGCACCAAAACCGATTTGTTGATAAAAACGGCATTTGTATAGGTTCTATAATAGCCGCCGGTATCGGGATAACTGCCGCTGCTGCTAGGCGGGGCGGGCATCCATTCTACCTTGTAGGGCGTACCGAAGGGCGAGTTGAAATTGGAAAGGACGTACTCGATATTTTCCTCAATTTGAGGGCCGTCTGCAACCCCTTCAGGATACTTGCTAACGAGCAAGGTTTCCTCGTCTAGCAATTTCATATGCATATCGATATGGTGAATGCCATCGTAGGGCAAGGTCTCCATTTTTATGAAATTCTCGATACCCATGTACTCCATCATTACAGCGTCAATTTCCGCTTCGGATTTCGGTGTAACGTTGTATGGGTTGCCGGGTTCGTTTTCTTCCAAGATGAGGGTCGAGGCAAAGGCATTACCAAGGCCATCGCTCATAAAATTTCCTCCGGTATTCACTAGGTCGGCCGTACCCGAGGTAGTTCCATAGTAAGGCATTCCTACGAGATTGGCATGGGCAACGGGAATGACATCGTCATTGGGCCGCGGGCGGTTATAGATCCAATCTACTAGGCCGCGCTCCCCAACATCATCGTTATAAATAGTGTTTCCGGCATAATCGCGAATCCAAATACTGTCCCACGGTTCATTGAGGAAAGTTATGTTGCTCGTGTCAACCCCATTAGACTCAAGGTAGGAGGAAACACCCGATTGGTTCTGGGTTACGATTACCACATTTGCCTCCTCAACCCCAACCGCCACGATTTGGCGTAGGATGTTCTGGAAATTGGGTTGCCACGTAATTACAAGATATTCCACCTCTTCCCATTCGGCCATCGTCCGTACGGGGCCCGTGGGCGGTGGCGTAGCCATTGCCCTCGAAAACTGAACCTGTGAAACGAGCTCGCGTTCGCTGTCGGTAAGCCCTTTCGGCAACGGTGTTGTTTGCTGTGCGTATGCACCCAACACCGAAATGAATAGCGCCATTAAAAATGAGGAGGAATTTTTCAGTTTCATCGTAAAAATTTTGATGCTCAAGATACCCAATTTTCTTTAAATGTGCACTTAATCTAAATAACTAAGAAATAATTCGCGATCTATTTCCGAAGCGCCCAAACGCTGCAGATGTTCGGTATGCACCTGGCAATCAATTAGCGCATACCCCTCTTGACGAAGCCTATTTACGAGATGGTAAAATCCTACCTTTGAGGCATCGCTCACCTTGGCGAACATACTTTCCCCGCAAAAAACCTTCTTTTCGGCAAGGTCAACCCCGTAGATACCGCCCACGAGCTCGCGGTCCTGCCACACTTCTACAGATCGTGCAAAGCCACGCTGGTGTAGCGTAACGTACGCGCGCTGCATCTCGGGGGTAATCCACGTTCCGTGCTGGCCGGGCCTTTGTATCGCGGCACACTGGGCAATGACCTCTGGGAAGCAACTATTGAAGGTCACCCTGAACTTTCCCGATCGTAGCGTTTGTCTCAGGCTCTTCGACACCTTTAAATTATTTGGAAACAGCACCATTCTAGGGTTTGGGCTCCACCATATTATGGGCTGTCCTTCCTCGTACCAGGGAAATATTCCCGAACGGTAGGCCAATAACAGTCGCTCGACGGACAAATCGCCGCCGAGGGCGAGGACGCCATCGGAAGTAGCCTCGCTCACATCTGGAAACCAAAGGGAACTATCTAGGTACACCATACATCGACATATTTTTTAGCTGAAAGTAAAAAGGCCCACCCCGGAAAACCGGACGGGCCTTAAAAGCGTAGCTCTTTTTTTTCCTAGAAAGGCAGGTCGTCGTGGTCCTCTTCCTGGAAATCGTTGGCAGGCTCGAATGCATCGGCCGGGGGCACCGGAGGCATGTTGCCTGTTCCGCCCTGTTCCATGGCTTCGATACGCCATCCCTGTATGGAGTTGAAGTATTTCGTCTCGCCCTGTGGATTGGTCCATTCCCTGCCGCGTAGGTTAATGCTCACCTTAACTTGTTGCCCCACGTTGAAGCTGTTCAGCAGGTCGGTTTTATCCTGTACGAATTCAACCATAATATCCTGTGGGTATTGCTCTTCGGTGGTTATGACCATTTCCCTTTTCCGAAAACCGTTGTTCCCGTAGGTCTTGGTCTCGTCTATCATCTTGATCTTTCCTTGAATTTCCATAATCGTTGCCTTTTTGCGAATGTATATAATTAAATGTTACTGTTATCTTGATTTTCTTCTTGCTGGAAAGTTGCCAGAAGCACCTTCCAGGCATCGGCAATATTACCGTCGCACAATAACTGCTGTGCTTTTCTGTGCCGCTTTTCCGTTGCATCATCGGACAGCATTTCAGCTAGTTCCGGATGGTCCATGACATATCGGTTAACCTCATCGTTAAGGGGCAAGCGCTCGGTGTTGCCCAGCATGCCCAGATCGTTGCCCGTTAGCACCTTGCTGTTCCTTATCTCGGCCGGCAGGGCATCTACGCCTATCCCGAGCGTGGCAACAGGTTTCGGCACTTCGAACATGCCGTTCTTGGCACGGCTGTACCAATTGCCTCCCATACGCGCTACGGTATCTATTTTTGCAGGGTCAATTTTGCCTTCGGCATCTAATATTGCCTCGTGCAAATGTAATTTCACCACCTCACAGATTATCAAATTGCCAGCGCCGCCCTGGTCTCCCAGCGCTATGACCTCGTTCACCTTGCACTCAAATTGAACGGGTGCCTCGGCCACCCGGGGAGGTGCTACCACATCGCTCGCCACTTGGGTAAACCCGGCCTTCACGAATTCGTTGACGCCCTTGGCATATTCGGTCGAGGAAAGGGACATTTGCTGCACCATTTGGTAACTAACGATGTTGACGACCACTTCCTTGGTTTCCAGAATATTTTCCAACGTGTGCTTAGTAGTATTGTCGCGCACGCGCCGGGCGGGTGAAAAAACCATAATGGGCGGCTTCGCGCTAAATACGTTGAAAAAACTATAGGGCGCGAGATTAACATGGCCCTGCCCGTCTACCGTGCTGGCAAAGCAAATGGGACGGGGCGAAACCGCGCCCAACAGGTGCCCGTGCAAGGCTCCCGTGCTAATATCCTGTGGGTTAATTGAAATCATAATTCGCAAAGGTACCCAAAGTAAGTACTTTTATAAAATTTGGCCACACAATAATATTAACAGTTTTCCATTATATTTAGGACCCAATTAAACCTTGTATGTTTACGAACAATGCCCTAACCCGTTGGTTTTTCATTCTCCTATCGGCACTTATAATAACGCTAATTCTGTGGAACACCTACGCCTTCTTCAACCAGCTAAAGGATAATGAGCGTAGCAAGATGCAGATTTGGGCCTCTGCCCAAAGGGTATTTCAGCAAATAGATCTGGAAAACAGTAGCGATAACGAGATCATCATTCAAATTCTTAACAGTAACACCACCACCCCGATGATTAGTTACAGTCATCTGGACAACTCGTACAACCACCGCAATATTCCGGAAAGGCAAATTGATACCGATGCGAAGCGAAGCCAGCTCATCGAACAGTTTATATCGGAAAACAAGCCCATAGAAAGCCGGTACCAGGGCGAGCTGTTATCTACCATTTACTACGGAAACTCGCCTATTATCAACAAGCTGAAATATTATCCCGCCGCCCTTATATTGATAATATTCCTGTTTTTTTCGGTGCTCTATTTCTTCTACAAGACGTCTAAATCGGCCGAGCAAAATAGACTCTGGGCCGGCATGGCGAAGGAGACCGCCCACCAAATTGGCACCCCGCTCTCCTCGTTGGTTGGGTGGGCCGAGATTTTAAAATCGGAAAACGTGAACCCTTCCTATATTCTGGAAATTGAGAAGGACATACAACGGCTGGAGACCATAACCGAACGCTTTTCGAAAATCGGGTCGGTACCAAAGCTCGAGGAGCGCGACCTTGTAAAGGAGACCCAGCTGGCTTTCGACTATCTGAAATCGAGAAGCTCGAAACTAATCACCTTTCAACTGGAAATCCTTGATAGCCCCATTATGGTTAGGCTAAACCAGCAATTGTTCGATTGGACCATCGAGAACATGGTTAAAAACGGAATTGACGCAATGAAGGGAAAGGGCACTATAACCCTTACCCTTGAGGCGAATGCCAAAAATGCCTACATTCGCGTTACCGATACGGGAAAGGGAATACCAAAGCGGAATTTCTCCAAAATTTTCATGCCCGGCTTTACCACCAAGAAACGGGGGTGGGGCCTAGGACTTTCCCTCGCAAAGCGAATTATAGAGAAATACCACAACGGGAAAATTCGCGTTTTGAAAAGCACGCCAGATGTGGGCACCACCATGGAAATTGTATTGCGAAAAGCACGTTAAGAAATTATGCCGGAAAGGGAAAAGATACTGCATAAAGCCAAGTTGAACAACAACTGCCCCGTGTGCTACACCACCGAGGGGCTGGAACTGTCGTTTACCCAGCACATAACAGAAGACCGTTTTTTCGAGCGGGCCAACCCCCTATTGGGAGAGAAACTGTACTGCCATACGTGCCAAGGTCAAATATTTCCGGTGAACTGGACCGAAGACATTGAGCGGGTGTACGAATACCATAAAAAAAGGGCTTCGCCACAATCGCATTACATGAAGGTGAAGCCGCTCTTCTACGGGGTTATTTTAGTGGGAATCGCGGCCATAGCGGCCATCGTCTACTTTGCCTTGGTGCGCTGAGCGCTATACCAACTTAGACCTTATTTTTGAAGCGAGTTCCTCAAACTCCTCTTCGTCCATATCAATCTTATGCTGGAAGGTCATATCGCGCATGGCGTTTATGGGAATTAAGTGCACGTGCACGTGGGGCACCTCCAGGCCCACCACGGCCATACCTACCCGCTTACATGCCACGGCCTTTTCGAGCGCCTTTGCAATGCGCCGCGAAAACTGCATGAGCTGCAGGTATTTGTGCTCGCCAAGATCGAATAGTTTATCGGTCTCCTCCTTCGGTACGCAAAGGGTATGCCCCTTCGCATTGGGATTTACGTCGAGAAAGGCAATAAAGTTTTCATCCTCGGCTATTTTGTAGCTGGGCAATTCGCCCTTTATGATCTTTGTGAATACCGTGGCCATGTTAGTCGCGTGTTATTTCAAGAACTTCTAGTTTCACGGTGCCGTTGGGCACTTGTATTTCGGCTATTTCACCTACTTTTTTCCCCAACAGTCCTTTTCCGATGGGAGAATCGACAGAAATTTTCCCGCTCTTCAAATCGGCCTCGCTCTGCGCTACCAATTTGTACTTCATTTGCTGACCGTTGGTCTGGTTCTTAATGGTTACGTTGCTGTGCACCAGCACCTTGCTGGTATCTAGCTGAGACTCGTCGATGAGCCTTGCATTGGCGAGTGTGCCCTCGAGTTTGGAAATGCGCATTTCAAGAAGCCCTTGGGCCTCCTTCGCCGCATCGTATTCTGCATTCTCGCTCAGGTCGCCCTTATCGCGCGCTTCGGCGATAGCCTGTGAAGCCTTGGGGCGCTCTACATCGCGTAGCTGGTCAAGTTCACTTCTCAGTTTTTTGAGTCCCTCGGCAGTGTAATAAGATACTTTACTCATATCATCATCGTTATTATTGGGTAATTACTCCTCTTCAATTGGGGTTGAAAAGTTTATATACTAACATTCCCGCTAGCGCGGGAACGGAAAAATCCCATACGCGACGGGATTTCTCTAACAAATATACTAAAAAATAAGTTGTAGTGTATTTTGTGGTATTTTTGGCAATTAATTTATGTACGCAATGAAAATCAAGCTGCTATCCCTATTCGTCCTCATCGGTCTATGCTCTTGTAAGAGCGATGACGACCTCAACCAGGACAACCCTTTTTTGTTGGACCCCTTAGTGGATCTTACCCTTAACCTAAACCTTCCAGAATACAACCAACTGCGGTTTCCTAGCGGCTCCGTTCAAATTACGCAACAGGGCATAAAGGGAATCGTTATCTACAACATAAACAACGAGCAATACTCCGCTTTCGAGCTAAGCGACCCCAACCACACCCCCAATAGTTGCTCGAAAATGACCGTGGAGGGAATCGTTGCGAGCTGCCCCTGCCCAGACGACACCAATAGCTATAATATCGTGACGGGACAGCATACCGAGAACCCAGAGGTGTACCCTATGCAGGCCTACCGCATCGTGCGGTCTGGCAACACCATTCGGGTTACCAATTAAAACCTCACCGTCGCCCCCACCAAGAAATTTGTGGTTGCCTGGGGATAGTAGCCGGCCCCCTCAAAGGTGGTTACCGCGCCTTGGCTGTCTACGTCATCGAACGTGAAGAAATAGCCGTTACTTACATATTCTACGTTAAATATATTGTTCACCAAGCCCGTAAATACGATTTCTTCTACTAAAGGGGCGGTGTCCCAACGATAAACAAAGTTTAGGTCGTTTATAAAGAAGCTATCTAGCAGGGAGGCCTCGCTATCAATATTGCCCATATACTGCTCGCCCACAAACTTGCTCAACAAAGACACCTGGAAATTTTTTACTGGGATATAGGCAAGCGCGCTTCCGGCTACGATCTCGGGCGAAAAGGAAATGTTGGTATTGCCCAGATTCACCAGTTGGCCATTGCGCGAAGTCACGAAATCTTCATTCTTATTGGTGCTAAAGGCTATGTTCGGCATCCACCTAACATTTTTCAGGATATTTATTTCGGCATCTACCTCCAGTCCCAGACGATAGCTCTCGCCGCTGGTGGCACGTATGGGCGCGCCCACATCGTCAATGGCGCCGGTAAGCACCAATTGGTTCTGGTAGTCCATATAATACAGGTTGCTGTTTACCTTTACCTTTTCTGAAGCGAACCGCCAGCCCAGCTCGTAATCGTCCAGCCTTTCGGCCGTGAAAATTTGCTGTTCAAAATCGCTCCGGCGCGGCTCGCGGTGGGCCCTTCCGTAGGAAAAATAAAATTGATTGCCGGTATTAAGGCGAAAGGTAGCCCCTGCCTTGGGGTTGAAGAAACTATACGTCTCGGCCTCGTTGAGAACAATCAGATCTGACGTTGTGCCATCGGTTTCATAATTTACGAAGCGCCCCTGAAGGTCACCGAACACGCTCCACGCATCGTTTATACGGTAGGTTGCCTTCGAGAAAACGGTAAATTCGCTCTTATCGCCGGTTCCGAAATAATACCGATCGAAAATTTCACTGTCACTGGCATAGCGTGCCCAGATTACCTCGCCGTAGTGGTCACCCTCATACAGGCTGTAAAACGCGCCGGTCGATACGTCCCATTGGCTGTCATTGTAATTCACGTTCGCGTTCAGGGCATAGTAGTTGTTGGCCAACCACCGCCGGCGTACCAAATCGGTAGTATTGATAATCTCGTTGCCAATTTCAATGGGTTGAAACCCGTACGTCTCGAAATCCTCATCTTCCTTAAACTGCTCGAAATAGCCCCTGCCATAGGTGTAATTGAGCGAAACGTTGCTGCTCCAGCGGTTATCGTACTTCTGGTTCCAGAGTAATTGATAGTGGTCCTGGGCATAGTCATCAACCTCATTCCCGTAAAATTGGAGGTTGC
>NZQO01000142.1 GCA_002693605.1 Flavobacteriaceae bacterium
AGCGCTGCATCAACATTTAGAAAAGACCGTACAGGTTAAGGACCCGGTGCAGTTGTACGAACCCATTCACTATATCGTCGAACTAGGGGGGAAGCGCCTGCGACCCATACTTACCCTGGTGAGCTGCGATTTCTTCGGAGGAAACATGGAGAAGGCCATGAACGCGGCCCTAGCTATCGAGCTGTTCCATAACTTTTCCCTCATTCATGACGATATCATGGATGGGGCGCCCCTGCGCCGCGGCAAGGAGACCGTTCACGAAAAATGGGACATCAACACCGGAATTCTCTCGGGCGACGCTATGCTGATCCTGGCGTACCAGCTTTTTGAGGATTACGAGCCGCAACTTTTTCGCGAGCTTGCAAAACTCTTCAGCAAAACGGCCATTGAGGTGTGCGAAGGCCAGCAATACGACGTTGAGTTTGAGACTCGCGATGATGTAGAACTGGAGGAGTACATTAAAATGATAGATTATAAAACCGCGGTGCTTATTGGCGCGGCCATGAAAATGGGCGCTATCGTAGCCGGGGCGAGCGAGCCCTGCAAGGAGAATATCTATCAGTTTGGAAGAAATCTCGGTATTGCCTTTCAGCTTCAGGACGATTATCTGGATGCGTTTGGGGATCCGAAATCGTTTGGGAAGCAGATTGGTGGCGATATCATTTCAAACAAGAAGACCTTTCTCTACCTAACGGCCCTGCAAAACAGCAGTCGCCTGCAGGCCGATGAACTCGCCGGCCTTTTCAGCATAAGCCCGAAAGACCCAACCGATAAGATCGCTTCGGTAAGGCATATTTTTGAGGCAAGTGGTGCGGCTCGTGCCATACAGAAGGAAATAGAATCTTATACCCAAAGGGCGAACGAAGTTTTGGAGAAAGTGGCTATTTCCGAAGAGAAAAAAGCCTACTTTAGAGAGTTTGGCACTTGGCTTATGCGTCGCAGTGTGTAAGGCCGGGTTTATCGCTATGGCACAATGGTTCACTGCGAATCGTGCGTATTTCCGCGGCCTTCAGGATCGCATTGCACATTGCCGTTCATTGGGAAATATTTAAGAGTTTTCCCCTATAAATATGCGGCGAACACCTACCTAATTATCCTATTTGTTGTAAATTTGTACCGTTTTATAAAAACAGAACCTTTGGTATCCCAATTATGGATAAATATTCTTTTCTAAATGCGATTCATCCCTCCCATATCGCAGCACTTTACGACAAATATTTACAGTTTCCGGATAGCGTAGAGCCATCTTGGCGCGCGTTTTTCCAAGGATTTGATTTTGGTCTGGAGAGCGGCTCTTTGGAGGCATTGGGATTTTCGGAGGGAGATGTCGAGTTCGGCCAAAATGGAACCGAAATACCACAGGATTTCGTTAAGGAATTTCAAGTCATAAAATTGATAGATGGTTACCGTACCCGCGGGCACCTGTTTACCCGCACCAATCCGGTGCGTGAGCGCAGAAAGTACAGACCTACCCTGGATATTGAAAATTTCGGTCTCTCGGAAAAGGACCTCGACAGCAAGTTCAAGGCGGGCGAGATCTTGGGCATTGGCGAGTCTACACTTCGGGAAATTATAGATCACCTAGAGCATATCTATTGCCAGAGTATTGGGATAGAGTACATGTACATCCGAAACCCGGAGGAGATTGCCTGGATTCAGCAAAAGCTGAACATAAACGATAACCAGCCCAATTTTTCTGAAGTACAAAAAAAGCACATTCTAAAGAAACTGAACGAGGCCGTGGCTTTCGAGAGTTTCTTGCATACAAAATATGTGGGCCAAAAGCGCTTTTCGCTAGAAGGTGGCGAGAGCCTAATTCCAGCCCTTGATGCTTTGATCGAGAATGCCGCCGAACGTGGCGTGCAGGAGTTCGTAATGGGAATGGCGCACCGGGGCCGGTTGAGCACCCTTACAAATATCTTCGGGAAGAGCGCCAAGGACATTTTCAGCGAGTTTGATGGAAAGGACTACGCACAGGACATTTTTGATGGTGACGTGAAGTACCATTTGGGCTGGACGTGCAAACGTATGACCGATAGCGGTAAGGAAATTAACCTGAATATGGCCCCCAACCCTTCGCACCTAGAAACCGTAGGCGCCGTGGTTCAGGGTATTGCCCGCGCCAAGCAGGACGACCACCACAAGGAGGCGCCCAGTAACGTGTTGCCTATCGTAGTGCACGGCGATGCCGCAATTGCCGGACAAGGAATTGTTTACGAAATCGTGCAAATGGCCCAGTTGGAAGGCTACCGAACCGAAGGGACCATTCACATAGTTGTGAACAACCAAGTAGGATTTACCACCAATTATCTAGACGGTCGCTCATCTACCTACTGTACCGATGTAGGCAAGGTAACGCTCTCTCCGGTATTGCACGTTAATGCCGATGACGCCGAGGCCGTGGTACACGCCATGCTTTTTGCCCTCGATTTCAGAATGAAATTTAAGCGCGATGTTTTCATAGACCTTCTTGGGTACAGAAAATATGGACATAACGAAGGAGACGAGCCACGCTTTACACAGCCAAAATTATATAAGGCCATATCAAAGCATCAGAATCCGCGGGATATCTATGCCGAAAAGCTTTTCAGCCAAGGTATTATCGAAAAGGGACATACCGAGAAGCTCGAGCAGGATTACAAGAATAAATTAGAGGAAAACCTAGAAGACGCCCGCAAGGAGGAAAAGACCGAGATCACCGCGATCATGCAGGAGGAATGGCAAGGATTTTCCTATGCCGAGGAAGATAAGATGATGGAGGATGTCGATACTACCGTTGCTATCGATCGGCTTACCGAGGTTGCTGAGGTCATTACGAAACTTCCCGAAGACAAGAAATTCCTCCGGAAAATTTCGAAATTGATAGAGGCCCGCCGTACAATGTACTTCGAAGACAATAAATTAGATTGGGCCATGGGCGAGCTTCTCGCTTACGGCACGCTCCTGCGGGAGGGTCATGACGTGCGTATTTCGGGGCAGGATGTGGAGCGGGGAACCTTTTCGCACCGCCACGCCGTCATAAAGGTCGAGGAGAGCGAGGAAGAGATTATACCGCACAATAGACTGGCCGATGAGCAGGGCCATTTTTATATTTACAACTCCCTGTTGTCGGAATATGGGGTGGTAGGTTTCGACTATGGCTATGCCATGGCGAGCCCCTCAACGTTATGTATATGGGAGGCCCAGTTTGGCGATTTCAGTAATGGCGCCCAGATAATGATAGACCAGTACATATCTGCTGCCGAAGACAAATGGAAATTACAAAATGGCTTGGTAATGTTGTTGCCGCACGGGTATGAAGGCCAGGGTGCCGAGCACTCTTCGGCACGAATGGAGCGCTACCTGCAGCTTTGCGCCAAGGACAATATGTTCGTGGCAGACTGCACGACGCCTGCAAACTTCTACCACTTGCTACGCCGCCAAATGAAGGTGAACTATCGCAAGCCGCTAATTGTGTTTACCCCCAAGAGTCTATTACGCCACCCTAAGGTAGTTTCTACCAAGGAAGAAATGGCCAACGGTAGCTTTCAAATGGTAATCGACGATGCCGCCGCTGAGGTGAAGAATATCAAATCGCTTGTCTTCGTAACCGGGAAATTCTATTATGATTTGTTGGAAATGCGAACGGAAAAAGAACGAAACGACGTGGCCCTAGTGCGCGTTGAGCAGTTGTTCCCACTGCCTACCGAGGCGATGAAAGCGATTATGAAAAAATATAAGCACGCAGACGATGTAGTCTGGGCGCAAGAAGAGCCGCGTAACATGGGCGCATGGTCGCATATGTTAATGCATTTTGAAGAAGCGAGAAACTTCAGGGTTTGCAGCAGAAAAATGTATGCCGCTCCCGCAGCGGGAAGTTCAGTACGATCTAAGAAACGCCACCAGCGTGTAATGGAAGACGTATTTAATATTTCAGAAAATAACGATTAGAACTCCTTTTTAGGAAAATACAGATACTATGGCATTAGAAATGAAAGTCCCCTCACCGGGAGAGTCCATAACCGAAGTAGAGATAGCCCAGTGGTTGGTTGAAGATGGCGATTGGGTAGAGAAGGACCAGGCGATCGCCGAGGTTGACAGTGATAAGGCAACCCTAGAGCTGCCCGCAGAGGAAAGTGGTATTATTACCCTTAAAGCCGAAGAAGGCGATGTAATAGGAGTGGGCGAAGTAGTTTGCCTAATCGATACAGATGCCGAAAAACCAGGCGGTACCGAGACCAAGGCAACCAAAACTTACGACGACGCCGGCGATGAAACGGGCAAAGCGAACGCAGGTCCGGACCTAGATAAGCAAGATGCCAACCGCAAGGACACCAACAAAAAGGCTGAGGCAAAATCTCAAACTGCCAAGCAGGACGGTTCTAGCGAGGCTAAGACCTATGCTACGGGAACTCCCTCTCCAGCTGCCAAGAAAATTTTGGAGGAAAAGGGAATCGATGCGAAGAACGTACGTGGCAGTGGCCGCGACGGAAGAATAACCAAGGAAGACGCACAGCAGTCGCAACCCGCTATGGGATCGCCGGGGAAGGGGTCGCGAGGCTCAGAGCGCAAAAAACTTTCCATGCTGCGCCGCAAGGTCGCAGAACGTCTGGTTTCGGCTAAAAACGAAACAGCGATGCTCACAACCTTTAACGAGGTGGATATGAGCGCGATCTTCGAAATAAGAAACGCGCACAAGGAAGCTTTCAAGGAAAAGCACGGGGTAGGTCTTGGCTTTATGTCATTCTTTACCCTAGCGGTCGTAAGGGCGCTAGAGCTTTACCCCGATGTAAACTCCATGATCGATGGCGATTATAAAATTACCTACGACTATAAAGATATTTCCATTGCGGTTTCTGGCCCGAAAGGGTTAATGGTTCCCGTAATTAGGAATGCAGAAAACCTATCCTTTAGAGGGGTGGAAGATGAGGTGAAGCGTTTGGCCATTCGCGCACGCGAGGGCGACATCACCGTTGACGAAATGACCGGCGGTACGTTTACCATTACAAATGGTGGGGTTTTCGGGAGCATGCTTTCAACTCCCATTATCAATCCTCCTCAATCGGGTATTTTGGGAATGCACAACATCGTGGAACGCCCAATTGCAAAGAATGGTGCCATTGCCATAGCACCCATTATGTACGTAGCCTTGTCCTACGACCACCGTATAATCGACGGTCGCGAATCGGTAGGATTCTTGGTTGCGGTCAAGGAGGCACTAGAGAGTCCGGAAGAACTGCTGATGGACAACGATATTAAAAGGGCACTGGAACTTTAAGCTCCAATCTGTAAGTGTTAATTAAAAAACCCGGTTCATTTGAACCGGGTTTTTATCATTGGATTAGTTAGTTGAAATTTAATCCTTAAAACGAAACAAAATAATTAACAATATTTAAAACGACAATTGCAACCACGAAAAACGCCATAATTACGAAAAACCATTTCTTCAATTTTTCGTTCTTATTATTTTCTTCATTGAACAGCATACTGTCTTTCATATTGTAAAGATTGTAAAAACTTACTTACTTTAAAATACGTAGAAACACGTAAATTGTAGAAAATGTAGGTCGATTTATTGCAAAAGCCGGTCGTGGTGCTCCTTTGCCCAGATAAGCAAACTGTTGGTCTTTGGCTCTAGGTTGAGCTTGTTAATGATGTTGCTGCGGTGCTTTTCTACCGTTCGGTAGGAAATAAATAAGAGTGAGGCGATTTCCTTGTTCGTCTTATCGTTGGCAATGAGCTTCAAAATTTTCTTTTCCGAAGGGGTCAATCCATCTAACGAGCCATCATCGATCGAGTCTTTGGCGAGCAATTCCTTTATCTTCGGACTGAAATAAGGCTTGCCCACGCTCACCGTATTAATGCAGTTTTCAATTTCCTCTAGGGCGAACTCCTTTAGCACGTAACCAAAGATATTGAGTTCCTGAGCTTTTTCATAAAGCTCCTTTTCCTTGTGTAGCGTAATGAGCACAATCTTGGTGGAAAGGCCGTTGGTTCGGCATTTCTTCGCGATCTCCAGGCCAGAGAGGTAGGGCATTTGTATGTCCAAGATGGCAATGTCGGGGTTCTTCTTGGCAATAAGGTTATACGCTTCCCGACCGTTGCTCCCGCTGCCTATAATGTTGTACTCCTTTTCTAGCAAAAAGTCGTTTAAACCTTTCAGTAAAAGCGGATGATCGTCTGCTGTTATAATCGACTGGTTTATCATAGATTAGCTTATGGGAAATTGAAAAACGAGCGTCGTGCCGTTATTTATTTTCGACTGAACCTTCATTTGGCCGTTCAGGAATTTAGTGCGCTCCAGGATCGTTTTAAGGCCCAACGATTTGGCATCTTGGTATTTTTCGGAAAAATCGAACCCCACGCCATTGTCCTGTATCGAAATCAAGATGGTATTGGTAAGCCGCTTAACCGATACCTTGCTAGCTTCGGCATGAGCGTGCTTTATTACATTGTTAAGGCTTTCCTGTACAATGCGGTAGATGTTCACTTCCTTCTCTGGCGAGAAGAGGTTGTCAATATTTTCAATATCCGATGAGATGAAAAGCGTCGTGTTTTCGTCAATTTGCGTGAGGGTATGCTCGATGGCCTTGGTAATGCCCATTTCCTGAAGCTGGAATGGGTGCAGGTCGCGCGAGATGGTTCGCACCTCGTCGATGGTGTGGTCTACCATTTTCTTCGTTTCCTCGTCGCCAGTAGTCATGAGCTTATTTTTAATGAGCAGTAAATGCTGCCCCAAGCCGTCGTGCAGGTCCTTGGAAATGCGCTTGCGTTCCTCCTCTTGCGATACCAGCAGTTTCTGGCTAAACTTTTCTTGAAGCACCTTATTGGTTCGTAGGTGGCGTTGGTTGCGGTACAAGATTATAAGGCCGAAGGCCAGCATCACGGCGAGACCGCCAAAAAACACCATTTTCTTGAAATTTTCATTGTCCTTTTCCAACAATTGGATGTTGGTATTCTTTTCGAAAAGTTCCTTTTCCTTCTTTTGGGTTTCGTACAAGGTTTGGTAGTAGGCGAGCGAGTTGGCGTTGCTACGTGTGTAGATGGAATCCTTAATGCGCAGGTAGTCATTATTGTGGTCTAAACTTGCTCGGTAGTTTCCGGTGTTGTAATAAATCTCGGAAAGTAGGAGGTGCGAGTTCAGGATGTCGTCTTCGTAACCGATAAGTTGGGAGCTTTCCAATTTCTGCTTTGCGAACCGGAGGGCTTTTTCCTCTTCCCCCAAAGCGTGGTGGTATTTCGCCTTCGCCCCTGCATATACAGAGATGGCCAATTTGTTTTCGGTGAGATTCGGAATCCACATGTCGATTAGCTGAATGTGCTCTTTCGCCTTGGCCATTTGGTTTTCTTCCGTATAGAAATTGGCTATTTGGGAATGTATGTTTATTCCCATAGCGTAATTTTCCATCGCTGTCCCGGCTGCCTCGAGGGCCAGTTTTGCCTTCATCAGGTAATCGAACTCCAGTTCCTTATTGCCAGTATTGCTGTAGTCGAGGGCCTGGTTATAATACGCAGTAGGCAGGTATTGTTTAAGATCTAGCTCAATAAGTTTTTGGGTAAGGTTGTCGCGCTCATCCTTGGCCTTATCGTAAAACCCGTTTTGGCTAAACATGGCCGTTATGCCCTGCTTGGCGTACAGCATATATTCATAGTCTTTGAGCGCTTCAAAATATTGGTAGGCCTTCTCCAGATTTTCGCCCGCCGATACGAATTTCCCCATCTTGCTGTAGGCCTGACCGCTAAAAAGATAGGCATCGGCTGTATAGAGACTGTCCTTTTCAGAAAAACTGGTAATTGCGAGGTTGTAATCGTCAACCGCCGATTTCAAATCGAGGTTAGCCTGTGCGCGTCCCCGTTTTATGTAGAGATTCCCCAGCAGGTAGGTGTCGTCTAATTTGTATTTGTGTGCGAGCACTCCATCGATAATCCGTACCAGTTTAATGGGGTCGGTTTGCCGGAGTGAATTGGAAAACCGTCGGCCAATTGTTTTGCGGGCGGCAAGGGCAATGCTGTCCATTTCCTTCGCGAGGTCAATATATTGAATGGTGTAGTCAATAAAGGCATCATCATCGAGTTCCTTCCCCTTGGATAGGACAGAGTCTAGGGCGGTCAATTTTACGACCTTGGTGGTGCCGGTTTCCGCCTGTAATTTATAATAAGAAATATCCTGTGCCTTCGTAGGGAAATGACAGCATACCGCAGCGGATAAGAAAATAATCAACTTTTTCAAAATAAGTTAGGCTCTAGGGGAGGTAAAGTTTAAAATTACTAAAAAAAATGTACCAAAACCATATTATTTGATATATAGCGCGTTTCGGCCATAATCGATTACCGCCCGAAACTTCTTTAGGAAATCCGCACCGATTATACCGTCCACTGCCTCTTCTTCTCCCTGGGAAAGTGCTTCGTTCACGTGCGAGAGATCGAACAGAACCAAGTCCATATTGGAGGTTTTCCAGGAATTTATTCGAAGTGAGTTTTTTAGCGATAGGCGTGTGGCCATATTGACCGCCCCGGCCCCCGCGGCACGAATATCGCTTTCCTCACTGCTAAGCTGAAACTTCTTGCTGCAATGGAACCCCACACAGCTGGTGGAAGCCCCGGTGTCAAGTATAAAATTGCCCTGCACCTCGTTGATCTTTACAGAGACCTTATAATGTCCCGTGTTTAGGGTTTTAAGGGTAATTCGGGTAAAATCTTTATCTTCTAGGAAATTTCTAAGGTGCATGCCGTTTTTGTGTAAAGATAGCTAACAAAATGGTTAGCTTTGCGCCAATGTTGATTGATACGCACACCCATCTTTACAGCGACGCCTTTCAGGAAGATCGCGATGCCATGGTTAAAAGGGCGATTGCGGCTGGGGTGGAAAAATTCTTTCTGCCCGCCATCGATGCTGGTCACACCGCTGCTATGTATGAACTGGAGAAAGCCTATCCCGAGCGCGTGCATTTAATGATGGGGCTGCACCCAACCTCGGTCAAGGAAGACTACGAAGCGCAATTGCGCCACGTAGAGCAACAGTTCGAGGAACGATCATTCTACGCCGTAGGCGAGATAGGGATTGACTTGTATTGGGATGCGAGTACGTTGGATATCCAGAAAAAGGCATTTAAACATCAAATTAGGTTAGCCAAGAAATTCGGTCTCCCCATCGTAATCCATTGCCGCGATGCCTTCGCCGAAATTTTCGAGGTACTGGAAACAGAACGGGACGAAAAGTTGTTTGGAATTTTCCACTGCTTTACGGGCACCATTGAAGATGCAAGAAGGGCGATTTCCTTCGGAATGAAGCTGGGCATTGGCGGGGTGGTCACCTTCAAAAATGGAAAAATAGAGCAATTTTTAGATCAAATTCCACTTGAGCACGTAGTGCTGGAAACCGATTCGCCCTACCTAGCGCCGGCCCCGTATCGCGGGAAGCGCAATGAGAGTAGCTACCTTTCGCTCATTTGCGGTAAGGTGGCCCAGGTCTATAAGATTTCAGAAGAAGAAGTGGCAAGACGAACAACGGAAAATGCGAGACAGGTTTTTGGCCTTCGGTAATTTCCTCGGAAATTGGATAAGGTTCAACAGAAAGTAGCACTATGAGCAAACAGCCGCACATATTATTGATTTATACCGGGGGTACCATAGGTATGATCAAGGATTTTGAAACGGGCGCCCTTCGCAATTTCAATTTCGATGAGCTCCTGGAGCACATCCCGGAATTGAAGCTGTTGGATTGCACGATTGAAACCACGAGTTTCAAGGAGCCTATCGACAGCAGTAACATGAACCCCAATTATTGGGTGCAAATTGCCACCCTTATTGAGGATAACTATGAGACGTTC
>NZQO01000143.1 GCA_002693605.1 Flavobacteriaceae bacterium
CGGGGCCGACGACAAGGCAGGAATCACCGAAATTATCTCGGCTATGGAATACCTTATAAACCACCCAGAGCTAAAACACGGAAAAATTCGCGTAGGCTTTACGCCCGACGAAGAAATAGGGCGCGGTGCGCATAAATTCGACGTGGCTAAATTTGGTGCCGAATGGGCGTACACCATGGACGGTAGCCAAGTGGGCGAGCTAGAATATGAAAACTTTAATGCCGCCGGCGCCGTCGTTACCGTTAAGGGAAAGATCGTGCACCCAGGATACGCCAAGGGAAAAATGATTAACAGTATGTACATAGCTACAGACTACATCAACTCACTCCCGCGCATGGAAACACCAGAGCACACCGAAGACCGCGAGGGATTTTTCCACCTTTATAGCGTGAAGGGTGAGGTAGACAGCACCAAGCTACAATATATTATTAGGGATCATGACAAGGACCATTTCGAGGCGCGAAAGGAAATGATGCACAAACTGGCCGAGGAGCTCAATGCACAATACGAAAAGGAAGTGGTACTTGTTGAAATTACCGATCAGTACTTTAATATGCGCGAAAAGATCGAGCCTGTTATGCATATTGTTGACATTGCCGAAGAAGCCATGAAAAGGGCGGGCATTACCCCTTTGATAAAACCAATACGGGGCGGGACGGACGGCTCGCAGCTGAGCTTTATGGGCCTTCCCTGCCCTAATATTTTTGCCGGCGGACATAATTTCCACGGAAGGTATGAATACGTTCCAGTTGAAAGTATGCAGAAAGCCATCGAGGTAATCGTGAACATTGCCCAACTCACCGCCATACAAAAACCGGTTCCTAGGAATAAAAAAAACCTTCAGCAAAACTGAAGGTTTTTTTATTGAATTAGCAATTGTTATTTTTTAGAGCTCGGGGCATTTAGCTTGTTGCTCATTTCCATAGAGAGCGCTGACCGGTCAAACTTCAACTTGCCCGCTCCTGTTTCCAGAATGCAGGTGCCATCGTCGTTAAGATCCAGAATCTTTGCGTGTAGCCCACTCTTGGTCACTACCCGATCTCCTCGTTTAATTTCTTCTACGAATTTCTTCTCTTGCTTCTGCTTTTTCATCTGCGGACGTATCAGAAAAAGATACATCACCACGAAAAGAAGAATTATGGGAAGAAAACCTTGAATTTGTTCCATGTAGGGAGTTATTTAAAAATTATTGGACGTTGGTTTGCAACATTCCATTTGCGCTAACACCACCTTCTGTTGGGTTTACGAATGCCTTGATGGTCAAGGTTTCCTTGCCTTTTTCGGTGTTGGCGGTAATTGTTACGGTTTTAGTAACTTGGTTTTTTCCGCTACCATTGTATTTTACTAGCAATTCGCCAGTTTCGCCCGGTGCTATAGGTCCGGTTGGTTTTTCGGGAACCGTACAGCCACAGCTACTTTTGGCATCGACAATTACCAAGGGAGCCTCACCCGTGTTGGTGAACTTAAACTTATGCTCTACGTTGCTTCCTGCCTCGATAGTGCCGAAGTCATACGAAGTTTCCTCGAATTGCATTACTGGAAATTTCCCCGCCTCTGCGTCTCTATCTGCCGCTGCTGCAACATTTTCTTCATTAACCTTGTCTGCCGCATTTTCCTTGCAAGAGGTAAACGCGAACACAGAAAGTACCGCTACAATTAATACTGATTTTTTCATAGGATTATATTATTTTTAGATTTTAAGCGCCGCTAAAATACTTAAAATTTACGTTTTAGCGAAGACCGCGGCCTATTTTATTCAACGTACCCGCCTCGGTATATTCCTTTACCAGTTTGTCCAATATTCCGTTGATGAAGATACTGCTCTTCGGGGTTGAATATTCCTTGCTTATTTCAAGGTATTCATTAATGGTAACGCGAACGGGAATAGATGGGAAGAACAGAAACTCCGCGATTCCCATTTTCAGGATTATCATATCCAGGTCTGCGATGCGCTCGGTATCCCAATTGGGTGTCTTGCCGTCTATATGCTTGCTTAGCTTTTCGTCGTTCAGGAGCACCTTGCGCAGCAACGTTAGCGCGTATTCCCTATCGTCGTCATTCTTATAAAGCTGCGGAAGTAGCGAAACGGCCGCATTTTTTTCCGACAGTTTATGGATCATCTTAACGATGGCCGTGTTCACCAACGGAAAATCGTCTATCCAGGTAAGCCGCTTGTCCTCTAGGTATTCGTAGAGCTTATCATTGGGCGCTATAATTTCCTTGTAAAGCTGAACCACGAATTTCCGGTCTTGCTCATAGGTGGCATCCTGTAGTTGTAGGTAGGAAACATACCAATCCTTTTCGCGCAATTCCCTCAGCAAAATGCTAACATACTCATCGTCGAGCTCCCAATAATTCAGCTTCTTGTTCTTTATAATCTCGTTAAACTGAGGGTGGATGGCAATCAGCTCGATTACCTTGTTATTGATGAAGGTGCGACTCGGGTTTTTCTCTTCGGGCGTGGCCAAGTGCTTTTTTTGGCCTTTTTCCAAATACACCTCGGCTTGGTTCCGCATGGCCACCATAAGCTGAAGCAGTAACAGGTACAGCTCTTCCATCTGGTTCATACTGTACAGCAGGAACTTTTCCTGCCTATCAAGGTCCTTGTGGTCGGTTTGGTTAAATGCGTAAGTAGATTGCAAAACTTTTACCCTGATATGTCTTCTTGTAAGCATAGTTGTAAAGAACGGTTATAAAAAAGCAGCGCACAGGTTTGTGCGCTGCAAAGATACTATTTTTAGAAAGCTAAACGGTCTATTTCTCTTTTTTGCGGGCATCGATCCTGGCCTGCGCCACGTTGAACGCGGCCTGGTGGGTCGTTATCCCGTTGGTCTCGGCATTCGAAAGAATTTCCAAGGTGGTGTTGTAGATATTCTCGGTCTTCCTGATGATTTCCTGACGGTCATAATTCTCAAGTTCGGCATACACGTTGATGATTCCACCGGCGTTGATTAAGAAGTCTGGGGCATAGACAATACCCTTTTCGCGGAGCATCAACCCGTGCTTTTGCTCATCGGCCAATTGGTTGTTCGCGGCACCGGCAATTACCTTGGCATTTATTTGATGGATGGTATGGTTGTTAACCGTGGCGCCCAAAGCACAAGGGGCATAGATATCCATCTCCTCGGCATATAGGTTACTTCCGCCATAAATTTCAACGCCGTACTTGTCCCTCACCTCTTCCAATCGCTCTTGGTTGATATCGGAAATATAAATCTTAGCACCTTCGTTGCTCAGGTTTTCGACAAGGGCCTCGCCCACATTGCCAATACCCTCAACGTAAATTACCTTATCTTCTAGCAAATCGCTTCCGTAGGCATATTTGGCCGCGGCCTTCATTCCCATAAATACACCGTACGCGGTAATAGGCGAAGGGTTTCCGGCGCCTCCTTTTTCTTCGGAAATTCCGGTAACGTATGGGGTTACCGTACGCACGAGGTCCATATCGCTCGTTTCCATGCCAACATCCTCGGCGGTAATGTACCTACCGCTAAGCGAATGCACGAACTCACCGAAACGCTTCATGAGCTCGGGTGTCTTCTGGGTTTTGGCGTTTCCTATAATAACGGCCTTTCCGCCGCCTAGGTTGAGTCCCGTTACGGCCGACTCGAACGTCATGCCTCGTGAAAGGCGCAGTACATCGTTCAGCGCATCCCATTCACTATTGTAACTCCACATACGCGTACCTCCCAGAGCCGGGCCCAAAACGGTATTGTGGATACCTATTATTGCCTTTAAACCTGTATCTTTGTCATTGCAAAAAACAATTTGCTCATGATCGTCGAAAGATAACTGCCCGAATACGGGGTCTATTTTTTGAAGTTCATTCGTATTTACTACTTCAGTCGTCATAGATTTTTTTTGTTTTTAAACATCCCTTAAAAAGGACGTGCAAAAGTAGCGGTTTACTAACAATCTTGCAACTGAAATTATACTAAATTTAGAATTTATCATTCTCAGTTTTTACGCTAAATGAAAGAACTACAATACCTTAACCGTTACTTTATTAAGTATCGAGGCAGACTCCTCTTGGGACTTTTTATTACTGTCGTGGCGCGCATTTTTGCGCTTCTCGTGCCCATGAAGGTGGGCGATATCGTGAACGTGGTTCGGGACCGGGTGAACGGGACCATCTCGGTGGCCGAAATGGAATCGCAGCTGTGGACGAGTATTTTCATTATAATAGGGGCTACCCTCCTCTCGGCCTTCTTCACATTTTTAATGCGGCAAACCATCATCGTGGTTTCGCGTTATATCGAATTTGATCTTAAAAATGAAATCTACAAGCAATACCAACGGCTGTCGCTCAGCTTTTACAAGCAAAATAGAACCGGCGATTTAATGAACCGTATTAGCGAGGATGTTTCAAAAGTGCGCATGTACGCCGGTCCGGCCCTTATGTACAGCACCACCACGGTAACCTTGTTTATCGTTGTGGTTAGCTATATGTTTTACAAGGCGCCCATCTTGACCCTTTACGCCATTGCCCCCTTGCCCATACTCTCCATTGCCATTTATAAATTGAGCATTGCCATTAATAAGCGAAGCACTGTCGTGCAACAATACCTCTCGAAGCTCACTACCTTTACGCAGGAAAGTTTCAGCGGAATAGCGGTGATCAAGGCATACGGAATTGAACCCCGCATCAACACCGAATTTAATTCCCTTTCCGAAGGAAGCAAGGAAAAGAACATAGATCTCGCGAAGGTACAGGCACTATTCTTTCCGCTCATGATTTTGCTCATTGGGCTTAGCAACATTCTGGTTATATATATAGGTGGAAACAGGTTCATAAACGGGCAAATAGAAGAACTGGGCACCATTGTTGAATTTCTTATATATGTAAACATGCTCACGTGGCCCGTTGCGGTTGTTGGCTGGGTCACTTCTATGGTGCAGCAAGCAGAAGCCTCCCAAAAGCGGATCAACGAATTCCTCAACGAACAACCGGCCATTATCAATAAGGCCGAAAACCCTACCGCCATAAAGGGAAAAATTGAATTCAAGGACCTATGGTTTACGTACCCCGATACGAACATAACCGCCCTCCAGGGAATTTCCTTCAGCGTTAATACCGGCGAAACACTTTCCATTATTGGCCACACCGGTTCGGGGAAATCGACCATCCTAGAACTCATTGGCCGTCTGTACGATGTAGCGCCTGGCCAACTGTTTATAGACAACACCCCCATTCAGGAAATCCACCTGGACAGCCTGCGCGAAAGCATTGGATATGTGCCGCAAGACGCCTTTCTCTTCAGCGATTCCATAAAGAACAACATAAAGTTCGGCAAGGAAGATGCGAGCGACAAGGAAGTTATTGAAGCCGCCAAGCGGGCAGCGGTCCACAAAAATATTGTTGGCTTCAGCCATGGATATGACACCGTCCTGGGCGAACGCGGTATCACCTTGAGCGGGGGGCAAAAACAGCGCGTGTCCATTGCACGTGCCATTATCAAAGACCCCGAGATTTTGCTGTTCGATGACTGCCTCTCTGCGGTCGACACCGAAACCGAGGAGGAAATCCTTCAGAATCTACACCAAATTTCACGGAACAAGACCACCATTATCGTTAGCCACCGAATCTCCTCGGCCAAAAATGCCGACAAGATCCTAGTACTAGAACAGGGACAGATAGTACAAGAAGGCACACACACGCAACTGATCGCCGCCGATGGGTATTATAAGGAGCTTTATGCGAAGCAACTTTCAGAAAAAGAAATGTAGGTTATACTTTGGATATATCTAATTTTTTTAGATTTTTGGCATACAGTTAACAATCTTAATGAGCGAACCGTTTACAATGGAGAAAGAAGAAATACACTCAAAGGTCATGCGTGCCGGAAGACGCACCTATTTTTTTGATGTGCGCGCCACAAAGGCGGGTGATTACTACCTGACCATCACCGAAAGCAAGAAATTTACCAACGACGATGGTTCTTTCCATTATAAAAAACATAAAATATACCTTTATAAGGAGGATTTTGCCGAGTTTGAGGAGCACTTGACCGATATGACCAATTTTATTATTAATGAAAAGGGCGAAGAGGTAATTAGCGAGCGCCACCAAAAGGACTACAGTCCAGAGAGCGATAATGAAGTGGCCGAACGTATTGGTACCGCCAGCGACGAAACCCCTCCCACCAATTTTACCGATATTGATTTCGACGATATTTAATAGTTTGGGTTAACATAAATTTAAGTTAAACCGTCCCTTTCAACAGGGGCGGTTTTTTTATATTTACCTTTTGCCCATTCAGGCTATCCTAACCTTAATAGCATTTCCATCTCTTATGAAAAAACTCGTACTCTTACCGCTCCTTTTATTTTCCCTATTCATTACAGCCCAAGACCAGTCCGTAAGTCTCGAATACTACTTACCCAACGATGTTACGTACAATCAGTCCATACCCACGCCAAAGAGCGTTATTGGCCACGAGGTGGGCGAATGGCACGTCACCCATGATAAGCTCGCACAGTATATGGAGGCACTGGCGCAAGCAAGCGACCGTGTTACCCTCGAAAATAGAGGAGCGACGTTCGAAGGTCGACCGCTACAATTATTGACCATTTCCTCTCCCAATAATCTAGATAACATTGAGACCATTAGGCAAAACCATGTGGCGCTCACCGAGGCAGACGGCCCGGCCCGCAATATAGCGGGAATGCCCGTGGTGGTATACCAGGGGTTCTCTATCCACGGGAACGAGCCCAGTGGCTCTAATGCCGCGCTGGCTGTCGCCTATTACTTGGCAGCCGCACAGGGACCCAAAATAGACGAGCTCTTGAACAACACCGTAATCCTGTTCGATCCATCCTTCAATCCAGACGGGTTGCAGCGGTTTGCTTATTGGGCCAATATGCACAAGAGCCAAAACATAAACCCCGACCCGAACGACCGGGAGTACGATGAGGTTTGGCCCGGCGGACGTACCAACCATTATTGGTTCGATATGAACCGCGACTGGCTACCGGTGCAGTTGCCCGAGAGTCGCGCGCGCCTGGAAACGTTTCATAATTGGTACCCCAACATCTTGACCGATCACCACGAGATGGGCACCAACTCGAGCTTTTTCTTTCAGCCGGGAGTGCCTTCGCGAACGCATCCGCTTACGCCATCTAAAAACCAGGAACTTACAGGTGCCATCGCCAAGTTTCACGCCAAGGCGTTCGATGAGCTGGGAAGTTTCTACTATTCCGAAGAAAATTTCGATGATTTTTACTACGGAAAGGGCAGTACCTTCCCTGACGTAAACGGAAGTATCGGTATCCTTTTCGAACAGGCCTCCTCGCGCGGCCATGCACAGGAGAGTGACAACGGCATCCTCACGTTTCCCTTTACCGTAAGAAACCAATTTACGGCCGCCCTGTCTACGTTAGAGGCGGCTGTCGCTATGCGCGAAGAGCTCTTGAACTACCAGCGCGGTTTTTATGAAGATGCACGCAAGGAAGCAGCTAAGGGCGGCGCCATTGTATTCGGAGATGAAAAGGACGCAACCAAGGCGTACCACCTGGCGGAAATCCTGGAGCGTCACAAAATTAAGATCCATGAAATAGACTCAGATTTTTCGGCCAACGGAAAGAACTATAAAAAGGGGCACGCCTATATCGTTCCGAAGAACCAACGGCAACACCGCCTGATAAAAGCTATGTTTGAAAAGCGCACCAAGTTTACCGACAGTCTTTTTTATGACATTAGCGCCTGGACGTTTCCGCTCGCGTTCAACCTACAATATGACGAAACGGTTCCCCTTAGCCGTGCGGGGGCCGAAATTACCGAGCTGAAACGACCCGTGCCAGACACGCCCAATGCCTCGAACTATGCGTACCTTATGGAATGGCACGAATATTACTCACCCAAGGCGCTAAATATGATTTTGGCTGAAGGGTTGCGGGCCAAGGTGGGTATGTCTCCATTTTCTTTCAATAACAGGAAGTTTGACTACGGTACGATTATGATTCCGGTTCAAAACCAGAAACTGCAAGGGTCTGAATTAAACAAGTTCCTTGCGAAGGTGAGCCGGGAAACCGGGGTTCCCATCACCGGGATAAATACGGGCCTAATGACGGGAGTAGATTTGGGCAGCAACGATTTTCGTGCCGTTGAGCAACTCAAGGTTGCCATGATCATTGGCGAGGGAATAAATCCGTACGATGCGGGGGAAATTTGGCATTTATTCGATACCCGTTACGATATGCTCATCACCAAAATTGACACCAAGAACTTGAACCGGGCCGATTTGAGCCGCTACACCGATATAATTATACCCGCAAGTTGGGGAGGCGGACTCGATAAAAACGCCACCGAAAAAATCAAAACTTGGGTAGAAAATGGCGGAACCCTCATAGCCTATAAAAATACCGGGCGTTGGCTCGATAAGAACGATTTCCTTAAAATGGAATTCAAGTCGCGAAAAGATTCGGTTCAGAACATCAATTTTGCGCAACGCGAAAACTATTATGGGGCCAAGGTAATTGGCGGGGCCATTTTCGAAACTAAGCTAGACCGCTCGCATCCCGTAGCGTTTGGCTATACCGATAGCACCCTGCCCATTTTCAGGAATTCAACCCTCTTTGTTGAAGCCGATAAAAATAGCTACAACAATCCCATACGTTATACCAATTCACCTCTTTTAAGCGGTTATATTTCTAAGGACAACTTAGAAGACCTTAAAAATACCGTACCCTTCAAAACCGGGGGCCTAGGCCGCGGACAGGTGGTTTACTTTACCGACAATACCAACTTTAGGGCGTTTTGGTATGGCACCAATAAGTTGTTGATGAATGCGATTTTCTTCGGAAATAATATGTAGGGAGAAACAAAGGCAAACCCATTAAAAGCGCGGCCATAAGGGCTGCGCTTTTTTATTTTATAAGGGGCCTTAGTAGGTGTTCTAGGCCATTTACCTTAATCTCATACATTTCCTGAAGCATTCGGCCCAGCTTCCCATCAGGGAATCCCTTTTGCCGAAACCATACCAGATATGGTTCGGGAAGGTTTACCAAGTACCGGCCTTTATATTTTCCGAAGGGCATCTTATAATTGGCGAGTTCTCGGAGATAATCAGGGTTTGGCTTACTTCCAGCGTTCATACTGCCTTAGTTGGTTGGCAACTTCCGCTCGCCAGTTCAGCTCTGCTTGCTCGTTGCGCGAATGGTCGGTCTCTAAGTCGTACCGTTGCTGAAAAACACGTCGCTGCGCTTCCACCTCGGCGTACATGGTTTCGATGGCTTCTTTGCTATCAAGTTTGAAATGGAACTCAGACATTTTCTTCCGAAGAATTCGAGCGTGCAATTCGGAAATATCGAAATGGGTCTGCTCGTGTGCCAGGATAAAGGCATTTACCTGTTTGCGCTGGTACCACGATAGATTTGGGTAGAAATTGCTCGTCACGGTATAGTCTACAGAAACCGAATTTCCATTTCCGCGCAAGGAATAGGAAAACGAAATCCCGGAGTGGGTGCTGGCAACATAACCGCTTACGGGCTGTGGCGTAGCCTTGAAATCGCGCCAAGAAAGTTTTCGGTCCTCCTTCCACACCATTTTTTCAGTATCGGTCGCTAGGCCGGGCTTGAAGCTCGATAACGCGACGATACCTAGCAATAACAGAATGTAGTATCTTATCATACAGGAAAAACGTTCTGAAAGCCTAGTTTATTGGATAGCCCTACTTCCAATTAAAGTGCACCACGCGCTCGAGATCGGGGTGAAGGCTATAGTGTACGGGGCAGGTATTTGCCGTATGTTCCAAAATTTTCCGGGACTTGGCATCTACCAACGGCAAATCGAAAATCACTTCTATTTTAGAGATTCGCCTCGGGTTGGCTGCCATGGTTTTGGTTACCATGGCCGTGGCGCCAGACAGCTCTATGCCCATAGACTCTGCCTTAATTCCCATCATGGTGAACATGCAATTCGCCAGTCCCGTTGCCACGGTATCGGTCGGGCTAAAGGCTTCTCCCTTTCCATTATTGTCTACGGGGGCATCGGTTACATAGCTATCGCCAGATTGTATGTGGGTGCACTCGGTGCGCAATTGCCCTAAGTAAGTTACCTTGGAAGTGCTCATTCTACTACTTCAAATTGAAGGTTTTGGTTGTATTTAATGATATACAGTGCCTTGTTCTCATAACCGGAAAACAATTCCTTGCCATAACGGAATTTGTTTTCGATGTATTCAGTTTCAAAGGCAGCCGCGGTATCGGAAAGTCCATTTTCCGAATAAGCTAATCGCAGCAGTACGTCGTAGGTAAGGTCAAATCCGCGTACCGCGTATTTATTCGGAAGCACGCCGTATTTATTCTTATAGCTAATTAGAAACGGATTTTTCTCGTTGAAATCGTACGTACGGTTGATAGACGGAAAGGTGAACTGCAAATTGGCCAAATGTACGTTGGAAATATCATCGTAATCGTACACTTTCCCTTTATCCGACGTGAACAACCTTATGTTATGGCTATCTGGCATACCATTGAGGAGCCCTACCACATTACTTACCAACACCGGGTTGGTAGACTCAAGTACAACCCAATTGTGCGAGGCAGGATCTATCTTGCCGTTAATATCACCAGCATATAAATAGCCCTCCTTACGCGGCGACAAGGTTTTTGCCATTGGAAGTTTCGCAAGAACTGCGTCCTTTTGAGAATTCCGGCTACCGTCGCTAATCAAGATTATATTCTTGCCCGATGCATTTTTTTCAAGGAAGTCTAGCATAGCTTCCTGAAGCATTGTTTCCGAAGGCAACGTTTGGAATAAGTTGGAATAAATTTTAATGTCGCGATTGCTCAGTGGCGAGAAGACAGGCACGTCCTTACTTTTTAAGCTAGCCGCTGCTTTCTCGACATTCGCACTCAACAACGGGCCAATTACCGCATCGACATTTTCAAAATTCTCCCGGGCAATGATCGATGCCACCTGCGAGCTGCTGGCTTCGGTATCGTATACATCTAACGCTACGGAAATTCCCTTATCCTTCGCAAACTCGGCCGCCATAAGCACACCGCTATAAAAATCGAGCGCCACCTGCACCGAGCGTTCCCGCTTTAAAAGTTCTTCGTTCACCTGGGTAGAATCTGCATCCATCCTATTGATCATAAACGGAAGCATAACAGCCAAGCGCTTTTGGCCGCGATTGGAGATGCGGTTTTCGAGCGATACCTTTGAAATATCATCGCCTTCAATCACTTCCCCATCCTTGGGCAGCTTTAGCACCATACCTTCCTTGAGTCCATCTTTCGCGTACGGATTGAGTTCAATTACCTGCGCTTCGGAAAGGCCAAATTTTTCCTTTATTCTGAAAAAACCTTCCTTTGCCCGAACCTCGTAGAACTGAAAGCGGTCCTCTTCTATCGTGGCATTATCTGTTACCGATTGGGCCGGAACCTTTAGCAGGCTGCCTATTTGAATGTTTTCATCCAATCCGGGGTTAAGTGATTTCAATTCGGAAACGGAGATTCCGTATTTCCGCGCTATTCCGAAGATCGTCTCCTTGGGCATCACGGTGTGGCGGCCGTAGTCGTCTTGGCGGGTGCTGGAAATTTCCGAAGTTGGCTTCGACGTCGTTCTATCGGCCACGGGAATACGGAGTTTTTCGCCCGTGTTAAGCTGCCGCGCGTACAGTTCCTTGTTATACTTTTTGATATCATCCTGCGAAACGCCGTACTGTTGCGAAATGCTGAAAAGCGTTTCCCGCTTCTTTACCCGATGTGTCTTGAAACGGACATCGGTGCGTGCCCCATTGCTCTGGGTGGGTAAAATTAAAACGGCATTGGTACGAACCCCATTGCGCGCATCCGGATTTAGGCGATAAATATCGCTTTCGTCCACTTGGTATTTTTGAGAAATACTAAATACAGTTTCCCCCTTGGCAACGGTATGACTTCTGTATTGCTGCTGAGAGGGTTGTGCCGTGGTACCACAGCTGAAACTAAGGGTGCAGACCAGGGCGAGGAAACAGAAAAATTTCACGTAACGTAATATATTTTGGGCGTAAAACATACTGAAAAATACAACATTTCGATCTTTCAGCTCTTAAAAAATTCACAATACTTGGTTCAGAAATCATTCCCACTCGATGGTGGCCGGTGGTTTTGAACTAATATCGTACACTACTCTATTAACGCCTTTTACGCGATTTATTATGTGGTTGCTCGTTTCCTGCAAAAACTCGTAGGGTAGGTTCACCCAATCGGCCGTCATCCCATCGGTGCTCTCTACTGCCCGAAGGGCCACGACTTTCTCGTACGTACGCTCATCGCCCATTACCCCAACGCTTTGCACCGGTAGTAGAATAGCACCCGCTTGCCAAACCTTGTCGTAGAGATTCCACTTGCGCAATCCGTCAATAAAGATGGCGTCTACTTCCTGAAGTATTCTCACTTTCTCGGGAGTAATTTCGCCCAGGATTCTAATGGCCAGACCAGGTCCAGGAAACGGATGGCGGCCCAAAAGCGCCTTGTCGATTCCCATTTCGGCACCTACCCTGCGCACTTCATCCTTGAAGAGCATTCGCAATGGTTCGACCACTTTCAGCTTCATAAAATCTGGCAATCCGCCAACGTTGTGGTGCGACTTTATGGTCACGGAAGGACCGTTAACCGACACGCTCTCAATAACATCTGGATAAATGGTGCCCTGGGCCAACCAATCTACGTCCTTAACCAGGTGGGCTTCGTCGTCGAACACCTCTATAAAGGCGTTGCCGATGGCCTTCCGCTTAGCCTCTGGATCGCTGACACCGGCCAGTGCCTCTAAGAACCTAGCCGAAGCGTCAACCCCCTTCACATTTAGCCCCATATCTTTATACTGCGCCAAGACACTGCTAAACTCGTTCTTTCTCAACAGCCCGTTGTTCACGAAAATACAGTACAGGTTCTTGCCAATAGCCTTGTGCAGCAAAATGGCAGCGACCGTAGAATCTACCCCGCCACTAAGGCCCAAGACTACCTTATCGTCTCCCAATTGCTCCTTGAGCGCCTGTACGGTGGTATCAACGAAAGCCGCGGGGGTCCAAGCCTGTTCGACCCCTGCAATTTCCACCAGGAAATTTTCGAGCAATTGCTTGCCGTGCGTGGTATGGTACACCTCTGGGTGAAATTGAATAGCGTACGTTTGCTCGCCCTCAATGCGATAGGCCGCATTTAAAACATCGGCAGTACTTGCAAGGCGCACACCGTTATGGGGAAGCTGGGCTATGGTATCGCTGTGGCTCATCCAAACTTGCGTGCCTTCGGGAATGCTTCCGAAAAATGGTTCGTCGGCTTTGATCATGGCTAGCTTGGCACGGCCGTATTCCCGAATATTGGAAGGCTCTACGCTACCGCCATGAAAGTGGGCCAAATATTGTGCCCCGTAACAAACCGCCAAGACGGGAAGTTTTCCCCGAATTTCGGAAAGGTCTGGGTGCGGTGCATCTTCGGCACGAACCGAGAACGGACTGCCCGAAAGGACAACCGCCTTAAATTCTGATAAGTTGTCTGGAATGTGGTGGTACGGATGGATTTCGCAGTAAATATTCAATTCGCGGACGCGTCTTGCTATCAGTTGGGTGTACTGCGAGCCAAAATCTAAGATTAGAACGTTATTTTGCATAGGCAAAAATAATTTAATTCTATAAGTTGCCTAAGCCCTATCGCGGAAAATTTTGGCGATTTTTTAATGCCCCCCCTTTTCATCGTGAATTTTTCCGGAAGGCGGAAATATCAATCCAAAGAGATTATGGTAAATCTTAGGTCTAGCGGATCCAATCCCTCCTTCAGCTTCGGAATTAGGCGTTCACCGTGGGTAAGATAAAACTCAGAAAAATTCATATTCCGTTCTTGCAGGCTCTGCGCGGGAAACAGTGCATCCTGCAGCGCTCCCAATCGATCGAGTTGTTTTGAAAGTTTTCGCTTTTGGGCCTTCAGCAGGCGCTTTTCCAAGTGGTCCAATCCGTTTAGCTGCTTTTTCTCCTGGGCGGCTACGGCGCCCACGAACGAGGCGTCGGTCTGCTCGGCTATGCCGTACAAATCGGCAAATTGTTGCCTTAAATGTTTCCGCTGTGGTGTAAAATCGATATCGATTTCTGAATGTTGCCGGGTAAAGTTACTTCTTAGCTCGTGCTGCGACATAAAGCAATCTTCAACAGAAACTTTTAGAGTTTCCAGTTTTTCTGAAATTTTATTGGGCACCAACACGGCGGAGTTCCGTAACAGCAGTATCGGGAACGGAACGGAAATAGCCTCAAAATAATCCTTTAACTGAAACCAATAGGCCAGTTCGCCGCCACCGCCAACGTAACCGATATTGGGCAAGATAATTTCTTGGTACACCGGTCGTAGCAAAGCGTTGGGTGAGAACCGCTCGGGATGAGTATGTAATTCGTCCAGCAGTTTCTCCCTTGTAAAAGAAAGTGAGGTTCCATCTACATAAAAGACGCCCTCCTTTTCAATGAGTCGTTCACGCAGACCTTCCTTCAGGTAAAAAAGATTGATCTCGCGCGGGTGTACCTGTTCATCGTATCCGTTCTCCAATAACCTAGCGGTAGTTTCGGTTATTTTTCGATGGCCTAGCTGTTCGGTAAGCTCTTTCTCCACAATGGGCGCGAATAGCCGTTTTAGTTCTGTATTGTTACCGTCCAGAATGACCAAACCATAACTTTGAAAGAGCGTATTGGCAAGGTGTCTCGTGGCATCGGCCAGGTGGTCGTGGTGCAGGTATGCCTCTGAAAAAAACGTTAGTAATGTTTGGGCGTCGCGGTGCGTCCCGAAATGCTCTTTCAAAATTTGATAAACCACATCCAACCCGTCGGTTGGCAAATCGCCGACGGCACCACTAGCATCGTGCGACCACTCTATTTTTTTTCCCTTGAAATTGAAATAATTTATCTCTGCAAAATCGTGGTCCTCGGTCGCCATCCAATAAATTGGAACAAAATGTTGGTCTGGATAGGTGGCGTTAAGTTGATCTGTGAGGTTTAGGACCGAAATTATCTTATAAAGGAAATACAGGGGCCCGGTAAATAGGTTGAGTTGGTGGCCGGTGGTAACGGTGAAGGTATTTTCGTGTTTGAGCAAATCGATATTACCGAGGGTAGCTTTGGAAATGGGCGTTTTGCCGTACTGTTGCATTATTTGCCGCACCAGTAGCTGTCGCGACGCTACAGGAAACGAGTGTCTTTTCTGCTCTAATTGTGATTTAAAGTTTTCAAGCTTGGGAAAACGGCCGTAAAATGAACGTAGCTCCTTTTCTTGTGAAAGGTAGTCGCAAATCAGTTTTGAAAAATATCCAGTTTCGGAATACGGAAGCAATCGTTTAGACATAGCAAGTTTCAGCAAGGTGTCACAAAAATAACCACTTTGGGCGGCACATTATCTAAAAATACGTTAATTCAAAAAGAATTCCCGTTTCCAACCTACTTCTTATCGTCCTTATCCACATTTCAATTATCTTTAGGGCTTTTTAATCTAAAAATATATGAATCGTTTCCTCATTCCTTTTTTCTTACTGTTTACTATCAGTGCCGTCGCACAGCTACAAACTCCGGCTGACTTTCTGGGCTATGAAATTGGCACCCAGTTTTCGCGCCACGCCCAAGTGGTAGATTATTTCACCCACGTCGCCGAAAACAGCGCGATGGTCGAGTACCACACCTATGGTAAAACCAATGAGCGCAGACCGCTTACCTATGCCATCGTTTCATCGCCGCAAAATCTGGCTAATATTGAAACCATTAGAGCCAATAACCTGAAGAACATCGGAATGGTCCCTGGCGCTGCCACGCCCGAAGTTGCCATTGTATGGCTCAGTTACAACGTGCATGGGAACGAAGCCTCCAGCACCGAGGCCGCCATGGCCACCGTTTACAAACTAATTACGGAAAAAACTGAGTGGCTGGAAAACACAGTGGTTATTATCGACCCATGTGTGAATCCTGATGGTCGCGACCGTTATGCCAATTGGTACAATATGGTAAAGGCGACCCCCTACGACATTGCACAAGACGCCACCGAGCACCACGAACCATGGCCCGGTGGTCGCCCAAATCATTATCTTTTCGATCTGAACCGCGACTGGGCTTGGGCCACGCAGGTGGAAACCCAGCAGCGCTTGCCCCTGTATAACAAATGGATGCCGCATATTCATGTCGATTTCCACGAGCAGGGAATAAACGAACCGTATTATTTCGCCCCAGCGGCCGAACCATTTCATGAGGTGATTACCCCGTTTCAACGGCAATTTCAAACGGAAATCGGAAAGAACCACGCGAGTTATTTTGACCGGGAAGGATGGCTCTTCTTTACCCGCGAGCGTTTCGACCTATTGTACCCAAGCTACGGCGACACTTACCCAACTTTTATGGGCGCTATTGGCATGACCTACGAACAGGCCGGACACGGTCGCGCCGGTCTGGGTATCTTAACCGACGAGGGATTTGTACTTACCTTGGTCGATCGGGTGGCACACCATACCACGACCGGCCTTAGTACCGTTGAAATGGGAAGCAAGCACGCTGGGCGTTTAAATACCGAGTTCAGGAAATTTTTCCGAAACAACGACCTTACCTATAAAAGCTATGTGCTAAACGGAAATGCCGATAAACTAACCGCTTTAACCAAGTTGTTGGACAAGCACGAAATACAGTATGGCTACAGCACCGGTGGAACGGTTAGCGGGTATAGTTATACAACGAATGAAAAGGGAACTATGGATGCTACTGGCGCATTAGTGGTAAGCGCTACCCAGCCAAAGGGAAAAATGGTTAAGGCCCTTTTCGAGCCAGACGCAAAATTGAGCGAACCCCTCACTTACGACATTACGGCATGGAGCATTCCGCACGCCTACGGTCTCGAGGCTATTGCCT
Organism: Flavobacteriaceae bacterium; assembly: GCA_002693605.1. Lineage (GTDB taxonomy): Bacteria > Bacteroidota > Bacteroidia > Flavobacteriales > Flavobacteriaceae > NZQO01. The sequence goes on from NZQO01000143.1 coordinate 16,845, forward strand.
CTACCAAGTCGGTACCAGCCAATGGCCAGGCGCCAAATAGTGCCAGTAGCAATTCACCGCAGCCAGGCGCGGCCGGATATCTTGTACGTTGGAATAGCCTATACGATGCTGCATTTCTTTCAGAATTACTGCAACGGGATATTAAGGTAAGGTTCTCTGAAAAAAAATTGAGCTTCGGGGGCAAGCAGTTCGACCGTGGCACCTTGGTAATTACGAGAAGCGACAACCAGAAAATGGCTAATTTTGATGAAGTGGTAGCCCAGGTCGCCAATAAGCACCAGCGAACCCTACACGCCTCGGCAACCAGCTTTGGCGATACGCTGACGGATTTCGGGTCGCCAGATGTGAAGCTTATCAACAAACTGCGCGTGGGCATGCTTAAGGGCGACGGCGTGTCGAGCTTGAGCTACGGTGCGCTATGGCATTTCTTTGAAACCGAACTGAACTACCCCGTAACATCGATCGATACCGATTATTTCGACCAAATAACCCTTTCCGACTATGATGTTATCGTTCTTCCGGAAGGTTGGTACGGCCGCATTTTGAACGAAGGTACCGTTGAGGCCGTTAAGGATTGGATTCGCAACGGCGGAAAATTGATTGCAATGGGACAGGCCGTCAATTCGTTTAAGGATATGGAAGGGTTCGGGATTTCGGAAAATACCGCAACAGAAGATTCCGAAGAAGATTCAGAAGACCTTTCCGATGCGTTGACACCTTATGACCAGCGTGAGCGCTCGCAGGTAAAGAACCTAATTACCGGAAGCATCTATAAAGTGGCCATCGACCCTTCGCACCCCTTGGCCTTTGGCTATTCGGACACCTATTACAGCCTAAAATTAGGTAGCAGTTCCTTAAAGTTTCTGGAAAATGGATATAATGTGGGTTATATTGAGGGCGCGCCAGAGAGCGTGGCAGGTTTTTCGGGCGAGGAGGCTAAGGCACAACTTGAAAATTCGCTGGTGTTCGGCGAAACGAGACTGGGCCGGGGTAGTGTTATCTACTTGGTAGACGATGTGCTGTTCCGTTCGTTTTGGCACAATGGGAAACTGTTTTTTGTCAATTCCCTATTTTTTGTAAACAACAATAGCTTCCGGCTATAGAACCCATGCAACAGTGAAAAGCCCCATTCTCGAAAGGAATGGGGCTTTTTTTATTCTGAAATTTCTAGGAAAATCGCTACGCTATGCCACGAGAACTTCTTCCCTTCCCGTTAAAGAAAGGGAAAGGTGCGTCGAAACCGTGAGGTTTTGTGCAACCACACTGTGCTAGGCATAAAATGTTTTGCCCTCAGGGGTTAAAATTGAAGATTCTGCCTGATAGTATTTTTCAGACTTAATTACGTCCATCAACCATTCCAAATGGTTTTTGGTGCGTCGCTTAAACCGGTATTTTAATGCTAGCTCCATAATTGTGTTGTTTACGCAGTACGTAGTATACGGAGATTTGGGAATATTAAATGTACGTGTTGCGGTGGAGAAATCCTAATTTAATGTAACTTTTTTCTTACAACAAAGAAGATTTCTAAGAAACACCACCTCTGGTTTTCAGCTTTTTACGGTAGTCGGTAGGTAGAATTCCGTAGCGTTCCTGAAAGATTTTCGAAAAGTAACTTCGGCTCTTGAAGCCAATACTATAGACAATCTCTGAAATGGTCAAATCGGTATGGCGCAGCTGTTCCATCGCCACTTCCAGCTTGCGCAGCCGTATGTGCACGTTCACCGAATTGCTATAGAGTACCTGGAACCCGGTTTGCAGTTTTTTCGAACTTAGACCCGCCTCGGTGGCGAGTTGGGCTACCGTAAGGGGTTCGGAAATATTGTTTTCTATAAATTCCGATAGTTTATAGATTCGCTTCATATCGTCCAGCGAGATATTCTCTGGAAGCTCGACTTTGTTCAGGTAGTTGCGGTGCTCCATGAGCTGTAACGCCAAGATTAAATTGAGCTGTCCCTCTAGCGAAAGAGTGCGAATTATACCGCCCTCGTGGTTTTCCTTTAATTTCTTAATCGCGTCTGCAATGCGCAGGCTGTAATTACCCAAGTGATAGTAAACGAAGGTAGTATTATCGTCTTTTACCACGGGTAGCAGCATTTGCTGCAGATAGTCTAGGTTGTGGTGCTTTTTCTTTAGGTAGTTTTTTTTAATGATCTGGATGAAATTGACCTTAATACGAACCCCAGCTGGAAATTTAAGCGTATTGGCAGAATTCTCCTTGTTGGATATGATCACGTTCTGATATTGATTCAGTGTGAGAAACTCACCATCCTCATCGCAACAAAATTCGAGTGAGCCTTCGGAAATAAAAAAGAAAATTATGGGGGTGAGGTCCTTGATAGAGAAGACAAGCGAAACATCTTCAGTAAAGCAAACGTCATAATCTATCAACGAGACGCCCCAGTCAAAATCGATACTTCTAACCGAACCCGACCCAATTCCGTTCTCGAAATGTAATATTTGCTCGCCCCAATCTTCATTGGAAAGATCTCCTTCCAAAAACCCATTGAGTTTTTCTAAAATGGCATCGCTTTTAAGCTCGTCTATTTCCAATATTCGCATTAGAAAGGGGTTTCTTGTTAAGTCTACACAAAGAAATTGTTATCATCCGAAAGGAATTGACAATAATGGAACTTAGATTAACTCATTTGAAGGCAAACCCAAGAAACATAATCCCTTAGACCACCGAACAATTGAGTGTATATGAACGTGATTATAACCGCGTAATGTCGGTCAACAATTACCCCGAACATAATATTAAATCTACCTTACAATTAGGGCCCTACGCGCGGGGGTAATGCTCGCTGCGCGTATCGCAGAAATGAGTTTGTACCGCCTATTTTTCGTCCCCGAGCGTATGGGATGTTTAGTATACTATCTTGGGTTTAAAGAGGGAAGGTACGCTTAATAGAAACGGCAGAACCATAATAGGGATAGTTTGTTTAACTCATATGAGCCAGACCATATAGAAAAGGTACGAATGTGATAATTTTTTACCCTTTTAAAGCAAGACTATGAAGGCCAATATCTTACCTTAGTTAGTCGTAAAAAAATCGAGTAATGCTGCATTGGTTTGCCACCTTAATAATTCTTGCCGTGGTTTCGGCCATCATTGGGTTTTTAGGCATTGGAGAAGGCCCGGTTTACATGGCCCAGCTTATCTTCTACCTCTTGATTATTCTATTCATACTACTGGTAGTGAGACAACAATTGAAAAACAGACAACACTGATAAAGGCCTCCTGTTGGCCTTAACAGTAAAAGAAAACCCTTTCCTGCAGCTAAACGGAAAGGGTTCTCGTTCTATGGGATTAATGGCACTCCTTCATAATTCCATTAAACCCAGCAATTTTATGGATTAGTAGAATAACTCATCAAGCTGTCAATCTACTATCTGTAAGCAATTTAAAACTTATCTTCTATTCAAATTATCTCGTTTGGGTAAATATTTAAACCAACAGAGATTGTTTACTTCAACTACTCCTCGCTATCTGTTCTCTCCTTTTTTAGCCTCGATCCATTTGGACATATATTTAGAACTCTGCAAGGTTTGATGGTGCAGCACCTGCCCTAAAAAATGATTTTGGCGGTGCTCTGCAAGTGTCCACATCATAGCTTCTATCCTTTTGTTAAACTGGGCCACGTGCAATTTTCTATCAAATATGCTTCCTATCCTTTCAAATCCAGCATCCTGAGCGGTTTCCCAGGGGGACTGATGTTGGTATAAGTTCACTGCGGCTTCTGCCAAACCCTCAGGAGTATCTTGAACATAATCGCAGGATGAGCCGTCTTTGACCATGGCCTCGGCACCTATGGACGTGGTTACGAACGGCGTTCCAGCTCGCATAGCGTCGAGCAATTTCCCCTTTTGTCCAGCACCAAATCTAAGGGGAGCGAGACAAACTCTAGCATTCTCCAAAACCGTTAGGGCATTCGGCGTCCAACCTTCAATGAAAAATCCCTCTTTGGGGCTATGCAATGCTGAAATACGCTGGGGTGCATAGGCACCGTACACTTTTAATTTTGCCGAAGGCAACGCTTTGCGCACGAGTGGCCATATATCATGTTTTAGGTAAAGTACCGAATCAACATTAGGTGCGTGCCGCAGGTTGCCAATAGTTACAAAATCTCGTCTTTCAACATAAGTGGGTAATCTGTTCTTTTCGGTTTGGGCAGAAATATCGACCATAAGCGGTAGATAGTGCAGTATATCGTCGGGCACACGAAATACAGACTGCAATAAGCCGTACTCTACCTGCGAGATGATCAAAGTGAGATCGCATCTCAGGATGCTCGCCAGCTCCCGTTTCGCAGCATCGGTATATAAATTGGCCTTAGTGACCTCATATCCCTTCCGGTGCGCCTCTTCCCTAGCCTTCCTCAGGAAATGAAGATCTTCGGTGTCCAGTATACGCATAGCATTGGGGCAAGTTTCGGCTACGCGCCAGCCAAACTGCTCTTCGGTCACGAAACGATCGAACATCACTACAGTCGGGTTTAAATGGCGCAACATACCATCGAAACCTGAATCGTTCAGGTGAATAGTTTCGACCGAAAATCCCTGATCATCCAACTCCATACTATATGGGGATGGGGCCGCGGTGGTGGCGAAAGTGATAGCGTAGTGTTCGTCCTTAAAAACCTGAAGTAACTGAGACATTCTTTGACCAGCTGCCGTTGTTAGCGGCTCGGGAAAGGTATGGCCTATAACCAACATGTTTTTTTCCATAGGGCGGCAAGGTTAGGAATCGTAAATGTAATTATCCTTCGTAAGATATAATATCTATTCTGAAGATACATTTGGCAGAACACGGATATCACTTTCGGACACCATTGAAGAAGCCCAGGTGCCGGCTAAAACGACCATCGGGTAATTTTGGCCTCGGGAAAGCAATACTGTTTTATAACGAGTTTAATGGAATCTTCGCGGTCCGTATTGTAGACTGCTTTTCTTCTAAAGAAGTCCAAGCAATGACCGCCATAGCTCCTACAACGTCCAGTTGCGGAAAGCCGGCGGCACGTTCGGGTAGGGTTTTCGTAATGGTAAGTGGTTTTCCCAAGGTTCCTGCGGGAGTCACCTTCTGAAGCTGAACGAAGGCTTCCGTACCGTTTTCTTCCATCCATAGGACCAAGGCTTCCTTTTCGGAAACCATTTGGACGTCTACACGGCCTAGTGCGGGCTGGGTGTCTAAACGAATTGGATCGTTCATTGTACGACCTGCATCATCGGAAAAGGCGATCGCCACACGCGGATCGTCATTGGAAGCAGTATACCAAGCTATGGCCACGTTCTCGTTATAGGCGCTTACCGAAGGTCCATTTACGGGGCATCCGGGAATTTGCCAGTTATCCTGGAAAACCGCTTCAGGCTCGCTCCACGCACCGTTCTCCCAATAGCTCTTGTAGATATCCCTAATTTCGGTCTCACCACGATCTCGGTACACCACAATAGGGCCCTGCGCGGTCATGGCCATTGCAGTTCCGCAACAATCGCAAACGCGATGATCTATCTCAAAAGGGCGTGAAATGTCACCCCGGTTATCGACAAAGGCACTGCGAAGGGTCATAGCTGTGGTTGAAAGGTCATGCGCGGCATGATCAGCATGCATTGTGGGAGGTGCCCCAACGGTATTTCTACCGTCGAGCCAGCTTACAAAAAACCCCTCATTTCGGAAGGGGGAAATGGAAACGAAACCGTGCTCTGACTTTGTTCCGTCGTTATGCAACAGAAGATTTTCCCGCACTACGCTGTTTTTGGCATCTTTATCTACTAAGGTTGCCTTGGCATCATAGGTATAGGTTCCTTCTGCAGACATTTCGAGATAGGTGGTCATTACCGCCTTATCGTTTGCCGCAATGGTCGGGAAATCGGCCCAATTCACGAACCAATTTAAACCTCTAGCCGTCGTAACCGGGGGAGACCAGGTTCCGCCCACATAAGTTGAATACAGTAATTCAGAAATACTGTCGCCGGTTTTAACCCAGGACATATACAAGCTATCATTTCGCGAAAAGAGTCGTGGCAGGGAAGTGCCCAAACCGGCCGGATTGTCGAAATGGCCAATAGCTGAAAGCGGCTCTATTTCTTCTGTTCCAGAAATATTGTACGTCCGATCTGATTTACAGGAACAAATAGCTACCGCCGCTAAAAAGAGCAATACGTACTGCATACGTGTCATTTTATAAGAAAATAGCCAATTTTGCACATAAGAACAACCGCTATCGTACTGAAAATAGTCATTTTAGCTGGAAACTATTTTTCCGTACAAATCGAAATCCTCGGCCCCGGTTATCTCTATCTGGCAGAACTCACCCGTGCGCAGGTAGCCTTCTTCGGCATTGATGAGCACCTCGTTGTCTACATCGGGACTATCGTACTCGGTACGGCCCACGAAATATCCGCCTTCCTTCCGATCAATGAGTACGCGGAATTGCTTTCCTATTTTCTGTTGGTTCAACTCCCAGGAAATTTGCGATTGTATGGCCATTATTTCGTTGGCGCGCTCCATTTTTACCTCTTCGGGCACATCGTCCTCCAATTGGTACGCGTTGGTATTCTCCTCGTGCGAATAGGTAAAGCACCCCAGTCGTTCAAAGCGCATATCGGTTACCCATTGTTTCAGGGTTTGGTAATCTTCCTCGGTTTCACCGGGATAGCCTACGATAAGCGTGGTTCGAATGGCCATATTTGGAACGGCCTCGCGAAACTCTTCGAGCAACTTGGTAGTTTTAGCCTGCGTAGTGCCGCGGCGCATGGACTTCAGAATGTTGTCTGAAATGTGCTGTAGCGGAATATCAATGTAATTGCAAATTTTCGGTTCCTCGCGCATCACCTCAAGCACATCCATAGGAAAGCCCGTGGGAAAGGCATAGTGTAAACGTATCCATTCGATGCCGTCTACAGCAGCCAATTTCCGGAGCAATTCTGCTAGGTTTCGCTTTTTATAGAGATCTAACCCATAGTAGGTCAGGTCCTGGGCAATTAAAATAAGCTCCTTTACGCCGGTGGCAGCAAGTTTTTCGGCCTCAGTTACGAGGTCCTCAATGGGCGTACTGCGGTGCTTGCCACGCATAATCGGGATAGCACAAAACGAACATGGTCGATCGCACCCTTCGGCAATTTTTAGGTAGGCGTAATTTTTTGGCGTGGTGGTAAGCCGCTCGCCTATTAACTCATGCTTGTAATCTGCGCCGAGTGCCTTGAGCAATGAGGGCAGTTCGGTAGTCCCGAAGTATTGGTCCACGTTCGGTATTTCCTTCTGTAGGTCTGGCTTGTAGCGTTCACTAAGGCAACCTGTAACAAATACCTTGTCCACAAGGCCCTCTTCCTTCTTCTGAACGTATTCCAAAATGGTATTTACACTCTCTTCCTTGGCGTTGGCTATAAAGCCGCAGGTATTGATAACCACCACGTTACCTTCCTCCTCGTGTACCACTTCCTTGTTATTGGCGCGCAATTGCCCCATAAGTACCTCACTGTCGTACACATTCTTGGAGCAACCCAGGGTTACCACGTTGATCCTATTATTCTTAAGCGTCTTTGTCCTCATACGGCATCTACCTTTCTGAAAAAATGATTATTTAAAAAACGAGTCTACAAACTCGAACTTGTTGAAGACCTGCAAATCTTCTACCCCCTCGCCTACACCGATGTATTTGACGGGTATCTGGAATTGGTCACTAATGCCAATTACCACCCCGCCCTTGGCAGTACCGTCCAGTTTGGTAACGGCAAGCGAGGTCACCTCTGTGGCCGCGGTAAACTGTTTGGCCTGTTCGAAGGCGTTTTGCCCCGTGGAACCATCCAGCACCAATAGCACCTCGTGTGGCGCATCTGGCACTACTTTTTGCATTACGCGCTTCACCTTAGAAAGCTCGTTCATCAGGTTCACCTTATTGTGAAGCCTCCCTGCGGTATCGATCAAGACCACATCGGCATTTTGATTTACGGCACTCTGCAGTGTATCGAAGGCCACACTGGCCGGGTCGCTGCCCATACTTTGTTTAATAATGGGCACCTCAGTACGGTCGGCCCAAATTTGAAGCTGGTCGATGGCGGCCGCACGAAAAGTATCGGCTGCGCCAAGTATCACCTTTTTCCCCGCTTTCTTGAATTGGTAGGCGAGCTTGCCAATGGTCGTGGTCTTGCCCACGCCGTTCACGCCCACTACCATGATTACGTGGGGCCCCTTCCGCTCGGGAACGGAAAATTCGGTAGCATTGCCAGAATCGACCTCGCTAAGCAGACCGGCAATTTCTTCGCGAAGGATCTGGTTCAGCTCGTCGGTGCCAATGTACTTGTCGCGCTCTACGCGCGCCTCGATGCGCTCTATTACCTTTAGGGTGGTATTTACACCCACATCGCTGGTGACCAGCACCTCCTCGAGGTTATCGAGCACGGCATCGTCTACCTTGCTCTTTCCGGCAACGGCCTTGGATAGCTTGTCGAAGAAAGAGGACTTGGATTTTTCAAGACCCTTGTCGAGGGTTTCCTTTTTTTCCTTGGAGAAGATTTTTTTGAAAAAGCTCATAGTTCACGTTTTGGTTTCTAGGAAGCGGCCCGCTCGGGCCGTGCGTTAGGGATAGCAGCGACAGCCTACCGCCACGCGGTAGCTACAGCGTATAGCCCGGCCCCGCCCAGGGCGGGGAAACGCCCAAAAATACGAAAAGCCACCTTTGTAAAAAAGTGGCCTCGTTTGCTTTATAGCGAAGGGGTTACTTGCTGTTTAACCAATCGCTTACTTGGTCTGGAGCCATGATGGACTCTACGAAGGTGTAGGCTCCTGTTTTATCTGACTTGACCATCTTGATGGCCTTGGTAAGTCTCTTAGATCCTGTTTGTAAGGTTGCTACTGATTTCTTTGCCATGACTCGATTATTTTATCTCCTTGTGAACGGTCATCTTTTTAAGGATAGGGTTGAATTTCTTCAACTCTAGACGATCGGGAGTGTTTTTCTTATTTTTTGTTGTGATATAACGGGAAGTTCCGGGCTTGCCAGTCTCCTTGTGCTCGGTGCACTCTAAGATCACTTGAACTCTGTTACCTTTTTTAGCCATTGTAATAGACTTTATACGTTAGTGCAATTATTTTTTCAAGAAGCCTTTTTCGCGAGCCTCTTTCAAAACTGCGGAAATCCCTTTTTTGTTGATGTCCTTAATAGCCGAAGCAGACACACGAAGGGTGATCCACTTGTCTTCTTCTGGAATATAAAAACGCTTTTTTAACAAGTTTACGTTAAACTTGCGCTTTGTTTTGTTCATCGCGTGAGACACGTTGTTACCAACGATAGCTCTCTTTCCGGTAAGCTCACAAACTCTTGACATATCTTACTTCTTAGATAGTTATTTTAAAACAGGGTGCAAATTTAAATAAATTAAATGGTTTGACCAACAAAAGAATTTTAGTTTTTCAAAATTTCTTTCAGCAACATTTCCAGTGCCTTGTTGGTGGCTTTTTTTATAACCCGCTCGCGAGCATTTCCGAACTGGAATTTTTCCGAAACAACGCCGCTGGGAGTGGCCACGCCAATGAAGACCGTACCCACCTCCTGTGTCGCCTCCCCTTGGCTAGGCCCGGCAATGCCGGTAGTGGCCACGGCGTAATCGGTCTGGAACAACGTCTTGGCTTTTTTCGCCATATCGCGCACCACCGGATCGCTCACCACGGTGTGGTCTTTTATCAACTTCGGCTCGACACCAAGAATATCAATTTTTAAGCCTGTTTGATAGGGCACAATACTGCCGTGCAAATAGGTTGAAGCCCCAGCCACAGCGGTTAGCTCCTGGACGATGGCCCCACCTGTGCAGCTCTCGGCCAGGCTCAAGGATTGGTTGCGCAGAGAGAGCAGTCCTGCAATCCTTTCAACGAGGGACGTCTCTTCCTCATACCCAACGGCAATGTCGTCGAGCATTCGGTATAGTTCTGCCATTTTCGCATCGACCTCCTCCTTGAGTGCCATTTCATCTACACCTTTGGAGGATAGCCTTAGGCGAACCCTGCCCAGCGACGGCAGGTATGCGAGTTTTATGGAATCTGGGAGGGAATTTTCCCAGTTTTCGATACGGTCGGCAATAGCGCTTTCCCCAAGGCCGTACGTTAGTAACGTCTTGTGGTAAATATGCGGCCTGTTGAATTTTTTTGTTACCCGCGGAAACACTTCCTTCCGAAGGATATGCTTCATCTCGTAGGGCACGCCGGGCATGGAGACAAACACGGTGCCGTCACGTTCAAACCACATACCGGGTGCGGTACCGTGGGCGTTGTGCAGTACGGTGGCCGAGGCCGGCAGCATGGCCTGTTGCAGGTTGGTGGGCAATGGCTCGCGCTTGATGTACTGTTTGAAAATTTCCCGAATATGTTGCGTAACGCTGGTATTTTCTACCAAGGTATCTCCAAAGAACTCGCAGAGGGTTTGCTTCGTAATATCATCGCGCGTGGGGCCGAGCCCGCCGGTCATTAATACTAAATCTACACGGTTTTTGGCATCGTTCAGGGCCGAAAGGATATGCTCGCGACTATCTTGAATGGAGGTGATTTGGTAAACCTGAATGCCAATCTTGTTAAGCGCCTTGCTGATGTAGGCAGAGTTGGTGTCGACAATTTGGCCAATTAATATCTCATCGCCTATGGTAATTATCTCCGCAAGCATTACAATTTAAAATCTTCTTGCAGCTCTTCGAAAACCTGCGTCACGGTTGTCACCACCTTGGCCAAATTATCGGCAATAACGTCAGGGCTCTTGGAGGTCTTCGACCATGATTCGATAGCCGAGATATCTTTCGCCACGGCAACCCCAAACATCTCGAGGTTGGGCTTCATTTTATGGGCAAACTGGTAGGCTAGTTCCTTATTGTCGTTTTGTATGGCTTCCTGCATTGCCTGTAGGTCTGGCGGAATTTCCTCTAGGAAGGTCTGTGCCACCACTGCCATAAAATCGTCGTCACCACCGGCAACTTCGCGTAAACTCTCTATCGAATAATGTTTGCTCATTTACTTTACTTTTATGGAAAAAACTTCCGTGTTCTCGAGGTACCCTACCAAAACATCGTCGGGATGCACCTTGGCGACCCCCGCGGGCGTCCCGGTAAAGATAATATCCCCGATCTTCAATGTGAAATATTTTGAAATATATTCAATCAGCTCATCAATTTTCCACAACATCATCGAGGTACTTCCCTCCTGAACTGTGGTGGCGTTTTTTTCCAAGCGAAATGAAATAGCATCCACGTCCTTAAACGTCGATTTGGGAAGAAAGTTGCCCACCACTGCCGCGCCGTCGAAGGCCTTGGCTTTTTCCCATGGCAATCCCTTGCTTTTTAGGTCCGATTGCAGGTCGCGCGCGGTAAAATCGATACCCAGGCCAATCTCGTCATAATATTTATGGGCAAACTTCCTGTCTATATGCTTTCCTATTTTGTTGATCTTGACCAGTACCTCGACCTCGTGGTGCACTTCCTCTGAAAACTCCGGAATAAAAAAAGGTTGCTTCTTCAGCAAAATGGACGTATCGGGCTTCAGAAACAGCACCGGATGGGTTGGCTTATCGTTTTTGAGCTCAGCGATATGCTCGGTATAATTTCGGCCCACGCAGATAATCTTCATAGCGTTACTGGTTTAAATTTCGAAAATTATTGCTTGGTATTGAGCTTGCTTAATTTTATACGGGTAAGCACTTTCTTGGTGTACAACGGAAAATCGGCATTCAAGAGCCAACCAAAATAGCCCGGCTCTGCCTCCATTACTTCCTCAACGAGTTTCCCCCTGTGCTTTCCGAATCCGAACACTTCCTTCCCCTCCTTGTTGAAATGGATATACCCTGCAAAATCGGCAAACTGCTTGTGGGCACTGAACTTTGAAAGGTAATCGATATCGTTTTCGAGGTCATCATAATGATCCAATTGCGATTTCAGCACTTCGTAGGTGGCGTTTGTATCGGCTTCGGCGCTATGGGCATCTACCAAATTCTTGTCGCAATAAAATTTATAGGCCGCCTCGAGGGTGCGCTTTTCCTTTTTGTGGAAAATGGTCTGCACGTCGACGGAAAGGGCTTTTTTCATATCGAAATCTACCTCAGCACGAAGCAATTCCTCGGCTAGCAGCGGAATATCGAAACGGTTACTATTGTAGCCGCCAAGATCACTATCCTTGATTAGATTATACACTTTTTGCGCCAGTTCCTTAAAGGTGGGTTCGCTGGCGACCATTTCATCGGTAATGCCGTGTATTGCGGAAACCTTCGGCGGAATGGGCATTTCGGGATTTACGCGCCACGTATGGCTTTCCTTATTTCCGTTGGGAAAGACCTTCAGAATGGAAATCTCCACGATTCGATCTGTGGCAATATTGGTTCCTGTGGTTTCTAAATCGAAAAAACAGATGGGTTTGGTAAGATGTAGTTCCATTGCAATTATTTGGAATGTAAAGGTGCCATCAAATCTATTTGTTCACCGCCACATTCATTCTGAAAATTAAACGTCGCGCTTGGGGTTCCAACCTTCTAGGTAATCGGCCACCCGCTTGACAAATTGACCCCCCAGGGCACCATTCACGACCCTGTGGTCGTAACTGTGCGAGAGAAACATTTTATAGCGAATGCCTATGAAATCTCCATCGGGCGTTTCGATAACTGCGGGCACCTTACGGATTGCGCCCAATGCTAGGATACCTACCTGTGGTTGGTTTATAATGGGTGTGCCCATAATGCTCCCGAAGGTACCAACGTTGGTAACGGTATAAGTGCCCCCTTGTATTTCATCGGGCTTCAATTTATTTTCGCGGGCACGGCCTGCGAGGTCGTTCACCGCTTTGCTCATACCCACGAGGTTCAACTGATCGGCATTTTTTATAACGGGCACGATCAAGTTGCCGTCGGGCAAGGCGGCGGCCATTCCCAAATTAATATTCTTGCGCTTGATAATTCGATCGCCATCTACCGAGATGTTCATCATTGGAAAATCTTTCAGGGCCTTTGCCACCGCTTCCATGAAGATGGGCGTAAATGTCAGTTTTTCTCCCTCGCGCTTCTCGAACTCGTTCTTTACCTTGTTGCGCCAGTTCCAGATATTGGTTACATCGGCCTCGATAAACGACTGTACGTGGGCAGCGGTTTGGGTGCTTTCAACCATGTGGTGGGCAATGAGCTTGCCCATGCGGGTCATTTCGATTATTTCGTCCTCGCCCCCTACACTAAGTGGAGCCTTCGGTTTTGGTGCCGCGGCCGCCTTGGCGGTTTCCGGGTTCTTGGCGCCTTCGGCAGTCTTGGGCTGTGCAGCCCCCTTGCCCCTAGAGGATACGAATTCCAGGATATCGTTCTTGGTCACTCGGCCATCCTTACCGGTGCCGGATATTTTATCCAGTTCGTCTTGTGAAATTCCTTCTTGCTTTGCGATGCTCTTCACCAAGGGTGAATAGAACCTATCGTCATTACTTTCGATGGCAGGTTGGGTTGCTTCCTGGGCAGCAGTAACTTTATCGGCTACGGCAGCCACAACTTCCGGCTGCGGAGTGTCCCCGTCTATGTTTGTCGATGGTTGTGAACTATCGCCGCTACCTTCGGTTTCAATTATGGCAATTGTCTGACCCACCTGTACGACATCATCTGCGTCAAATAATTTTTCCACTAAAACACCATCTACCTCACTGGGCACCTCACTGTCTACCTTGTCGGTGGCAATCTCCAGCACCGCCTCATCGGCCTCGATGCTATCGCCTACTTCCTTGAGCCAGTTGGTAACGGTTGCCTCGGCAACGCTTTCTCCCATTTTTGGTAATTTCAATTCAAATCTTGCCATAACGTATGTTACAAAAGGTTTTTTAGGTTTAGTGGGTGCAAAATTACTTAAATTTTCTGCTAATCTTGTTTCAAATATCTTAAAATACGAGCACGGCCCCCTTGTCGTCGCTGCGGTCACTGCCCACCATAAAGTTGCAGCCCGGCGGACAAATTCGGAAGGTATTTCCTTGGTTCTTAAAACTTTCCATCACTTTAAGTATCTGGGAATAACTCATGTACGCCGCGTCGAAAATGAGCATTTTGTTGCTAATATACTCTTCGGAAAGTTTCGATTTAGACATTGTCGTAACCGGAATGTGCAAATGCTCCGAAATATTTCGGAGTACATTCAAATTTTCTGTAAATACAATCGCCTCGGTGGGCTGGACGTTAGAGGACCGGCCCCGGTTGCCACGTGCCTTGCGTGATTTTTTGGCCACCGAAACCCCGACATCCACCAAGGTGTTGAACAGCCTATTTGTGTGGAAGTGTTTGTGGTAGAAGATTTTCATGGCGCCGAAAAATCGATCGTAATACGCCCCGTCCTTCTGGGTGCTCTCCCCTTTGTAGTGCAATATTCTCGC
>NZQO01000144.1 GCA_002693605.1 Flavobacteriaceae bacterium
AAGGTCTTATTGTTCCATACCGACATATGTTCACGATAGCCGTGATGTTCGTGCCATATAAGATGCAACTTCGGATTCCTAATTTTCAGTAACGTAGCGAAAAAATAGGAGGTCGTATGGGCGTGTAAAACTGTTATTCTGTGTTTCCGAATGTATTGTACAGCACGTGCCAAGGCCGATAGATCTAGCGTACTTTGCTTCTCTAATATAACAACCGAAACGGAAGATATTACGGCCTGCTCCAATTTCCCGCCACGCCGGGTTGCCATAAGATGCGATTCTACACCTTCCCAAGCCGATGCATTTGCCAAATTCACCGCCATTCGCTCTGCCCCGCCCGGCGCCAAAGAATCGATAAGTTGCAGCACTTTCATTTCAAAATCTCTTTTATAGCCTTCTCAAATGCTTCCAAGGTATATTGCCTGGACCAGGCAGCAGCACTTTCTGACATACTGTTCAATTGCTCGGGTCGTTCGAGCAAGGTACTTATTTTCTCGGCATCTTGATCCAAGGGAGCCCTCAATAAAATTCCCCTAGCGCCCTGGTCCAGCATCCAAGGTACGCACGAAACCGGTGTCGCGATGGCAATGCCTGCATAGAACATCATCTCGGCGATCACTTTTGGCCAGCCTTCCGATTTCGATGGTAGCATCAGGAAATGGCTGTTCCTATAAGCCTCCTCAATCGATTCCGAATTCTGGTTGCCGTGCAATCGCACTATATCGCCAAGCTCGCGATTCTTAATGAAGGTCTCCAAAGTCGAACGTTCGGGTCCTTCCCCATAGATATCCAAGCGAACCGCAATGCCCCTGTGTTGCAATTTATCTACCAACTGTATAGCGTAGAGCGGCCGCTTCCCCGGGGTTAAGGACCCCACAAACAAAAATTGCCAAGGCGGGTTAAACAATTTCTTTGGGCTATCCTGCTTCTTAATTTCTGAATAGCTCGCAGTGAAAAACGGCACGATATTCTTAGACTGTCGGGGCCAGTCCCCGTACACAAGCACCTTCATATTCCGCGTCAGGAAAGTATTGCCCAAGATCCATTTCTGGAGGCGGTAACTGAGCGGCTGTCTTGCCTTCGGATCCCAATTTCCCGCATATTTAGCGCTCTTGGGTGTCTTTGGAAAAAAGACCTGTACCATACAGCCCAATAGGCCCATATTGCCCGGGCACCGCAGATGGATATGATCGGCACGGCGCATAGCGTGTATAATCTTAACGAAATTAACAGGAATTCTATATAGTGCCCTCAGTGCTTCGGAAACGGAAATAAACGAAAATGCAGATACCTTGGTCAAGGTGATTTCCGAAGCACTGTAGGCCGTTTGTATCGCAGTAGGGGCCGCTTTTACTACAGGTGCCACTACCTCTACAAAGGAAACGTGCTTTCCCCAAAGATTCATTTCCCGAACATAGGGCCCGTAGGCAAACCAACGGTCTCCTTGGCGCGAATGCAAAACGTGCGAAATCAGTACGAATCTCATACGGCCTTGGGTTTGTTGAAGAAGAGGGTGAACCATCCAACCGTTCGACCCAGCGCCTCGCGAAATGCATTTGAGTCGAACCTCGTAATACTATTTCCGAAGCGAATAAGCGTCAGCACTAACGAAGTCAGATGCCATTTCAGTTTAGCCTTAGCCGAAGGATTTGTGTACTTGGTGCGCCACACCAGCCAGCCATTGCGAACCACCATCTTGCCATAGGCATACGTATTGGGACGACCCGAAGCATCGTGGTGGTGCTCAAGTTGCGCGGCCGTATTTACAAACAAGGATCCCTTATTGGATAGTCGCAAGGTAAATTCGGCATCCTCGTACAACCCGTATCCTTCAAAATATTCCGAGAAGCGCTCATTGTCCAAGACCGCTTTCCTATAGGAAGCAACGCCGCCCATAAATTGCTCCACCGGATATATCTTCCCGGAGGGCGGTAAAAATGACACCGACCTGCCGTGGGAGAAATCGGGCAAGTGCGCTGGTGGCCGGTTGGCATCGAGCCCCAGTTTCTTCCTAAGCACAAAACGCGCGCCGTCCTTTCGGCAATAGCCATCATAGCAGAATTCCGACAGCTTGGCGCAATACGCCTCCGGTACCTTTCGCCAGGTTACTTCATTGGCGATATAACCGCCAACTCCCAAGGCCCCTGGGTAAATTTCATACGTCCGTAACAATTTCTTGAAATACGCAGGTTTCAGTATCGTGTCATCATCCAAAAAACATACAATTTCAATTTCTTCCTCTACCTTCTCGATTCCAAAGTTGCGCTGACGCGTTAACCCTCGATCGGCATCCGAAACTTTATAATAATCGAGATTTTGATAGGAAGCTTGGCTTAGCATATTTCGCGTATCCTCGTTCCTCGATCCATCGACTACAAGTATCGAATTAGGATACGGGGTCTGCAATGCTACCGAATCGAGTAATTTCCGTAGGGGTTCGGGCCGCATATAGGTACAGATAATGAGGGCGAAAGTCATGTTACTGGGTACGTTTTCCGAGTGCGCGCAATTTCTTGGCGTAAAATACAGATTTATTATATTGCAACATACGGTACGGCAACTTTAGCATGCGCAATGGTAATTGCCACTTCGCGCCCTTCACGAGGTATCGGATAAAGTATTTGTAGCGGTACTCGGTGCGCTGCCGTGCGCTAAATTGCTTGAATAGCTGGTACATAATGGTGGGGCTGGGCACGGGGCGGATATAGCGCACGGGGTGGTCTAGCTCCCATGGCTGCTTTTTTCGCTTTTTGCCCATCAATTTTGCCTGGCTCCCCCAAAAACGATAGCCACCGGCCGGTGGCTTTAGGTGCAGGTTCGCCGAAAACGGATTATGCAGCACGTGCACCCCCAATTTGGTAAGCGAGAGGCCAAAATCGCTATCCTCACCATAACCGCCATCGTAATTGATATCATTCCCTACCAATGCGGTCACATACTCGCGTTTTACGCAACTATTGGCATTGCTATAGCTGGTAGCAGCGCCAACGTACCAGCGATGGGCGTCCATATCTTCGAGTTTTTCCGTTAAGTCATCCAGATCCTGTTGCTGATTTTCGGCACGAATATCTAGTCCGTTGCAGGCCCCAGCGTTATAGGTTTGCAATAATCTTAAGTGCCCTTCAATAAAATCGGGCGGTATGCGAATGTCGTCATCGCCAAATACGATATAATCTCCCGTACAGCGATCAATCGCCTCGTTGCGGGCCCTGCAGCTGCCCTTGGTGGCCTGCCAGTGAAACTGTACCGCAAAGGGGTAGTCCTGTTCCCGGTACAGCGATTCTTCGCGCGTTTCCGGCGGGGTAGCATCGACCACGACTACCTGGCTTGGCAAATACGATTGATTTTTGAGGTCCTCTAATAGTTTTAAGGTATATTCCTGCCGCAACATAGTGGGAATAATATAGCTTACCGTTGGCGCTCCCCGAACTTCGTTTAGTGGCCGTGGGCCTACCTTCGGAAATTCGCCGCGCTTTGCAAATGCTCTTTTTGACGCATATAAGGCGCGCCATTCATTTGGTTTCCAAATTCCCTTTCTGAAGAGCATATACCAAGAATGCGCCATCTTAAAATTTTTCCGGTAGAAGGTATAGCGATCCTTTACGGAAATATGGGGCACGGATATTTCCGCTGCCGTGTATAATCCCTTTACGTACAGTGGAATGGCCCCGCCATTGCGAAGGGCATTATAGGCAAAATCGAAGGCCTGTAGATCGCGATTTGCATAGTCTGCGTCGAATCCCGGAAGTTGTTCCCAAACCCCTTTGCGAATGGCAAATGCAGCCGGGTTGAGCCGCCAACTAATGCACTCGTCCAATCCGTCAAAATCGTACACATACCAGAAAAACACCACCGTCTGGTAAACGATATCCAAAAAGGCATTCTTATATCCCTGTTCGAAACTACTATGCCAAATATCGCCGGGACCGTGCGAGAGTTTTTCCAGCAACGCCAAATCTGGCTCGCCAACATACAGCAAAATTTCGCCATCTGAATTCGTGTAGGTTTTAAAAGCAGGCTGCATTTCTAGGTTTCTATCCATTAGTAGGCCCTCTTGGCCCAAATTATTCTATACGAACTGAAAATTCGCTAGGTCCCGCTCCATATTTCAGTCGTTCTTGGCGAATTTCCGTACGCGCATCACTTATTATCGAAGCTTATTAGTCACATTCATTTTCGGCTGTGTTGCTCAAGCTGTCTTTCATAAAAAGCTACGCTCTGTCCGGCCACCACCTCAATGCTAAATTTTTCCCTGACCTTTCGACGGGCCTCGGCCCCCAATTGCGTGCGCAGGGCCTCATTATTCAATACCCTGACTAGCCGATCGGCAAATAGGGCGTGGTCCTTTGGGTGCACTAGGTAACCGTCCTTGCCATCGTCGATAACCTCTGGTGCCCAGCCAATGTTGGAGGCCACAACGGCCTTTTCCATAGCCATTGCCTCGATCCAGGAAACGGGAAGGGCCTCGGCAAAAGTAGGGAAAACGCAGACAGTGGCGTGGGCAATATGTGTTTTAATATGCGAATAGGGAACGGGACCGAGATATTGTACCCGATCGATGGCCTTTTCCGAAAATAAGGGTTTCATCAATTTCCAGGTGGAAGGGCTGCCCGATTGCCTATCGGCACTATCGTTCCCTACCAACAGTAATCTTGCCTGGGGATGTCTTTCGAGTACCTCGTTGAAAATATGGGGCAGTTCCAAGAGTCCCTTTTTCCGAATTAAGGTTCCGAAATAAAGGATGGTATTTTCATTGGCAGCGGGCCTAGCAGGCGAAAACTTTGAAAGGTCGATCGAATTGGGAATGACCGTATAGTCCTTTTTTAGCTGAAACAACTGCTTCGTAAGTTTCCCCGTGAAGTCGCTCACGGAAATGATGGCATCGGCCTTCTTGAGCGCAGTTTTTTCAAAAAAGCGGTTCCTAGCTTTCACCTGCCGTTGGTCTAAATGGCAGAAATAGGTGTCACTGCCATGTAATTTAACAGATAAGGGGCACTGAAGTCTCATATAGGCGGTTATTCCCGTCCAATCAGGAGCCTCTACTAAATCTAGCTCACCCTGCATTGTTAGGGCATTTATTTTACGCTGAATTTTTCTACGGGTAAGCAACCAGGACAATCCCTTTAGCTTTATGTTTTTAATACGGTAAATTTTAATTTCACCCTCATCAATAAAAGCGTCCGCATCTTGCTGATATACAAGGATTACTACCTTAACCCCTAATTTCGCCAATCCTGTTGCTAAGTTTAAAATGCTCGTCCCCAGCCCTCCCGAGTGACCAGTTTTAGGGTGCGGATATTCTGGGGTGAGGAAGGCTATCTTCATTGTATCAATTGTATGTATTTATCAACCATCCTCTCCACGGTAAAGCGTTCGGCGATTTCAGTTCGTGTGTAGCCCGTAATTTTCTTCTTCCCAAGAATTAAATGCTCCAGTAGAAGAGCCAACTGCGCCCCATTTTGTGCTTCAAACAAAAAGCCATTTTCACCGTCTCGAACAACCTCCGTGTTTCCTCCAACCGGAGTGGTGATTACCGGAACGTTGGCGGCCAGGCTCTCCAGCAAGGTAAGGCTAAAACACTCCATATGGGTGGGATGCAATAGATAATCATATTTGCAAAACGTCTCTTTCAATGAATCAGAACTTCCCTGGAAACGGAATTGTTTCCCTAACTGAAGCTTAGCAAGCTGTGCAAGCAAAACTTCTTTATACGGCCCGTCCCCAAAAACGTCAATAGACATCCTATTCTTCAACGAATTTGGCAGCATCGCTACGGCGGCAATCAAATCCTGTATGCCTTTCGATTCTCGGAGATGCGAAGCCACTAAGAATTTTGGATTACTTTCGGCACGCTCCTTCCGTTCCACTATTTCAGAAATGAGCACCCCGTTATAAATAGTCTGAGTTTTACCTCGAATAGAATTGCCAAAATCCTTGATCAGCTCCCGGACCGTATAGTTGGAAACTCCCACGAATACGTTAACATACGAGGCATAGAGAAACCCCTTTATCCTTTTCTTGATTTGCTTGGAGACGGGATACCCGGCTAAGGGCCTCGGATTATGGTCGACCGCAATGACTACGGCGTCTGTAGCTTTTTTTACATTTCTGAAAAAGGGGGTACACAATTCCAGGAAATGCGTAAAAACGTGTGAATAGGTTACTGAATTGCCCTTGCAATACTCCAGAAAGGTCGCTTCTATGCTAATCTGGGTTTTGGGAATAATATTCAACCTGGTATAGGCGCCGTGGGTAGCGGGATTGGGAAAAAACCAGTCGACCGCAATTCCCGAGTCCTTACATTTTTTGTCGAACGCCCAAAAGAAGGCATCCATCCCGCCAACCCGATCGGGCAATAGCGCATAATCGCACAGCACCGCTATTCGTTTCGATCTCAAATCCATTTTTTTAAGGTACTCGCCATACGCTTGCCGGTGCCCTCCAACGGGCAACCTACTTCAAGGGCAGTTAGGGCACTTCGATTTTCACTGTCCGCCTCCGGATTTTCCAAATAATATCCCACCGCTTCCAATAGCTCCGTTTCATTCTTAACGATTTTCGTCGCTCCGCTTTCTACTAGGTGCTCGATATGGGCGTATTTCAGAAATCGCTGGTCATTGTACAGCCCGTTTTCAGGATTTCCGAAAACGGGATTGATTACGGGCTTGTTAAACTGCATAAAATCGAGACTCATAGTGGAGAGCATATTTATATTTAAATCGCAATGCTGCAACAGCGCCCTTAAATCCCGCACATCGCCCTCTGTTGGCACCCGTTGCGACCAGGGCTCTGGATGCCCTTCCCGGCTCAAGTTCCAATCGGGATAATTCCATATAATGAACGTATACGTATTGGCCAGTTCGCGAAATCGCACCGGATCTTCGGCGGGGGAGGTCCGCACCAACAATTGTGCGTTTGGTATTTGATCGGCTCTTATGGCTTCTGCCAAAATACGAATATAGCGTTCGTCATTCTTACTCGTAGAAATATCGCCACAGCTAAAACAAATGGTCTTTTTCGATTGCTCTAATCCAAAGCGGGAATGGAATTCCGCTTTGGTCGTATGATAGCGGGTCAATATATAAGGCTCGAATTGTGGGGTACCTACTACTTCAATATTTTCAGGACGCACACGGCTGTAAAATTGCAGCAATTCAGATTTCATCAATTCACTCCAAACCAAGTAATAATCGAAGTCGGCCGCCATCCTTCCCTTCGAGGCAAGATTGTCCCAGCTAAAAATAAAGGAGGCCATGGGGATTGAAAGCCGCTGGGCCACGTAGGCTAAGGGTGCCAGATAGGGAGGACGTTGATGCGTAAAAAACAGTAAATCGAAATTCTCGGCTTGCAGCAGATCTGTGTAGGAACGAGTCACCGCCTTATTTCGAAACTGTCTTTGCTGCTGTTTCGTATAGCGCGCAATCCAGGCTTCGGAATGGAAATGGGCCGTCCACTTCAACAGTAAACGCGTTGCCCGACCGCGCGGGGACCTGGAAGTGGATGAATTGGTTAGGAGATTATCGGTAATCCCAAAATTACCCCTTTTGTGCAATTGGAGGTGGGCGAGTTCCTTGGCCTTTCGGAAAAACCAGGTCACGAACGATTCCTGTAGTACAGGCAGCTCGATTACCCGACAGTGGATATGTTTCTTATATATTGAATGCGGAAGAAACGAAAGGATTACTACTTCCTCCCATTGATGTTGAGCCTCCCGAAGAAAGTCGCTTAGCACGAAATTCCGGAACCCCACCCCATCGGTAATAACGATGCCGAGTTTTGCCATAAGGTGGCAAGATAAAAAAACGTAGGCAAAGGCAATGGTTTTTTTTAACCCAAGTCCTGTTGTATATTTACCCCTCGCAAGAGAGAGCGCATCGAGAATACTGTGACATTATAGTAAACCATCTGGCTCAAACAACAAGGAACAATTAATCCATTGCCAAATATGGAAACTGCTGTCGCGATTGCCTGACAAATATTTTTCCAATTCCTTTTCTAATTTATTTGATTGAAACCAGGGATGTCCTTTTAGCGATAATATGCGCTCGGTAGTCCACGATTTTAGGTCGTCGCCCAGCCATTCCCGTTGCGGTGTTTGCAGCGCCCTTTTAGGAGCGAGACTTATAGATTCAGGCAATAATTCCTTAACCAACAACCGCAGTACATATTTATTCAGATCGCCTTGAATTTTATATTTTCTAGGCTGCGCGAATGCGAATTCCACCAAACGGTGGTCCAAAAAAGGCTCCCGCAGCTCGGTACTGGCTGCCATAGAAATACGATCGTTAAAGCGTAGCGCTCGCGGCAACTTGGTATAGAATAGGTCCCGATACTGTAAATTTAACAGTGAATTTTCAAAGGGCTCTCGATATTCTGGCTTTTCGGCCCGGGCCAAAAAATCTGCCGAGAGGACCCCTGGACGAAATGGTGATTTTCTGACACCCTGAATGGTTTCACCTTCTGTGTTACGGTAATAATCATATCCGGCCCATTGCTCGTCCATTCCTTGACCATCCAGCACCACTTTTACACCCCGTTTCCGGGCTTCAGCAAAAAGTGAGGCATACGCCAAGGTAGGAAATCCCCCATAGGGTTCATCCTGCTGAGATGCCATTAATCTACTCAACTCAGGTACTTGTTGACCCGCTAATTTAACCTTGTGTAACGGATTTGAAGTGTGGACGATTAACTCTTCCACCCACGGCAGCTCATCATAACGTTCGTCCCCAGTGTAGAAAGTGAATGCCCGAATGTCTCCCCCTTTTTTGTGCTTGTTTACCAATGCAAGTAATAAGGAGCTGTCCACCCCCCCACTTATATTAAAACCTAGAGGAACATCGGCACGAAAACGGAGGGCAATACTATCTTCCAAAAGTCCCAGATAAGTAGTGACCGCCTGCTCCAGTGGTTTTTCTTCGGATTGTTTTTTAATTTCATTTTCAAAATTATACCATTGCGTAATGGAGAATCGCCCTTGTGCAACTACCATCGAATGACCAGCGGACAATTGAAAAACACCTTCCCAAAAAGTTTCGTGTGGCATACCATAACTGCCATAGGCAAAGTATGTAGCCCACACTTTTTCGTTAGCCACTCGAGAAAGTCCTGCCTCAAAAAGTGTTTTTAGTTCGGAAGCAAAATAAAATGTATCATCTTGATATGCGTAATAAAAGGGTTTAACACCGAATCGATCGCGCGCAGCGAAAAGTTGCTTCCCTTTCCTATCCCATATCGCGAAGGCAAACATTCCATTCAACCGTGCTAAACATTCCTCCCCCCAAGAAATGTATGCAGCTAGGAGTACTTCGGTATCCGATTGGGTTTTGAAGACGTACTCATTTTTGAGGCAACTTCGCAGTTCCTTATAGTTATAGATTTCGCCGTTAAAGACCAGTATATATCTCCCATCGGGAGAATGGAACGGCTGGTTGGCCCCTTCCGATAGATCGATAATGGAAAGTCGGTTATGACCAAGTACGATATTATCTTCAGAAAAAATGCCGGTATTGTCGGGGCCACGGTGCTGTTGTTTTTTCAGCATGGCCGCCATGGTCTTTTGTGAAGCGTTTATTCCAATAATTCCGGCAATTCCGCACATTATAGATTCAATTTTTTTGCCAGTTGCTCGGCCCTTCGCCAATCTTCCATAGTGTCGATATTTACGTGCCGGGCAGGGTTCGATTGCACATAGCCAATCCGGTCGCCGTATAGTGAATTTCCTTTCAACAACACCTCGGTTTTAGTAAGATAAATGGAACCGTCGCGAATAAAGGCGGGGGGTAATTCTTGCCTTCTTTTTATTGGTTTCTTCTCGCCCGTAGCCAACTGCAATATTCCGTCGTGGGCCACCTCAAAAACCCAGTGCGGATTATATTCATGCGGCACTTCAATTACGGACAAGAGCGAATCGGTATTTCCCGATTTAAAAGTTTCAATGGCTTGGTCGATATCTTCTGAAGTACGAAACGGAGTGGTTACCTGTAATAGGCACACGGCATCAAAGCTATCTCCCTGATCGCTTAAGGCGGTAAGAGCGTGCTGTACCACTTCTAAAGAACCGGAATCATCCTGTGCGAATCGTTCTGGCCGCACAAAAGGCACCGCTGCTCCGGCCTCTTTGGCGAGGGTACGTAGGGTTTCATCTTCTGAAGAGAAGACGACCCTGTCCAGCAGCTTGGCATTCAGGGCAGCTTGAATAGTATATAGCAGTAACGGCTTCCCATTAAGTTTCTTACGGTTTTTATTCGGAATACCCTTACTTCCTCCCCGCGCTGGTATGAGCCCCAATATACGCATCAGTAGGTAATGGTCTTGTGAAAGCGCAAATCGGCCTCGGCCAGGATATTGGCAATCTTTGCCCCGCTATCGCCATTTCCGTAAAGAGTACTTTGCGTATTTCTGGGTTGTTCCAACTGTTGCTTAATTGCCTTATAAATGGCGTCTTCGGAATAAGGGACATCCAATACGTTTTCACCTCGTAGACGCCTATGTTGCCTGCTACCTATATTTACCACCGGAACCCCTAAAAACGAACATTCGCGTAACCCCACACTGCTGTTACCGATGAGACATTTGCTGTTATAGAGCAATTTTAGAAAGTCCACAGGTTCCATATTCTTGAAAAAGTGAATATGTTCTGGATCGTGCGTTTCACGATACGATCTAATTCCATTTGAGGTGCCATCTGCGCCAGCGTCTACATTTGGCCAAAACCAAAAAGTGGGAATCTTTAGCGCGTCTACCGTGCGCAATGTCTGCAGCACATTCTCACGGGCCTGCCGGTACTCTGTTGTAACAGGATGTTGCATAACCACCAAGTAGCCTTCGGAAATAGAAAATGTTCCGCCAACACCGCCATATTTTTCAATGGGATTAAAATCGAGTTCAGGATCTTCAAGTACCTGTGCGGCCAAATCGATAGAGGGACATCCGGTATTGACCACAAAGTCGGGATCCTCGCCCAATTTGATGACGCGTTCGCGCGCTTCGTCCGAAGCTACCAAATGGAGATCGGCCAATTTCGTATTGGCGTGCCGCACCTTCTCATCGATATTTCCCGTAACCTCACCTCCCTGTATGTGCACTAAGGGTATATTTTGATAGGCCGCGGCAATGGAGGCGGCAATCGTCTCGAAACGATCGGCAATGGTGACCACGGCATCGGGGCGCAGATTGTAAAATACATTGGAAAGCTCCATAACACCGAGCCCTGTGGTTTTGGCCATGGCGGTAGGGTTTTCACCCTCCAGCACCATAAACACTTTTTCGGTAATTGTAAATCCGTCTTTTTCGATAAAATCAACAGCCGTGCCATAGCGATCCAATAGAGCAGACCCTGCAATCACCAATTGCAGCTCCAAATTGGGGTGCGCCTGTATGGCGGACAGGGCAGTCTTAATCCGGCTATAGGAAGGACGGGCCGTAATGACCACGCAAATTTTACGCTTTGCCATTAAAAATATCTGAATGGTTAAGAAATTCCCACTGATTCATAGATCGGTTCACTTTTTGGCCTAAAACTGTCTCGAATGCCATCGCATCAATGCCATGGCCCTTGGGCTTTTTCGCTTCTAGGTCCTCGAAGCGCAATATATGGCCTTTTGCGATATTTTTATTGATGGCGAGCGACTTTTCGAAAATCCCCTTCAATTCCGTAAAGTCATCCGAACTGGACTTATCAACGGGATTGTTGAGGGCGGTGCCGATCTTTCGTACCGCTTTGGCTAATTGGGAGATTTCCGGAATTTCCAGGGAAGAAGAGGCATCGGGCCCGGGATCGTTCGCACGATCGAAAACCGCATGGAACTCCAGGATTTCAGCTCCCAAGGTCACTGCGGCAATGCCCGTTTCAATGGTCGCAGAGTGATCGGAATACCCTACTGGAACGTGATACCGCTGTTTTAATTCGGCAATTGCATTTAGCCCGTAATTTTCTGGTCGCGTAGGGTAACTGGTAGTGCATTGCAGAATGGAAAATGGGACCTCTCGCAGTTTCAAAAAGGCAACTGTTTTGTTCAATTCGTCGAATGAGCTCATTCCAGAGGATAGGATAACCGGTTTCCCGGTCTGCGCAATCCGCTCTAATAGCAAGAAGTTACTTACCTCGCCACTCCCAATTTTATAGCGCTTTACCCCCATTTGCTCGAGTAGATCTACCGCGGCATTGCTAAAGGGAGAGCTCATAAACTCCATGTTATGACGCTCGCAACGCGCTTTAAGTTGCTTCCATTGATCTAGGGTAAATTCCATCCGCTTCCAATAATCGAATCGCGTTTTATCATTCGAAAAGCGAATGCGAAAGGGCTCGTGAATACTGCTCTCCGCTTCCGCAATATGGGTTTGGAACTTTATGGCGTCGATTCCGGTAGGGGCTAGGGCATCAATATATGCTAGCGCCGTTCGAAAGCTACCGTGGTGGGCCTGGGCTATTTCGGCGATTAGAAAAGGCGTGTTTCGACGGGTCATATTAAAGTGATTTTTACAACATTTGAAGCTTCTTCCATTCGGAAAGCGCTGTAAAGGTACAAATAGAACCGCAGGTAAATAGGCAATCTACCTAGTCCGACTCAAATCTTCCTTTTCCCATTCGAGGAATTCATAGTAATAAGATAGTGCAACTAATATTCCGAGGTTTTAGAAAAATTTCGCCGGTATGAATCCATAAATTGCCGAAACCGCTATAACATTTATCGAAAACGCAGTAATCTGGGAATAAATAAATATATATTCAAACCTTCATGATAACTATCCATATTTTGGATGGGGTAGGTTATTAACCCTTCGAATAGTTCGTTTCGAAACCGGATTTCTGCTTTTTAGGGCCTTGGGCAATTTCAAAAAAAAGTTAATAACTCCTTTCCAAAAAGCCATAAAAAAATAAATATCCTTTAAGGCATAGCGCCTCCAATTATGCCATAGCAACTTGATTAATTTTTTCGGCACGAGTAACTTAGGATAAAACACTATAAAATACAAAGCCGAGTTGCAGAGTTGCCTTTCAAATCGAAACGTGTTGTTCCCAGAAATTTTCCGCATGCTACGATCCACCCGATGATTAACTGTTATGGCCGTGGTATACAAAATCTCATATCCTTTCTCGATCAATTGAATGGAAACCGCACCCTCTTCACCATATATATCCATCCAGAGGGGAAACCCATTGGTTAATAAATAGGCATCTCTTTTAATGGCAAAACCACAGCCTACAAATGAATTGGCTAGATAGCTCACATTAGGTTGGTGGTTACTAAAAGCTTCTTTGTCATTAGGGTAAATCCCTTTTATTTCCTCAAACGCGACAACGGCAATATTGGGATTCTGAGAAAAAAGCTGCTTGGTTCTTTGAATAAAATCCATTTGTAGGGGATGCGCGTCATCATCAAACCCAAATATGATTTCTCCCCGGGCTTTGGAGTAGAGGCAATTTCGGGCCGGTGAAGCTCCGACGGCCTTATCATTTACCTCCCATGAAACATACGGAAATTCCTCAACAAGTGCTTCCGAACCATCTGTGCAGCCGTCCAGATAAACGAGAACTTGGTGTTTAGCTTCATCTATACAGTTTTTCAATATAGTTAAAGTAAGCGCCAGTTCGTGCTTTCTATCTTTGGAAACAATGCAAATGGAAATATCAATAGCGTTCAAGGCTCATATTGTTTTGAATTGCCCCTTTAAAGACGAAGCCGAAAGGTACTCCATCAAATCTGGCCTATCAAGTTTAAAACTATTTTTATCTTCAGCCCATATAGAATACAATTCCTGAAGTCTTTCTGTTATAGTTTCTATATCGTCTGCGGTTGATTGCCATGGGTACGCCTCACCCAATAGCCGTACCGTCTCACTGTTTTTGGGCCCGAGGTACAAAATTGGGTTGTTGGCCATTACTAAATGCGGGAATTTGCCAGGTAAGAAAGGGCTCAATTCGGCTACCGCTTCCAAGATAATATTTACCGAAGCGGATTGTTCCATTCTTTTAACCGTTTCATAGGTCTCATACCCTTCGCTGATGTGTACAGAAGGCATATGGGCAGCCTTTTCAGAAAGTCTTGGCTGGTGATAGGATGCAGGGCCTATCAACAATAATTGACTTTCCTCCCGAGCCTGTGCATTTTCCTTGAGAAATTTCACCCAAGCCTCAAGCAACGGAAACGGGTCGCGCTGCTTCATCATGTTGCCGGCGTGTAGCACCGTGAACTTGGAAGTATCGAAATAGTCCGGTATTGCGGTATCATTATTATCTTGCTCTGAAAATTGATGCGGAATTATGATACTTTTATCGGTAAAGGCAGGAAAAAATTGCGCCATCCAGTCCTTTAATTTTAGGCTAGGAAAGGCGACATACCTTGCCTTTTCGGAAACTTCCCTAAAAAAATCTTCTTTCTGACGATGACCAGCCTCGGTCCAATTATAAGGTGGCGGATAGCAATGAAACGGATAGGGGTCGTGAATGTAGGCCATCCATTTGTCGTGCAACTTGGGCACTTGTAGCATGGCGTGATGGGGCCGAAAACTGGCACCCTTGCTCAAGGTCAGGATCAGGTCCTCTCCCGAATAGTTTTGCTTTATAGCGTTGGCAATGCTTCGCGAATCGTTAAAATAGGTAAACGAGAACCCAAACCGATTTTCCAAGAAATGAGAGAAATTCGTATCGAATAGCCGTTGTAATACCCGTTGCGTCCGGCTTAAAAAATAATTTGCTGTAAATTTCCTTTCCCGTATCGCAATGCAATCGATTTCTGGAAGTTTTATATCCTTTCGCGTATAGTGCAGCACACGAACCCCGAATCCCCCCGCAGCGAAATTCTGAATTAGGGCCACATTGGCCTTGGAACCACTGCTGTCTTCTACGTCAATAGACTCCGAAATTATTAGAATTCGGTCACGATTTACCACTTTTTAATTATAGTCTTATAGGGTTTCCAAAAAGGATACATTTGATATTTTATATAATAATAAAGTTTTGTTGAAGAAGAAACGTTAACTATGTTCATAATTTTTCGCAGTAATCTCTTATCCCTATATGAAATGGCTAAGCCTGTCAAATATTTTAATAATGAAGGTGTCAAAATTTTTTTTACGACCAAATTATTAATTACTAATAAAATAGCTGCTTTTTTTGAATTTACTCTCTTAGAATCATTCCGCCAAAATTCTCCGGTGTTAGATTTAGGGTGCTTTCTGCCATAAAAAAGCGTTTTATCAATTGTAACCCCGTTAAAACCATTGCTTAAAATACGGCTATAAAGTTCCCATTCCTCAGCATATTGCAAATTTTCTTCAAAGCGGAAATTATCAAAACATCTTCTGTTCCACATCACTGCGCAGGAGTTGAACGGAACTTCATGGGTGAGGAGCTTTTTAACTGTGCTCCTACCATCCAGTTCAATGCTCATATAGTTTTCTCGTTGATCAAAATTATAGTGGAAATCACCTGTAAACGTTTCCCTGTGGTATCGGCAAAAAGAATATTTGGAATTTTGCAGCTCCTTAACACAATATTCAAGATTTTGCGGATGCACGATATCGTCATCGTCAAAGAAAATGATATACTCCCCTATTGCCCTGTCTAACCCAAAATTTCGACAGCCGGGTAGTCCCTTGCCGTAAGCATCGCTTCGCTTATAATAATCAAATCGGTTGTCTTTCAAATAAGGCTGAATTACCTGCGCCGTATTGTCCGTTCCTCCATCATCAATTATCAAACATTCAAAATTTTTATAAGACTGTTGCTGAATGGACCGCAGCGTCTCTTCAATAAGATGCGCGCGGTTGTAGGTGGCAAGAATGATGGTTACTTTGGCATTCATTTCGAAGGATATTTTAACAAACTATATCCCCTCCCAGTCAAACGATAAGTAAGATAACCGATTGCTATTAAAAAAATTTTTCTTTTATTAATAGTTTCAAACTGAGAAATTAAGAAAGAAAAAATATGCTTTGCCAAATTAGATTTTAATACTAAGGAATCACGCATTAATAAAACTAGCCTTTCAACTAAACATTCCCTCATTTTAGGATTAAGTATTCTAGATTTCTTTAATAATAGAAAATGTTTTTTATAGGTTCTGAATACCGAGAGTTGTTGATTGGCGTCCCTGTGTTCGCTTAATGTTTGACTTTGGTAGCGATTGTATTGTTGCAGTGGTTTTTCGCAAAATACCATCCGAGGATTTAAATAAAGATTTCTCAAGTTAAAATCCCAATCGTCCAAGACCGTAATTTTATCATCAAATTTTACCTTCAAAAATTCTTTTCGCCACATTGGGCCACTTACATACCACGAGACATTACCAATAACATAATCTACAATAATATTTTTTGAGACGATTACATTCTGTTTCAAAATTTTCTGAGCTGAAACATCATAGAAATCCATAGGTGCCACAACTACGTCAGCTTTTGCTCTCTCAATTCCTCGAAATTTTTCCGTTAGCATTTCGGGATACATAATATCATCATCATCAAAAAACTGCACATATTTACCCTTTACCTTCTGTAAACCGAAATTTCTGCAAGATGAAGGGCCGGATACTTGGGCAGATGGTCTTTCATAGTAGAAAATGTTCTTTTTCGCCTTTAAGAACTTCTCAATTACAATTTTGTCTTCCGGATTGGAACCATCGTCAATAATTATACATTCCCAGTCTTGATAATTTTGGTCCAATAAAGAATTAAGCATTTTAATTAATAATATACTTCGGTTTTTAGTAGGTACAATAACAGAAATAATTGGATTCTTACCCATTAATCTTAATTTAAGCGTAAAAAAGCAAAGATCAACCTAAAGCTTTCCTTTTTACTGTAATGGCCCGAAAATAAAACACCTGGTTGCTTTCTCATTAACCATAGGAGAATAGCTGGTGACTTTTCAAATAAATCAGATTTAAAATAATTACGTACAATCTGATTAAGCTTATCTAATGACGAACTGTTACAACTTCCCTTAACCAGTTCATCATATTTTTGCAAATCTCTCTTAACAATGCGGAAATTTTCCTGGTAATTTACAAAGGTTAGTTGTTTTCGGTTAAGCTTAAAAAGAAAGTTCGCTGTTTTTCTAGAGAAATTATGGTCATTGCAAAAGTTTGAATAAACCTTTGCCGTAAGTTCTACAATTTGTTTGTTTTTATCTGGATTAAACCAAAAACCAACTGAAAGACTATTTTTATGGACTCTATATTTATATATGTTAGCATCTATATGAATAAACTTAAATTTAGTGGATGCTCTTAACCAAAAATCATAATCTTCGATTAAATGAAATTGTTCATTGTAACCATTTAAAGTTTGGAAAACTTTTTTGTTATACAAAAAAGCAGCACCTATAGTATTCCCAAACAACAAATGGCTCAAAGGACCTGGAACATGCTCTCTTCTCACTAGGCCGTTTGAAGATATTATATCGTAATTTGCAAAAGCAATGTCTGCATTTCTGAGGGTAATAGAAGCCATTAAAGTTTTTAGAAAATTTGATTTCAGCAGATTATCGTCCGAAGTCCAAGTAAAATATTCTCCATTGGCAGCCTGATGGCCTATGTTTAAGCTCGCAGGTAATTTTTTGTTAGTTCTATTATGAATGACCTTTATTCGAGAATCTTGTAACTTATAGTTTTCGGCAATTTTACCTGAGTTGTCGGTTGAGCAATCATTTACAATTATTAATTCAAAATTCCCATAGGTTTGTTGCAAACAGCTATCTATAGCTTTCGTCAAAAAAGCTTCTCCATTATACACCGGCAATATTATAGAAACTAAATAATTCATATAAATTCGCTTGAATTATATTTTTTCGAAAAAGGATATGGAAAAGAACGTAGTAAATCATTCTGAATTTTTAATATAGTCCCAGAGTGTGGTAACTTAGGAAGGTCGTCCAATAATAAAAGTAATTTTTCTGTATTCATTTTTTTATCAATAACTATTTCATCATAGGGCTCAATTCCTACCGAAAGAAGATAGTCTCGAAATTTGATATTATCACCGTACAGCCTATTACCCAATCTCACCCAAATTGCGGGAATATTATACGCGTGAGCAATTATTAGACCGTGCAACGAACTAGAAATCACACAACTACAAGAAAGAATATCTTTTGTGGTCTTCTCTACGCTCTTTGTAAGCAAGTTTACAATCTTAATATTCGGATCGTGAGAAAATAAGTCCATAGCCATTTTATAGTCCACAAAATGTGGTACGAACCCTATATTATATTTTTTCTCAGTAACGGGAGTGAATAATCTAGACAATAGAATAGCGGGATCTCCATATATCTCAGGACATTGTTTCCCCAATTCAATAAGCCTTTTGTGCGTGAGCGGTCCTCGAACGGCTTTAAAGTCAACTGCACCTACAGCATCATCTTTTTGTATAATACCACTTCCCCAGACCACGGTCTTTTCATTTGAATAATTCAATATACTGCCTATGGCAAATAAATTCTGTTGTTTTCCACTTCGAGGGTCATACCATTTAGTTTTTTTCCCGGTAAGCTTTTCTATTAAGTATTTTGACATTAAATCGCCATAATTCTCAACTGGAGGCTTCATAAGTTTTACTATATATTTCTTCGAAAAGAACTTAGGCCGCTTACGGAATTTATCAATTGAAAACCAAAACAATGCAATTTTATCCATAGAATTTGCTGGTATGTTAAACTCAGATCGCGTCAACTATTTTTTCGAATTTCATAAGATATTCATCAGCAGTAAACTTTTTTATCAAAAGTTTGTTTTTTTCCCCCTCTTGTGTTCTCAGTTCTTGGGATGCTATAAGTTTACTAAGTGCGGATTTTACTTGCTCTAAGTCATTCTCTACAAGAAACTCGCTCTGTCCCAATAAATCTTTACAACCAGGATGATTCGTTGCCACGACTGGAAGGCCATAAAGCATATACTCCATAACTGAATTAGGAAGGCCTTCTATTTCCGAGACTAATACCCCGATATCCAAAATGGATAGAATAGTATCAACTGCTTGTCCACTCATCAAACTCACCCTCTTGCTTAATTCTTTATCATCAATAGCCTGTTGTATCTGGTAAAATTTTTGGGAGGTACGCTTATTAGCATTTCTATTCCCAAGAAATAATAATCTAACCTCTGAATAATTATCTGTCAACCCCTGGAAAGCGTTAAGAAGCAAAAAATGTAATTTATCAGGTCTATAATGGGCAACCATTCCAATAAGAATATCATCATTATTAAAACCGAATTTCTCCCTAACTTGAGCATTATTGTGGTGCGTTAATTCTAAAGAGACATATTGTGGCAATATAAACGCCCTGGACTTCTCTAACCTATAAACGTTACGAAAGAGTTCCAACCCTGTCTCGGAGTTTGCAATTACTGCTGGAGAATATCTAGCGGCCACACTTTCAAACCAATCTTTGCTAAATGAATCTAGACCTAGTTGATGCCAAAAAGTAAATTTGGCCGTTGGCAATAATTTATATAAATAAAATGCGATTTTACTGGGAAAATTGAGAAAGGGGAATATGAAATCGATTTTATAAGGTAATAATCCTTTGCGCATTCTCAACAAATATTTGGCAGACCATACAAACCGCTTTAAATTCTTGGTACTAAGTTCTCGCTTAAACAAAAGGTATGGTTTTCCAAAGAAGAAAATTTCCCTAACATGGCATTGTTCGGCAAATTCATCAAACTCACGCGTTGTGGAATCTGAAAATGTTAACAAAAGATATACCCTACATTGATATTTTTCAGTCAATATTTTACAAAGTCCCAAACCTTGTCGTTCGGCCCCACCTAAAATGCCAGTATGTAAAATAATTAAAACTCTCTTTTCTTTAAAATTCACCTCAAATTTTTTTGACATCGAAACCACATTTGCTAAAATATACTTCTATAGCACAATCTAAAGTAATCTTCTATAGTTATCGAGAATAACGACTTTCCGGCAATGATGTGTAGTTTGATAAAAAACAAGAAATTTACCGAAATCTTTTTTTCATTTATTGCAGTAACTAATTCTTTTATCAAGATAGTTTTCAATTTCTGATATCGGATTTGTTTCAAACCAAACGCAATCGTCTTCAAGTCTCTAAAAAAATAGTTCGAAGTTATCGATTTAATGTTATATTCTACACCACGTATTAGACGATCAACAAAAAACTGAATGATAAAATCAGGATTTTTCAATTTAACCTCATTAAAAACCCCCTTGTAACATTGTTCAACATTCTTAAGAAATTTCCGGTTTAACTCTTTATCTTTTTTAATTTTCATCGTCAGGCTATCGGGGTGATACCTATAAAAATAATAACCTGGATTGTCTATTTTAACAAACCTACTATTCTTTAAGGATCGAATCCAAAAATCAAAATCCTCCAGTAAGTAAAGTGATTCGTTATAACAGGTGTTGTTTAGATAAACATTTCTCTTATACAAGAAACAGGGGCCAATGACATTAGTAAATAATAAATAATCGATCGATTTGGCATTTACTTTACCCCTTATTGAACCCTCCTTGTCTATTAATAAATAATCTGCATATACGATGTCAGCATTTGAATTTTTTAATTTACTAACTAGTGCCTCTAACGCTCCTCTTTGATATAAGTTGTCATGGGATGTCCAAGTTATATACTCCCCCTTTGCCAGTTTATGCCCAATATTAAGACTATAGGGTAAATTTCTGTTTACTTCATTCGATAGTACCTTAATTCGACTATCCTCCATACTCCAATCTGTAGCTATCTTGAGTGTAGCGTCACTAGAACCATCGTCAATTATAATAAGTTCAAAATTGGAATAAGACTGGTCCAGACAACTTTTAATGGCCTCTTCTAAATAGTCTTCTCCATTATAAACAGGTAGGATAACAGAAATTAGCCCTATCTTTTCCATGTCTTTCTCCAAGATGCTATTTTTTTTCTGAATTTATTTAGGTAATTATCGCCCCATCGATTTTTTCCAATCGCGTCACTAAAAAAAAAAGAGTAATCCGCGATTAGACCCGGAAATTTGTTGCTTATACGATTGTACAAGTACTGTTTTGAAATCTTCACCAACTGCGTACTATGGCCAAACTTTATTTTAAAACGCTGTTCAATTATTATCCAACTGAGAATAGCGTGACGAATTTTAGCCTCATTATATAAATTACTAATATTATCAACCTCAGATTTTCTATAGTAAACTAAACACTCATCACAATAAATTATTTTTCGAGTTTTGAGTATTAATCGAGTAAGAAACTCACCATCTTGATTTACCAGTAATTCATCTAACCACAATCCGCTTTTATGCACCAGTTCCTTGCGAAAGAAATAAGCGTGAAATGGAAGAAATCCGCCTGATCGTGACAAAGCCTCTATAAAGAGCTCCATGTTGTAAAAGTTATCGTAAACTTTTAAATTGTTATAAATTTTACTATCCGCAATATCTGCCACAACCTCCGCCCATTTGCAGATTGCGACGGCACCATCTTCATTTTCTTCAAGTGCTGTTAGCTGAACGTGAATTTTATTTGGTCCTATTATGTCATCACTGTCAAGCCATTGTAAATAGTCACCCTCACTCAATTCGAATCCATAGTTTCTACAAACACTAGCACCCTTAGGGCGGTCTGTTGGTCGATGGTAATACCGGAACCTGGAATCTTTCAACACGTACGCTTCTACTATCTCAGCCGTACTGTCAGTACTCGCATCGTCCACGATTATACATTCCCAATGCGGATAGGTTTGCGCCAAAATACTGTCCAACGTCTCGCCAATAAGGTGGGCCCTATTATAGGTAGGGATAATTATGGAAACTAATTTTGGAGATTTTGACACCATAGCAGAATATCAACGGAAAATTCCTGGGTAAACACCCATATTGCACTGCGCAATATATAAAGTTATATGTATTTAGGCATTACTTATAGTTCTTTTCCTTCACGATATCCACACTACTTTTTAACCATTTCCTCAAGCGGGGCGATGGCAGATAGTTGACCGTGAATTTTCGGATGTTCTTTACCGTCAGCTTTTCGGGACTATCGGCCGGCTCACATTGAAACTTCACCTTAAACCTGCCAAGGTCATCCAAGACCACCGTCTCCCCCTGCTCCAAGTGAAACTTTACCTGCTGCACCAGCATAATGAGCACCCCAAATACGTCTCCCTCGGTGTGGGTGGACATATTGGATATCTCCCAACTGATGCGCCGAAGGTCCACTTCGCGTTTGGTAACTGCCTGTAATATATACTTACATTCCTCCTCATTTTGAATGGTATTCTTTCGTTTGGTGATGCGATACGGGATGGCCATAGATAAAAAACGTTGTTTTATTTAAAACGCTGTGGAAAATTTAAAAAGATAATAAGCAAAACTAAAAAATATAGTACAAGTTTAATAAAAAAGAAGCACAAGTATTACTTAATACTTGTGCTTCTTTTTTAATGAATATCTACTAATTCGTATTGTATAAGTAAATTAGTAGTCCAATAGCGGATGGTACTAAGATAAGAATTTAAGATAGACCAAGGTAATGCGAGCCTATTTTTTGATTAGTGGTATAGCTTATTTCCATATCGGGATACAGTTTCTCATACAGCTCTCGTTCTTGCCTTAATTTTTCGGCGTGTTGCCATTTCCCCGTTAATAAGGCCTTTTTCCTGCGTAGGGCTAACTTCTTTATTTTTATAGGTACTTCCCTTATACGCTCTGAATTGACATCGGCATATAAAAGCTTGATCTTTCGCTCATATTCAATGACTTGATTGGCACTGTTGCGCTGTGCATTTTTTAAAAGCCTATCCTCCCTATCATGTTTGATATAAACCGCCGGCACCACGGCAATTTTTAGATTGTGGAATCGCAGTCGTTGACAGTAATTGTCATCTTCTCCATAATGAAAGAACAAAGGATCAAAACCACCCACTTTAAGAAGAGTAGATTTTGGCAAAAGCCAGGCAGCGGCATTCACGAAGGGGACTTCATAAAAGCGTTGCCAGCGCTGGAAAATGGCATCGCTATAAAAATTAGCATTGTTATCGTACCCAAGATAATAGGAAAAATTACGATCTAATAACCGACCACTACCATTTAGGTGTACTGGACTTAGAATGCCCAATTCAGGTTCGCATTTATGTATCTCTATCAATTTTTCGATACCACCTTGTTCTAAATAGGCATCTTGATTTAATAAGAAAACATACTCCGCTCCGTTATTTAGGGCGTACGTAATCCCAAGATTATTTGCCTGTCCAAACCCAAGGTTTTCGTTCTGTGACAACACCTTCACCTTTGGAAAGTGTTGCTGAATGGAAGAAACCGTTCTATCTGAAGAATTGTTATCCACCACAACTATCGAATGATCGCCACAACTTTGAAGGCATTTTTCAATCCAGGGCATCGCGTTATACGCAACTATAATTATGCTTATTTTGCTTTTCACAATAAATCAAAACACCTTTGGAAACAATTTCTTTTATCTTCAAAACTGTAATTTAGAGAAACTACGTCCTTCCTAAATTGTTCTTCAACCAAAATCTTTTCACGCTTTCTATAAAAGGACGAATAATGATATTTCCTTTTCAAGTTTTTTTTACTGTGCTGTTCGAAAGGCTTCGATATGCCTAGAACCTTATTTAATCTTAATATGTCCTCATTCAGATTCTCAAATCTACCTATAAAATCTAACGTATAAGGGCCGTTTTCAACATCAAAGAAATCTGACTGAGCAATCTTATGATCTATTCGGTTATACATTGAGTCCTTATTTTTAAACACTTTCTCAAATTCCCCTCCCTCTAACATATACTGAACAAATGATCCTTTAACATTTCTATCTTGCATTATCCATAAATAATCAGAGTAAGCTCGGTCCCAAGGATTTCTCACAAATGTGAACTTAAAATAGCTATTCCATTGTTCAGGAGTCACCAATTTATTTTCAAAAAGTTGACGTGAGGTCGCGTGTTGCAAATGAATTTTACTTTTGGGACACCAACCGTACAGCAACTCATAGTTGGGAATGCGCCAATCTAACATTTCATCAGGAAAGAAATGATTTTTTATACTAGTACCAGCAGTTTTGGGAATATGAATAAAAATAAACCTATGTTTATGTGAGATCATACAGTTTATTTTTGAAAGACTAGCACATCTTGAAAATACGGTCCGGGTATTTCTTTCCAATTTCCTGGATAATAATTTTTCAACTGTAATCCACTTGTCTCTATAAGCTTCTGTAAGCCTGTCTCTGAAATCCCTATTGCATTCTCTGGAATTTTGAAGTGGGAAGGATAAAACCAGTCATTAGAATCATAAGCATTTTTATCAAATACCCATATCATCTGATTTGTGTTATGAAACCTTCCCTTTTCATTCTTACGTGAATCTAGCGTCCGGAAATATGATTCATCTAAGTAAAAAAATGTAATTAATGCTATACCGCCTGGCTTTAACACTCTATATATCTCTTTAAAATAAAAAATGGCATCTTTTTCATTTAGATGTGTCCATACCGATAGGGCCGTTACCATATCCATCGATTCATCATCTATTTCCCAACAACGTCTATTTTCCGAAGTGTTATTTGAGTACATCGCATTGTAAACATCAAAATATTCAAAGTTAAGAAATGGACTATCATAATTATTTAGGCAAAAATCTATATTAGCTCGTGCAACGTCAATTCCAAGATATTGACCGTCATTACGCACATAATTTTCGCACGCCATGGCTAACAGACCAGTGCCACATCCTATATCCAGAATACGATTACCTTCTTTTTTTTCTAGATGCATATAAAGAAAAGTTTGAAAAATCCCTATTACGTGAGCCCATTCAGCATAAGAGGTTTTACCACCAATTCGGTGTTTTTTACTAGGAATTTTATCAAGGACCGCTGTTCTTAAAATATCCTCCTTATCTAATCTCAGAAAATCTAAATCAATTTGATTATCATAGTACTTCGCACTTTTCTTAAAATTAATTTTTAAAAGCAAATTAACAATCCTCTTATACATAAATCTTAAATTTTCCAATCATTGCAATCCCAACCTAAAACATTCTCAACATATTGTATATCATTACTATACAATCTACCTAACATTTTTTTTGCCTCTAAAGAAATATTTTCTGAATATTGAATTTTATTCTTAACCACTTCATTATACTTAAACAGACTAGGGTTCAATCTTAGAAAATTGAATATTCGGTCCATTTGGTCTTTTTGATTTTTTACAAAATTTTCATACTTAACAAAGTGAATCTGCTTATCCGGGAAAAATTCATATAATTTTTCGACTTGATTTTTATAAAAACCTCGTTCTAGATAGGAATGATATAAGTTGTTCGATTTATTCAATTTTAACAAATTCGACAACCCATCTAGGACACAATCCATAAATAATCTTGTCTCATTTCCTCTCATAACTTCCATATTCCAATTAGAAAAAGCTCTTTCAATGGGATTTCTTAAAATTACAATTATTTTCATCCTATGATTATATTCGTAAATACGCTGTATACTATTCTCCCAATATATATAACTAGGGGTTACCTCTCCGTTGAGTAATCTTCTTTGCGTTATATCAAAACTATTATGATACTGCGAGTAATCGGGCTTATCCGTAAAATATTTATCGTTATCAAAAAAATGAGTTTCCTTTATTCTTGGCATATTTATTCCAGAATGTTGCCTAAAATATGCATCTAATGCAGAGGTGCCTGCTTTCTGAACACCTACACAAATAAAATCGACTTTGAAATTCCTTTCAAAAAACATTAATCTTTATTATTAAATTCTGTCTTTAACAAGAACGGTGGCCAAATTTCTTCTTCCTGTAAGATTTGGAAAGACAGAGCATTATTTATTCTCAAATACGGAGCACGGGTATTGCCAAAACTCACCAGAATATTTATTGAATATATACCCCGTGAAAGTTGTATATTTTTGTGAATTAATGAGAAGCGGAGCAATTTATTTTTTCTGTCGATACCGGACGTCTTTTTCCAATCTAATATTGCAATCGGACGTTGTTCCTTATCAAATAATATAATAGAAAATTGAGGGCTAGTATC
Organism: Flavobacteriaceae bacterium; assembly: GCA_002693605.1. Classification (GTDB taxonomy): domain Bacteria; phylum Bacteroidota; class Bacteroidia; order Flavobacteriales; family Flavobacteriaceae; genus NZQO01. The sequence goes on from NZQO01000144.1 coordinate 26,040, forward strand.
TTCCTTTTTTATCAACCATTCAAAATAAATTTCCAGATTATCGCCCCAATGTAATTGAGGGAGGCCGTTCTCGTTGTGATACGGTGTAATAATTTGTATAACTTTCAAATCAATACTCCCGTCGTCGAACACCACATTCATCTCATTATTAGCAAATCGTCCATAGTACGTATCAATTGCACCCGATACATCTTCCCCCTGCTTAATCGACCCTCCTTTTTCCATCAAAATCGCCCTATTGCAAATACGCGATACCATCGGCATATTATGGGAAACAAAGACTATGGCCGTATTAGGAAGAATGGCATCGATCCGCTTAAAGCATTTCAGTACAAAACCCAAATCGCCCACCGCCAATACCTCATCGATGATCAAGACATCGGGTTCCATCTGGGCCGCCACGGCAAACCCCAGGCGTACCTTCATCCCGCTGCTATAGTTCTGTACGGGCATATCGATAAACTCCTCGAGCTCGGCAAAGGCAATTATCTCCTCTAATTTAGCGTCAATCTCCTTTCTAGTGAAACCCAAAATGGCGCCATTGTTATAAATATTCTCCCGGCCGCTCAAAATGGGGCTAAAGCCAGCGCCCAGCTCGATGAGCGCACCTACCCGGCCCTTTATGGTAATCTTTCCCGCATCGGGATTGATAAGCCCATTCAACATTTTCAGCAGGGTACTTTTCCCCGCACCGTTATGGCCAATGAGTCCCAGGCACTCACCCCGCCGCAATTCAAAACTGATGTCCCTTACCGCCCAAAATTCCTTGGGCCGCAATTCGCGTTCGGCCTTGTTGCCCCGTAGCCCGCTCGCCAAATCTTTCATTCCATACCACAGACTCGTCTTCAGGTCCTTACAGAATTTCTTGGACAGCCCTTCCACCTTAACCAGCACTTCCGGTTCGGAAGTGGGCGTATTTGTGGGTTGCAGTGTGTCCATCGTCTTGGCAATCATAGTTCCGGTTCGGTATTCAGTAGTAATGGTGTATTTTTTATTTAGCAATTTATTCCAAAGACTTTAATTTCAGCAGCGTTCCCTCACATTTAACATTGCCATTATGCACTCAATCGTTCTACGATAATGGGGATCGATATTCTATAAAAAACCAATCCTAGAAAGAGCAGCGGCACACAGGCGGCAAGGACGATAAAATAATACGTCAAATACTGTGGCGTAAAGCCAACGGCCAAATCGCGTGCCGTTAAAATAACCGGGGTAAAGGGGTTCAGCTCCATTAGCACCTTCATCAAGCCCTCCTTGGGCATGGCATAGACCACAGGCGTAATGTACATCACGAACTGCAGCCCAAACCCAATAATCTTTCCTACATCATTGTACAGCATTCCTATTGGGGTGAGGAACAGGCCAATGGTGGTGCCCAGCAAGATCGCCCCGAAGAGCGCCAACGGAAACAGCCACAAGGTATGGTGGTACCCTACCCCAAAGAGAAAGATAAACCCGATGAGCAGTACCACTTTGATGGCACTGTTGAACAGTAACTTGTAGATACCCGATATAATTAACGCCTCCTTGGGAAAATTTATTTTGGTTAAGATGCCCTGTGCGGCATTGGTGCTGGTCCGGGGGGAATTGATCGATTCGGTCAGGATGGACCATAACAGGGTGCCCGAAAACGCAAAAACCGGATACGGAATACCCGTATCGGTTAGTTGAATGGTGCCCGATTTGTTAAGGAAGATCCAGACCACGGCGGTCGTCAAGGGGGTGATGAATGCCCACACGATGCCGAGGTACGATTGCCTGTACTGGGCCGAAATATCGCGAACGGCCAATTGCCGCGCCAAAAACCGGGAAGCATACATATCGGTTAGGCTCTCGCGTACCAGCCGCCCTATGCGTAGGTTATTTTCCTTCTGATATACTTTGGTTTCCAAAGCCATAAACGGTGCGACACAACATTGTTTGGGGTGGGGCTAATATACTAATTCTGATGGGATAGGCGAAGGGAAACCCCACTGTTTCCAAAACGGCAATTGGATACTATTGAAAAAAACTTTTTTGACGATTTTGAAGAACTAGTATTATAGATGAAACCTTGCTGAAAATCATGAAAATCCTTCGCTCCTATAGCGCGCGGAACTTCGTTCCGAAGATTTCAGAAGTTAGGCTGAACTAGCTGTTATGGAACTAGTGCCGTTAATCTACCTGAAAGTGATTCCAGGTTACCCGCAGGCCTTCCCGCACCGAAAATAACGGTTGGTAGCCCAGCAATCGCTTTGCCTTGGTGATATCGGCCAGCGAGTCGCGCACATCGCCCTGCCGCGGTGGACCGTAATCTGCCTCAACGTTCTTGCCCGAGATTTCCTTCAGTTCCTGCCACAGCGTGTTCAGGCTTATCCGGTCGCCATACGCGACGTTGAAAACCTCATTTACCGCGGCCTCCGTAGCGAAAAAAGCGCGTATGTTGGCCTGCACTGCATTTTCTACATAGGTAAAATCACGGGTCTGCTCGCCGTCCCCGTTAATGGTGGGCGCCTTGCCGTCCTTGAGTGCCTGCATAAATAAAGGGATCACTGCCGCATAGGCACCCGTGGGACTTTGCTTGGGCCCAAAGACATTAAAGTACCGCAGCCCAATTGTTGCCGTGCCGTACGTTCTGTGGAACACATCGGCATACAACTCGTTCACCAATTTCGTGACCGCATAGGGAGAAAGGGGCTTGCCAATATGTTCCTCTACCTTCGGCAACGCCTTGCTATCGCCATAGGTAGAACTGGACGCCGCGTACACCGTGCGCCGTACCGTGCCGCTCTCGTTCTGCGCCACCAACATATTCAGAAAGCCCGAGACGTTTACCTCGTTCGAGGTAACGGGATCGTTTATAGAGCGTGGTACCGACCCTAAGGCGGCTTGGTGCGACACAAAATCGATCCCCGCCACGGCCCTCTTGCAGGTTGGCAGATCGCGAATGTCGCCTTCCATAAATTCAAACGCCGGATTGCCCTCGAAAGCAGCTAGGTTCTTGCGCTGGCCCGTAGCTAGATTGTCCAATACCCGAACCTTTTTCGCTCCGTATTTTAATAAGTACGCCACCAAGTTCGAACCGATAAACCCGGCCCCTCCCGTCACCAAGAACGAATATTGGGACAACTCTTCCCTATGGTATTTTGTTTCAAACACAGCTTTTACGTTTTCTTTTTTTAAAAAATATGCGCGACCAACTGAACACTGAATACGGAACACTTCCCACTTACAACCGCCCGTCGGTCATTTCCTTCGGAAAAAATGCCTTCACGTCGAAAACCACACAGGTTTTTTCCTTGTAGCTTTCCAGCTCGAACGATTTGAATTGCGAATGCGAAACCGCCAGTATAATGGCATCATATGAACCGCGCAAACGTTCCTTGTCGGTTAGCAACGGAATGCCGAACTCACGCTCCACCTCCTGGGCATTGGCCCACGGGTCGTACACGTCAATGTTCAGGTTGTACTTTTCCAGCTCGGCAATCACATCGATCACCTTGCTGTTCCGAATGTCGGGGCAATTTTCCTTGAAGGTAATGCCCAGCACAAGCACATTTCCATTCTTCACGCGACATTCCTTTTGAATCATCAACTTCACCACTTCTTGGGCCACATAATTTCCCATTCCGTCGTTCATGCGGCGGCCGGCTAGGATAATCTCGGGGTTGTAGCCTTCCTCCTGCGCTTTTTGCGCCAGGTAATATGGGTCTACCCCAATGCAATGACCGCCCACCAGGCCGGGCGAGAATTTCAGAAAATTCCACTTGGTACCCGCAGCTTCCAATACCGCCTGTGTATCGATATCGAGCCGTCGGAAAATCTTCGAAAGCTCATTAACGAACGCAATGTTGATATCGCGTTGCGAATTTTCTATCACCTTGGCCGCCTCGGCCACCTTTATGGACGGCGCCAAGTGCGTGCCCGCGGCTATTACCGATGCGTAGAGCGAATCGACATAGGTTGCCGCCTCGGGCGTAGACCCGGAGGTTACCTTCAAGATCTTGGTAACGGTATGTTCCTTATCACCCGGATTGATGCGCTCGGGCGAATAGCCGGCGTAAAAATCCCGGTTGAACGTTAGGCCCGATTCCCGCGCTAAGATGGGCACGCAAATATCTTCGGTAACGCCGGGGTAAACAGTCGACTCGTAAATTACCACATCGCCCCGCTTTAAAACCTGTCCTACGGTTTCGCTCGCCTTGATTAAGGGGGTGAGCACCGGTTGGTTATATTTATTGGTGGGGGTGGGCACGGTAACGATATACACTTGTGCCTCGGAAATTTCCGAAGGAACGGAAGTTATGGACAATCCCCTATCTGAACTTCCTTCCATTGCTTGCCCAAGCCGTGCCGAATCGATCTCCAGCGTATGGTCCACGCCGCGCTGCAACTCCTGAACCCGCCGGGCGTTGATATCGAAGCCGATAACGTGATACTGGTCTGAAAACGCCACGGCTAGCGGAAGTCCCACATATCCTAATCCGATAATGGCGACGGTTGGTTGTTGTTTCA
>NZQO01000145.1 GCA_002693605.1 Flavobacteriaceae bacterium
ACCAATAAAAAATTGACCAGAAAGATAGCCTCGATATTGCAAAAACCGATTTGGCTTCCCAACGTTCCCGGCTTCCTGCTTAAACTCGTACTGGGTGAGATGGCAACCTTAGTTTTGGAGGGGCAGCTGGTAAGCTCCCGAAAGTTGGAGGAACGCGGGTACAGATTCCAGTATTACAACGTGGAAGGCGCCTTACAGAATTTGTTGAATTAAAAAAAGCGGCCCATGGCCGCTTTTTTTTTACTCGAGTTATTTTTAACTTACGATTTGGTCGCTACCAAATCAACGGTTATGATAATCTCGTCATCTATAAACTTGTCGCCCAAGTTGTCGAAAACCGACTTAGAGCCGTAGTTTACATTCCACTTGGTACGGTCTATGGCGAAAGGTTCACTCTTCAGGATTACTTTGTTTTCCATAGAGGTCATTTCGGCAGGAAACTCAATATTATGCGTAACATCCTTAATGGTCAAATTGCCTTGCACTATGGTCTTGTTTTCCTTTTGGGTCATCCCGGTTAGCTCGAAGTTGGCCTTGGGGTATTTTGTTACATTAAAGAAATCGCCTTCCTTTCCCTCAACGGTGCCTTTTAGGTGCGCCTCTAGGTTTTCCTTTTGTTCTCCCTCTAGGTCTTCATCGGTAATGGTGTTCATGTCAATTTCAAACTTACCTGCCTCGATGGCGTTATCCTTTACCATAACCTCGCCCTTCGAGAGTTTTATGTGACCCTTGTGCGAGCCGGTAGGCTTATTTCCTTCCCATAAAATTCGCGAATTGTCCGTGTCCACGCTATAGTTCTCAGCGATCTCTGAAGCTGCGGCTACCTCTTGTGCTTCGGTGGTTTCGGCTTCCTTGGTACTATCCTTGCACGAGACCATACCGGTGGCAACGAATGCAGCAAGGGCGATGGTGGTGAATGTCTTTTTCATTTTTTACGTTTTTAGTTTGTACCGACAAAAATAGTAAGCAAGCGACAGCTTATTCTTAAAATAGTATTAAAATAATGCCGTGACATTTTGACATTTTAACTGAAATGGCAGTACTTTTGCACCCTTCAGAAAAAAATAAAATGTTCTCATTTATGAGCAAGAAAGATACAGAAAAGAGCACCGCGGTGGCCGATGAGGCACAGGGGCAGAATGAGCAGGTACACGACGCCGGCACTGAAAATGAAACGAACAGAGAAGCTGCTAGCGCCACCCAGTTGGACCTAGAAAAGGAGCGAGAGCGTTATTTGCGCCTTTTTGCCGAATTTGAAAACTATAAGAAAAGAACGGGTCGCGAACGTGTTGAGATGTTCAAGACGGCGGGGCAGGAAGTTATTGCTGCCATGTTGCCCGTTCTGGACGATTTTGACAGGGCACTGAAGGAAATCGAAAAATCTGATGATGATAGTCTTTACAAGGGCGTAGAGCTCATTAGCAATAAGTTGCGGGAAACCCTGCGGGGCAAAGGTTTGCAAACCGTGGAAACCAAGGTGGGCGATACCTTCGATGCTGAAATTCACGAGGCCGTAACACAAATACCCGCTTCCACTGACGATATGAAAGGAAAAATCATCGATGTACTAGAAAAAGGCTACGCACTGGGTGATAAGATAATTCGCTACCCAAAGGTAGTTATAGGACAATAATATGAACCAGGACTATTACGAGATTTTGGGCGTTTCTAAGGGCGCCTCGGCAACCGAAATTAAAAAAGCCTATCGGAAGATGGCTATTAAATACCATCCCGACAAGAATCCGGGCAATGCCGAAGCAGAAGAGATGTTCAAGAAATCTGCAGAGGCGTACGAAGTGCTAAGCAATCCTGAAAAACGGCAGCGTTATGACCAGTTTGGGCACCAGGCGTTCGATGGCAGCGGTTTTGGCGGCGGCGGCATGAATATGGACGATATCTTTAGTCAATTCGGGGATATCTTCGGCGGAGCCTTTGGCGGCGGTGGCGGTTTTGGCGGTTTTGGTGGTTTCGGAGGCGGCAGGCGTACCGTTAAGGGCAGCAACCTTCGCATTCGCGTGCAACTGACACTAGAGGAAATTGCCAATGGCGTAGAGAAGAAACTAAAGGTAAAACGTAAAAAGGTTGCCCAGGGAACTAGTTACAAAACTTGCGACACCTGTAACGGGACTGGGCAAGTAACCCGTATCCAGAATACGATATTGGGCCGTATGCAAACGGCGACCACCTGTAATGTGTGTGGCGGTGCAGGGCAGATGGTCGATAAGAAACCTTCCAATGCCGATGAAAACGGAATGTTGCTTACCGAGGAAACTGTATCGATCAAGATACCTGCGGGTGTGGTTGACGGGATGCAGCTTAAGGTTTCCGGAAAGGGAAATGATGCTCCCGGTAATGGGATAGCGGGCGATTTGCTCGTGGCCATCGAGGAGAAACCCCACGAAAGCCTACAACGCGAGGGCGATAACCTGCATTATGATTTGTACATTAGTTTTTCAGAGGCAGCTCTGGGCAGCTCGAAGGAAATAGATACGGTTACCGGAAAGGTTCGTATTAAAATAGAGCCGGGAGTGCAGAGCGGCAAGATCTTGCGCTTGCGCAATAAGGGAATTCCCAGCATAAATAATTATGGTACCGGCGATTTGTTGGTACACGTTAACGTTTGGACGCCTAAATCGCTTACTAAGGAACAACGCGAGTTTTTCGAGAAGATGAGCGATAGCGAGCACTTTCAGCCCAATCCCGAGAAAGAGGACAAGTCGTTTTTCGAAAAGGTGAAAGATATGTTTTCTTAAGTAAACGTTAAATTAAATATTTTTTTCTATATTTGAAATGTCGCTACTCTTAAAAGCGATAATTTTTCTTTTTCATAGCAATTTTTTTCCCACCCTTTAAGCAATTTAAGGGTGGGTTTTGTTTTTGGCACCATTCCGTCGGCGCTCATTTTGCCGAAATTTTCAATAATTATGAAAAAGGAATTTGATTGAAGTATGGCTTCGGTCTCAATTCAATATATTTACAGAAATTAACTCGCAACTATGGAAAACCTCTTGGTGGCTAAGAATGTCTCCAAAACGTACGGAAACTATAAGGCCCTGAACGACATATCGCTGGAAGTGCCAAAAGGAAGCATTTTTGGACTTCTAGGTCCCAACGGAGCTGGAAAAACAACCTTCATTCGCATTATTAACCAAATTACCTTGCCCGATACTGGCACCGTGCTCCTAGATGGAGAGCCGTTGCGTCCAGACCATATCCAGCACATAGGTTATTTGCCCGAAGAACGGGGGCTCTACAAATCGATGAAAGTAGGTGAGCAGGCCCTGTACCTTGCCCAATTAAAGGGTCTTTCGCAGACAGAGGCAAAGGAGCGGCTTAAATATTGGTTTGATCGGTTTGGCATTAGCGACTGGTGGAACAAGAAAATACAGGAACTGTCTAAGGGAATGGCCCAGAAAATTCAATTTATAGTGACAGTGCTGCACCGTCCCAAATTGCTGATCTTCGATGAGCCCTTTAGTGGTTTCGACCCCATTAACGCCACCTTGATAAAGGACGAGATCTTGCAATTGCGAGATGAGGGCGCAACGGTTATCTTTTCTACGCACCGAATGGAATCTGTAGAGGAAATGTGCGATCATATTGCCCTCATCCACAAATCGAACAAGCTTTTGGACGGGAAGCTTATAAACATTAAGCGCGCGTATCAAAACAATATTTACGATGTTGGGTTGCTGGCCAATAACCCCGAGCAAACCACCCAGGAATTGCGTTCGCGTTTTCAGGTCTCTACGGCTGCCTTCAAGAGTATACACGATGAGTTGCAATACCGAATCAAGATCCCCGAAAGTACATCGGCTAACGACCTGGTAAGTTACTTGACCACCCAGGGCCAGCTCACGCACTTTGTAGAGGTAATTCCGTCTGCAAACGATATTTTTATTGAAACCGTAAAAAATAACTAGGTATGGCAATGAACCATCTATCACTCATTATTAAGCGTGAATACCTGAACAAGGTTAGAAATAAGTCATTTATAGTTATGACCTTCTTGAGTCCGCTAATTATGGTTGCCATTTTTGCCTTGGTGGCCTATTTGTCGCAATTAAATCACGATAACAAGCGCACCATTGCCGTCTTGGACGAGAGTGGGCTATTCGTGGAGGAATTTGAGAGCACGAGCAGTATAACGTACAAAACAATTACCGGGGTGCCGCTTTCGGAAGCGAAGAAAAATACCGAGGAGTCTTCCGATTACGGATTGTTGTATATTCCTGCGACCGCTAGCGTGGAAGACCTCTCTTCCCAAATCGTATTTTATTCCGACGACTCCCCGTCGCTAACCCTTATAGATGATATTGAAGATGCTATTGAGGAAAAGGCAAATACTATTAAGCTGGCCAATGCCGGTATCGATGCGCAAAAAATAAGGGATCTGCGAGTGAACGTTGATACCCGGATTGAAACCTTTCAAGGACAGGAAACTTCGAAATTAGGGTCGGGCCTCAAGCTCATTTTTGGCGGGGCCGCGGGCTATTTGCTGTTCATGTTCATCATTATCTACGGAAATATGATTATGAGGAGCGTTATCGAGGAGAAGACCAGCCGCATTATTGAAGTGATCATTTCTTCCGTAAAGCCGATTAAGCTGTTACTGGGAAAAATATTCGGAACTTCCCTCGCGGGAATTACGCAATTTGCAGCGTGGGTAATACTGCTATTTATATTTAGCGCGGTGCTCACATCGGTGTTCGACATAGACCCGGCAACGGTGCAGACACCCCAGCAGCAAATGCTAGAGAGCAGCACGGGAGGGGTTGACTCGATCGTTCAGGAAGTGTTTTACGAGATAAACAACATGCCCTTGGCAAACCTGATCGTGATGTTCATTCTCTTCTTTATTGGGGGGTACCTTCTATACGCATCGCTATATGCGGCCATAGGGGCCGCGGTTGATAGCGAGACCGATACGCAGCAATTTATGCTTCCCATATTAATGCCGCTAATTTTGGCCGTCTATGTGGGCTTTTTCACGGTAATAGACAATCCACACGGTACGGTGTCGCAGGTTTTCTCGTACATTCCGTTTACCTCGCCGGTTGTTATGCTTATGCGCATTCCGTTTGGCGTGCCCTTATGGCAGCAGCTAATTTCAGTATTACTGTTGTTCGTAACTTTTATAGGAACCGTGTGGTTTGCCGCCAAAATTTATCGCGTGGGTATTTTGATGTACGGAAAAAAGCCTAGTTATAAGGAACTTGCGAAATGGCTTAAATACTAACGATGTTCCAAGACACTAAGGTGACAGAAACGCTCGGAGAGGTCGTGAAGGACGACATTTGGGGAGGTATTAAAAACTTCCTCGAGTTGGGGGTTCATTTTGGTGAAGGCGAAAAGCGTATCGATATTACCATTGGCCTGCTGTTGCTCGTCGTCGTATCCTTTTTGGTGGCCAGCTTTATCCTGAAGTGGATTCGCATGCTCTATACACGGAACATGCAGGAAACCGATAAGCTGAAGTTTATTAGTGTCTTCAAATTCATCAAGTACGTTACCTATATCATTGTAGTTTTTGTGGTGCTGAGTGTTGCCGGTATCAACATTACACCGTTCCTCGCGGCATCTGCCGCACTTTTGGTGGGGTTGGGTCTCGCCCTTCAAGATTTGTTCAAGGACGTAATAGGCGGCATCTTTATTATTCTCGACAAATCTCTTTTAGTAGGCGATATTATCGAGCTTAACGGGAAGGTGGGCCGTGTAATCGACATCAAGCTACGTACCACACGTGCCATTACCAGAGACGATAAGATAATTATCATTCCCAACCATACCTTCATTACCGATACCATTTTCAACTATACCCAAAACCATCGCTCCACGCGCGAATTTGTTAGGGTAGGGGTGGCATACGGAAGCGATACTCGCAAGGTGGAGTCATTGCTTATGGAAAGTGTCGCAAAACAAAAAGGAGTGTTAAAAAGTCCTAAACCTTTCGTATTATTTGAGGATTTTGGAGATTCTGCGCTTATCTTTAGTATTCACTTCTTTGTCAACGATAGTTTCGTCGACCCGAGAATTAAGAGTGAAATACGATTCCGAATAGACAACCTATTCAGGGATAATGAGATAACGATACCGTTTCCGCAACGAGACGTGCATCTGTTCCGAAAATAACCTAATAATACGTACTTATTTTGACACACAACGTTCCGTCCAACAACATACCCCTTTCGTTTCGTTGGAGAAAAAATCTGGGCATAAGCTTTGTGGCAGCACTGTTCTTTTTGCTCGCCGTACCTTCAGCTTCGGGGCAAACGACAGATATTGCCCGACTTGAATATTTGTACATTCCCTTTTCCAAATCCGATAACGACATAGCCCGCTACCGCGCCCTTTTGCAACTGCCCATTCCCGTAGGTGCCGCCAAGGAAGAATATCTGGTTATCGGTTTGCAATATCGCTATGTAGAATTGGGTATCGAGGACGATGAGATTTTTACGGCCTCGCAACTCGAGCAATTACAATCGGTACAGCGCATCGAGGCTTACTTGGGGTATGTTTTCAAGGTAAACGATAACTGGCGCATTGGCGTGCGCGGGGGGGCACGTATCAATTCGAATTTAGTTGGCAGCCTGGTAGGAGACGATATAATTTATGAAACCGCCGTTTACGCTATTAACGATCGCAAGAATGCCGACATTCCGAAGCCCTACCGCTTAATTTTCGGGTTAAACTATTCTACCACGCCCGGGCGTAGTTTTCCGCTGCCCATGATTAATTACTTCAGGCAGTTCCATCCCGATTGGACCTATACCATTGGGGTGCCAAAATCCAACATTCGTCGGTATCTTAATCGCTCGCACAAGGATGCCATCCAAGCCTTTGGTACGCTCGATAATTTCTTCGGAAATATCCAGAACAATCTTGTTATACCAGGCACCACGGTGAAGGGCGAGAATGTGTCTATGACCAATGTCCTCTTCGGAATTGGCTACGAACATTTTTTTACAGACCACTTACTCTTCTACACCTACGCAGCGCATTCGGTGCATAACGAATTCCGAATTCGCGACAACGAACGTGAAACGGCCTACGTAATAAACGACGACAACACCTTCTATTTTCGTGGAGGGATCAAATTTAGATTTTAAAAAACATGTCTAGAATTTTAATTATTGAAGATGAAGCGGCAATACGTCGCGTACTGGTAAAAATACTATCGGAAGAAAGCGACACATATGAGGTTATCGAGGCCGAGGACGGCTTGGCGGGCGTTGAACTGATTAAGAAAGACGATTTCGACCTAGTACTTTGCGATATAAAAATGCCAAAAATGGATGGTGTCGAGGTGCTAGAGGCCGTTAAAAAAATAAAGCCAGAGATACCTATGGTCATGATTTCGGGCCATGGCGACCTGGACACTGCGGTAAACACCATGCGCTTGGGAGCCTTCGACTATATTTCGAAACCACCCGATTTAAACCGTCTGCTCAATACCGTTCGCATTGCGCTAGATCGAAAGGAGCTGGTTGTAGAAAATACCCGCCTCAAGAAAAAAGTAGGAAAAAAATACGAAATGATCGGCGAGTCGTCAGAGATCGTGCGTATTAAGGAGATGATCGAAAAAGTTGCCCCCACCGAGGCGCGCGTACTCATAACGGGCCCGAACGGTACCGGAAAGGAACTAGTGGCCCATTGGCTACACCAAAAAAGCGATCGCTCCAAGGGCCCGATGATTGAGGTAAACTGTGCGGCCATCCCGAGTGAGCTTATCGAAAGCGAGCTGTTCGGGCACGTGAAGGGCGCCTTTACCTCTGCCAATAAAGACCGGGCCGGTAAATTTGAGGCTGCCAATGGCGGCACCATTTTTCTAGACGAAGTGGGCGATATGAGTCTTTCGGCCCAAGCGAAAGTGCTACGGGCACTTCAGGAAAATAAGGTGCAGCGCGTGGGGAGCGATAAGGATATAAAGGTAGACGTTCGGGTGGTCACCGCTACCAACAAGGACCTTAAGAAGGAAATTGAAGAAGGTAATTTCCGCGAGGACCTTTACCATCGGCTGGCCGTCATCCTCATTAAGGTCCCCCCGTTGAACGATAGGAGAGAGGACATTCCCTTATTAATCGATTATTTTACCGAGAAAATTGCCGAAGAGCACGGTACGGCCAAAAAGAATTTTTCGAAGAAGGCCATAGAACTGCTACAGCAATACGATTGGACAGGGAATATCCGCGAGCTTCGGAACGTGGTAGAGCGCCTTATCATTCTTGGAGGTGCTGAGGTTAGCGAAAAGGACGTTGCGTCGTTCGCGAGCAAATAAGAACGCTTCTCAATATACCGAGTAGCATTGCGAGAGGGAATCACGACACAGAACATTTTTATCTTTACTTTCTATAGGGCGGTTATAGTTACGATTCCCGCGTAGACCCCTAGATTGGCGTTTTCCGATTGCTGAAATGTATTACCCGCGTTGCTTTGCAAACGCTATCTAGAAAATCTTGCTATCTTTAGCGATATGAAGAAAATCAATATAGCCGATTTCAAAATCCACTCTAACATCCAATTGGGAAACTTGCCCACCAAGTTCGATCTGAACGCTTCTGAAGATACCATAGAGGAGCGCCTGGCAAAAACCCGGAAGGACCTGGCCGATTTGCAGGACACGCTCTATGCCCACGGTAAGTATGCGGTCCTGGTTTGCCTGCAAGGTATGGACACCGCCGGTAAGGACAGCCTTATTAGGGAGGTGTTTAAAGACCTAAACGCCCGTGGTGTGGTTGTTCACAGCTTCAAGACCCCAACGTTTCTAGAAAAACGGCACGACTACCTGTGGCGGCATTATTGCAAATTGCCCGAGCGTGGCAAATTTGGCGTATTTAACCGTACCCACTACGAAAACGTATTGGTTACCCGTGTACATCCCGAGTATATCTTGGGGGAGAATCTGCCCAAGGTAAACGGCTTGGAGGATATTGACGAGGCTTTTTGGAGCAAGCGTTTTGAGCAGATAAACCAGTTTGAGGAGATCATTTCCCAAAACGGAACGCTGGTCTTTAAATTTTTTCTGAACCTCTCTAAGGATGAGCAGAAACATCGCTTGCTGCGCCGATTGAACAAACCCAATAAAAATTGGAAATTCTCTCCTGGCGATCTGGACGAACGCGAACTTTGGGACGATTATATGAGCTGTTACGAAGATGCCCTCAACCGTACCTCACAACCGCACGCCCCCTGGTATTCCATTCCGGCCGATGATAAGCCCACCGCCCGGTTTATCGTGGCAAAGATTTTGTTAGAAGAACTTCGGAAATACGACGATATCCGGGAACCCGAGCTGGATCCCGAGATCAAATCGCAAATTTCAGAATATAAAGAACGTCTCAAAGGTCAGTAAGGCCAACTACAAATTATTTATACCCATATGAAAATTCTATTTCTTTCCCTCTGCACATTCCTCACAACCGCGGTAAGCCTCGCACAGGCGTATACTCAGGCAGACTCCCTTACCATTCGCTCCATCTACGATATGGCCCTACTCAACGGGAAGAGCTATGATTGGCTGGACCACCTCTCCAATGATATCGGTGGGCGGCTCTCTGGTTCGCTCGAAGCCGAGAAGGCCGTAAAATACACCAAGGCCCAATTGGAAAAGCTGGGGTTAGACAAAGTTTGGCTGCAACCCGTTATGGTGCCCAAATGGACCCGTGGCATGAAGGAATATGCCTATATAGAAACCGCTCCCGGCATGACTTCCACCACAGATATCTGTGCTTTGGGAGGATCGGTGCCCACTACGCCCGGAGGCCTAAAAGCCGAGGTAATAGAAGTACAGGGGTTGGAAGACTTGGCCAATTATGGACGCGAACAGATAGCGGGAAAAATAGTATTCTACAATCGCCCAATGAAGGCAGACCTAATCCATACGTTTGAAGCCTATGGCGGCTGTGTGGACCAACGCTATGCCGGCGCCATGGAAGCGGCCAAGTATGGCGCCGTGGGAGTTGTGGTTCGCAGTTTGAACCTTCGCAACGACGACTTTCCGCACACAGGGACCATGAGCTATGGTGATACCCCGCCAGAACAGCGCATCCCAGCCTGCGCCATCAGTACGAACGGCGCAAACTACCTAAGCAGCGCCCTGAAAATGAAACCCGATCTTCAATTTTACTTCAAGCAGAATTGCAAGACGTACGATGATGTCTTATCACATAATGTCATTGGTGAAATTTCCGGTAGCGAATACCCTAATAAATATATCGTGGTGGGCGGCCATCTTGATTCATGGGATCTTGGCGATGGCTCCCACGATGATGGTGCCGGTTGCGTCCAATCTATGGAGGTACTTCGACTATTCAAGAAAATAAATTACAAGCCGAAGCACAGTGTGCGCGTGGTTCTATTCATGAACGAGGAGAACGGTTTGCGCGGGGGAAATAAATATGCCGAAGAGGCAAAGCTAAAAGGGGAACAGCACGTATTTGCCCTAGAAAGTGATGCTGGCGGATTTACCCCTCGCGGTTTTTCATTCGACACGGACGCCGCCAATATGGCGCAGATTGAAAGCTGGAAACCATTGTTCAAGCC
>NZQO01000146.1 GCA_002693605.1 Flavobacteriaceae bacterium
CCTGCAGCTGTTGCAGCATCTCGGCCTCGTTGCCGAGCTGGCGGGCGGGGAAGACGGTGAAGCTATGGGTGCCGCCGCTGGCCTCGGCCAGCTCGGTGCCAAAGGCTTCGGCGGCATTGGTCCAGATATGGGGCGGCGGGGTGATCAGGCCGAGCCGGAATTCGGCGGCAAAGCCGGGGGCGGCGGTGGCCAGCGCCAGGGCGGCGCCGGTCAGCAATCTGGTGATGGTCTTCATCTTGAGGCTCCCTTTATCATTCTCGTTGGGTCAGAGTTGCACCCATCCGGCGGGCGGTTTGCCCTTGCCCGGATGCAGTTCGCCGCAGCTCGGACAGGTCCGGGCTTCGGTGCTGTTGTGGAAACGGTCGTAGATTTTGGGCAGGGCGCTGACGATGCCTTCGGCGCCGTCAAGGGTCAGCTCTTCGCGGTGGACGAGGCCCTGACAGTTGAAGCAGAACCATTCGAACCCTTCTTTCATGCCGGGCTGGCGCGGCGCTTCGACGACGATCCCGACCGAGCCCTCTTGCGGGCGCTGGGGCGCGTGGCGCACATGCGGCGGCAGCATGAAAACCTCGCCTTCGCGGACCGGCACGTCGTAGATTTTGCCGCCCTCCGCGATCTTGAGCATCATGTCGCCCTTTTGCTGAAAGAACCATTCCTCGACCGGGTCGTCATGAAAATCGACGCGGGTGTTGGGGCCGCCCACGACCATCACGATCATATCGCCTTCCTTGTGCAGAAGCTGGTTGCCGACCGGCGGGCGCAGCTTGTCGGCATTGTCGGCGACCCACTTTTTGAAGTTGAAGGGTTTGAGTGTCGGATGTTCGGTCATGGTCACCTCCCTCGGGGCTCTCTGGCCGCGGAGGGCCGTGTTTCACCGGAAAATCTAGGAGAAATGGAAGCAAAGAAACATTTGTTTCTGGGAAAATGGGTATATGTTTTGCTGATATCAGGCTTGGGCAAAAAGTAAGATTGCGGTGCCTGCGGTGGACAGGATAGAGGCCAGGATAAGCGGCCGGAGCGCCACGGTTTCGCCTTTTGTTATCAAGAGGATGATGGCGGCCGAGAACATCACTTCGAGCGTGCCGAGCAAGGCCACGGAGACCACCGGCGCGGAGTGAAGGGCAAAGAACTGCAGGATCTGTCCGGCGCTCAGGCCCAGCGCGGTGAGCCAATGGGCAGCTTGGCGGTCTCGACTCAGATGCCGCAGCCCGTCGCGCAGCCCTTTGCGGGCAAGGGCCAGCGCCAAGAGCGCCAGCGCCCCGGCAAAGGCCCCGATCATCGCGCCGAATGTCGGGTCTGGCAGAGTGTCGAGCCCCAGCCCGCGAAAGGCGAAGGCCAGCGCATAGGCAAGCGCCGAGAGCGTGCCGAGCAGCAGGCCGAACGGGTTGGCAGAGATTTTCGGCGGGGTATTTGGCGCGGGCGTGGCGGCGCGGGTCTGCGGCAGGACGTAGATCAGGACCCCTGCGATAACCAAGGCGCTGCCCAAAAGGGTCTGCGGCGCGGGCACCTCGCCGAGCAGCAGATAGGCGCAGGGCAACACGAACAGCGGGGTCAGCCGCCGCAACAGGCCCGCCCGCACCGCGCCGATCCGTTCGGTCGCCCAGTACATCGCCTGCCGCCCGATCCCGTTGGAGCAGATGCCCGCCACGGCAAAGATAAGGATCGCGCCCATCAGGTCACGCGGGGCGAGCTGCGCGCCCGTCGTGGTCCCGCCCCAGCCGAGCCAGAGCAGGCAAGACAGGGCGGCGGTCAAAAGAACGGAGAGAAAGACGCCATCGTCGCCGCGTGCCATGGGGCGGCCTTGGACAATGGCAACGCCCGCCACCCCGTAGGCCAGGGCGGCGAGCACGGCAAAGGCTTCGCCGGTCATCGCGCGGGATCAGAGCTGTAGGCCGCTGTCCTCGAAGGCGGCGCTGGTCGCGGCCTTTTCGGCCTCGGTCAGTTCCAGCATCGGGTGACGGACGCGGCCGCCCACCTGACCGAGCAGTTCTTGCCAGTATTTGCCATGGGCGGTGGGTTTGCCGCCGGGCTTGGTGCTCTGGATGGCGTGGCGCACCGGGTCGAGACTGTCGCGGACCCGGCGGGCGGCGTCGAATTTCCCGGCAAAGGCCAGTTCGGTATATTCCTGCATCCGCAGATCGTTCTTGGTCTGCAGCTGATAGGGGGGCGAAGAGCAGAGGTAGAGCTGCCAGCCGAGTTCCTCGATATTGTCGAGCCACTCGGGTTCGGCCGAGGTCGAGACGAGGATCTTGTCGCCGACCATCTTGGTCAGCCGAGCGTACATGTCGCGCGGCACGGAATATTTGATCGCCATGATATTGGGCAGCTCGGCGATGCGGGCGCAGGTCTCGGGCTCCATCAGATAACCGCTGTCGGGGTGGCTCCACATGGCGATGCCGATGTCGAGCCGGTCGCAGAGGTATTTGTAGTAATTGTAGAGCACCTCGTCGCGGTCATGGCAGAAGCTCAGCATCGGGGCGTGCACCACGACGTAATCGGCCCCGCAATCCTGCGCGTGACGGCCGAGGTCGAGCACGGTTTCGACGTTCTGATCCGAGATCGACATGATGGTGCCGGCCTTGTCGCCGCATTCCTCGACGGCGATGGTCATGTTGCGCTTGCGCTCGTCGAGCGACATCGACCAGAACTCGCCCTGCTTGCCCGCGATGAACAGCCCCTTGATGCCGAGATCGTCGATCCAGTGGCGGATGTTGCTGCGCAGCCCGTCCTCGTTCAGCGCGAGCGTTTCGTCGAACGGGTTGAGCGCCGCCGCCCAGATGCCGCGCATGGTTTCGCGGGCATAGGCTTTGGCGTCTTTCTTGGCGTATTTCATGGGCCGGCTCCGGTGTGATCAACAGGGTTTGGCGCGCGCGGTGGCGCCGAGGTCTGCCGGTATTTGCCCGCCGGGATGGGCGAAAACCAACCGCATTCCGGGAAACTGGATATCCAAAAAAATGATAACCAGCGCGCGCTGATTTCGGATACGTTGCAGCCAGATTAGGAGAATGGCATGAAAATAGGTCTCATCGGCGGCGGCGCCATCGGGTGTTATGTGGCGGCAGAGCTGGCGGCGCGGGGGCTTGGCCCGGAGGCGGTGCTGACCCGGTCGGGGCCGGAGCATGCGCGTGGCAGCGACGGTGTCTTGCGGCTGCGGCGGCTCGAGGATCTGCCCGAGGGGATCACGCTCATGGTGGATTGCGCGGGCCATGCGGCGCTGGCCGAACATGGGGCGGCGATCCTCGAGCGGGGGATCGATCTGATCACCGTGTCGCTGGGGGCGCTGGCCGATCCGGCGCTGGCCGAGCGGCTGGCCGAGGCGGCAGAGCGGGGCGGCGCGCAGCTGCATCTGGCGAGCGGTGCGATCGGGGCGCTCGACGCGCTTGCGGCGGCGCGGGTCGGGGGGCTGGCCTCGGTGACCTATGTCGGGCGCAAACCGCCGCGCGGCTGGCAGGGCTCGCCCGCCGAAGAGAAGCTCGACCTGGCCAGGCTCGACCAGGCGGCCACCCATTTTGAGGGCAGCGCCCGGGAGGCGGCGCAGCGCTATCCGAAAAACGCCAATGTGGCGGCGGCAGTGGCCTTTGCCGGGATCGGCTTTGACGCGACGCAGGTGCGGCTGGTGGCGGACCCGGGCGTCATGGAGAATATCCATGAAATCCACGCCGAAGGGGCGTTTGGCACGCTGAGCTTTCGCATCAATGGCAAGCCCTTGCCCGACAATCCGCGCAGTTCGGCGCTGGCCGCGATGAGCGCGGTGGCGGCAATCGAGCGGCGCTGCGTCCCAATTACGATCTAAGCCGTTACCGAGGAGAGCCCATGGCCAACCGTCACACGCGTATCGTCGAACGGGCGATGACCCGGCTCAAGCTGCGGCAATTGCGGCTCTTGGTGGCCGTGGGTCAGCATGGCAGCATTCAGAACGCCGCCCATGATCTCAACATTTCGCAGCCCGCGGCGACCAAGATGATCCAGGATCTCGAGCTTGATTTCGAGGTGAAGCTCTTTGACCGGACCAATCGCGGGGTGGTGCCGACGGTGTTTGGCGCGGCGCTCATCCGGCATGGCAAGCTGATCTTTTCGCAGGTCTCCAACGCGGCGCAGGAGCTGGACGACCTCAACGAGGGCAACAGCGGGCGGGTGGTGGTCGGCACTTTGCTGGCGGCGTCGCCGTCGCTCTTGCCGATGGCGGTCGAAGGTCTGCTCAAGGATCGGCCCAAGGTGGCGATCAAGATCGTCGAAGGCACCAATGAGGTGCTGATGCCGGCGCTATTGGCGGGCGAGATCGACATGGTGGTGGGGCGATTGCCAAGCCACCGGCACCGCGAGAACATCACGCAGGAGAAGTTCTTTGATGAACGCGTGCTGGCGGTGGCGGGGACGCAGCATCCGCTGGCGCAAGAGACCAATGTGTCGTTCGAGCAGCTCAAACCCTATGGCTGGATCCTGCCGCCGGTCGAGACCACACTGCGCCGTCAGACCGATCAGTTCTTTGTCCGTCAGGATCAATATGTGCCGCGCACGGCGATTGAATCCGTGTCTTACCTCGCCAACCGGTCGCTCTTGCGGTCGCATGATTTCATCGGGCTGATGCCCGCGCATGTGGCAGCACTCGACATCGAGAGCGGTCTTTTGGCGAGCATCGATTGGGTCGCGCCCTTTGGGGCGGGGCCGGTCGGCGTGTCCTATCGCGGACCCCAGAGCCTGTCGCCCGCGGGGCAGAGTTTCCTTGCCGCTTTGCATGCGGCGGCGGGGCAGGTGGCGCGGACGCTTGGTCCGCTCTGATATCCGGCTTTTGGATACCAGTATTTGTTCAATTCAGTTGTTGTGATGCCTCGGCCATAGGAAAACTTGGCCCCAAGACACAGACAGCAACGAGGTCGGCATGTACAGCTATCCGGAATTGAAACTCTTCATCAATGGCGAATGGCGCGGGGCGGCCGAGGATATGGCGGTGGTCAACCCGGCCACCGAAGAAGAGCTGGGACGCCTGCCCAAGGCCGGGATTTCCGATCTGCAAGAGGCGCTTGCGGCCGCCGAACAGGGGCTTCGCCTGTGGAGCCGCACCCCGCCGCGTGCGCGTGCCGACATCATCCTGCGCGCCGCCGCCCTTATGCGCGAGCGGCAAGAAGAGATCGCCCAATCCATCACCGCCGAACATGGCAAACCCTTGCCGCAGGCGCGGCTCGAGGTGATCCGGGGCGTCGAGTTTTTCGAATGGGACGCGGGCGAGGCGATGCGCGTCTATGGCCGGGTGATCCCGGCGGCGCCCGGGTCGCATATCTCGGTCCATCATCATCCGATTGGCGTGGTCGCGGCGTTTTCGCCCTGGAATTTCCCGATGAGCCAGCCCGCCCGCAAGATCGCAGGGGCGCTCGCCTCGGGCTGTTCGATCATCCTCAAGGCCGCCGAGGAAACACCCGCCGGGGCCATCCATATCGTGCGCGCGTTCGAGGATGCGGGGCTTCCTGCCGGGGTGCTCAACCTCGTCTTTGGCACGCCCTCGGAAATATCCGGTTACCTCATCCCACAGCCCTCGGTGCGGCTGGTGGCGCTGACCGGGTCGACGGCGGTGGGCCGTCAGCTCACCGCGCTGGCGGCGCAGAGCGATACGCGGGTTCTCATGGAGCTGGGCGGTCATGCGCCGGTGATCGTCTGCGAGGATACCGATGTCGAACGGGCGGCGATCAGCGGCGCAGTGCGCAAGATGCGCAACGCCGGGCAGGTCTGTACCTCGCCGACGCGGTTCTTCATTCATCAGGATGTTTTCGAGCAGTTCGCCGAGGCGTTCACCCGGCGCGCCGCCGCCACCGTGGTCGGCAATGGCGTCGAGCCCGGGGTCGAGATGGGGCCGCTCGCCAATGACCGCCGGGTGCCGGTTCTCTCGGCGCTGGTCGAGGATGCGGTGGCCAAGGGGGCCGAGCTGCGCTGTGGCGGGGCGGCGATGGGGGAGCGGGGCTATTTCTTTGCGCCGACCGTGCTGGCCAATGTGCCCGACAATGCCCGGATCATGCAGGAAGAGCCCTTTGGCCCGATCGCCATTCTCAACCCGGTGAGGAACCTCGACGAGGCCATCGCCCGCGCCAATGAGGTGCCCTATGGTCTGGCGGGCTATGGGTTTACCAACCGGGCCGATTATATGGCGCGGCTGGTGGATGAGGTCGAGGTTGGCAACCTGTCGATCAACACGCTCGAGGCGTCCCTGCCCGAAACGCCCTTTGGTGGCGTCAAGGCCAGCGGCTATGGCCGCGAGGGCGGCACCGAGGGGCTCGAGAGTTATCTCACCATCAAGAATGTCTGGCATAGCGCCGAGATACGTTAACCCTATTTTAGAAATTTGCAGGCGCGGGCTGTCCCATGGGGCGGCCCGTTTTTTGTGTTCGGGCTGATTTTCTTTGGAAAAGCCGGTGTCAAAAAGGAGAGGGTGAGCGCAATGGGACCGAGCGGCCCAGTGTTTATTCAGTGTGAAATAATGTGAAGACGAGGCATTAATGTCCCGAGTCCCGTAGACGTGAGAATAATTTATTTCACGAATTTTCCTTGCTTATTTAATTCTACTGTTAGCCCACATTTCCCAAGTAAGGCGCTGATTTCGCTGTCCTGACCATTATATTTCCTATATAAAACATGGTGTTGAAGGCTGCGAGGGGCGCGTTTCATGGATCACCCAGAGGGTGCGGGCTTGCAACGGGCAGATCGGGTGGATTTCGACCCTCGCGTGCGGCTGGAATTTCGCGGCACGCAGCTCAGTTCCGACGGCGGCCTTCTGGTGATGCGCGAGCTTGATGACGCGCTCGGGTTGTCCGATTTGGCGTCAGCGGCGCTGCGCGATACTCGCTCTGGCAAGAACACGGTCCATCGGCTCGACGGCCTGTTCCGGCAATCAGTCTTTGGGCGGCTGGCCGGATACGAGGATGTCAACGACGCCAACCGTCTCGCCTGCGATCCGGTCATGCGCCAAGTTGTCGGCGGCAGAGCGGTCGATGCACAAGCGGCCTCGGCATCGCAGATGGGACGGTTCGAGACCGAGACGCTGGCTCTGGCCGGGAACCGTGCCGCGCTGGCCGACCTGAACGGGCAATGGATCGACCGGTTCCATGACCGTAACGGGCTGAAGTACATCGTTCTGGACATGGACAGCTCGGTCAGCCCGACCCATGGCGACCAGGAAGGGTCCGCCTGGAATGGCCATTTCGACTGTAGCTGCTATCACCCCAACTTTCTGTTCAACCAGTTCGGGATGCTGGAACGCTGCGCCCTGCGCCATGGCAACGTCCACAGCGCCGATGGCTGGCGTGATGTTCTCGACCCCGTCATTGCGCGCTACGCGGAGCGCGACCTTGGTGGCAGGTTCTTCCGGGCCGATGCTGCCTACGCGATCCCGGCGATCTATGAGCGATTGGAAGAAGCGCGGTTCTTCTACGCCATCCGGCTGCCCGCAAACGCGGTCCTCAAGGACAAGATCGCGCATCGGCTAACGCGCCCTGTCGGGCGGCCGTCACTGACCAAGGTCAAGCGGTTCTTCGAGGAATTCGAGTATCAGGCGGCGTCCTGGGACAAGGAACGCCGGGTGATCGCCAAGATCGAATGGCATCCGGGCGAACTGTTCCCGCGTGTCGGCTTCATCGTCACCAACCTGCCGATGGAGCCGGACTGGGTGGTGCGGTTCTACAACCAGCGCGGCACCGCCGAGCAGCACATCAAAGAGGGCAAATACGCCTTTCGCTGGACGCGGCTGTCGTGCCGGAAGTTCCGCGACAATGAGGTGCGGCTGCAACTGCACGCCCTGGCGTACAACCTGGCCACCTTCTTGCGCTGCATCGAGCTGCCCGAGGCCATGGCCGACTGGTCGTTGACCAGCCTGCAACTGAAGCTGATCAAGATCGGGGCACGTGTGGTCCGTCACGCCCGCACCATCACCTTCCAGCTGGCCGAGGTCGCTGTCACCGGCACGATGGTACGCGCCATCCTCGCCGCTATCCGCCGATTGCGAGCGCCACCGCTATGCGCATGATCGCGATCCACGCTCAAACTGAACGAAAGCGGCTGGACAGATCTGTCCGCTGCGCTGAAAAACGCCGCCCCTGGGCAAGGAAACAGCGGCTTCGCGGTCTGATCCGTCCAGATCCAGCAGTCTGCGCGACCGCAAGTGCCGCTTGCGGCAGAAAATCCTTGTCTAGCGCTCGGATATAGGCGATCTTCACCTCAAACGACACGCCACTTGGGGAATGCAGGTCGGAATGCCTGACCGAGCACGAGGAAATCGGGGCCTGAAGGAATTCAGCCAACATTCCGGCTGGAACGCAGATCAGCCGCAGAAGTTAATGTGTCGTACAACACAAGCTGGAACCACAAAATGGCCGCTAGACAAGATTCAATGGAGAGACGGA
>NZQO01000147.1 GCA_002693605.1 Flavobacteriaceae bacterium
CACGAACCAAATCGATACGTTCACCCTTCGTCTCGGCGGCCTTATATTTCTTGATCCAAGAATCATTGCTCTTCTGAAAGGAGCACGTATGCGGCATGGTAGATTGCGCTATTGCAATACCAGCAAATAAAAGACAGATTATAAAAACGAATGGTTTCACCAGCTACTTGGGTTTTAGCGCCGATTCAATTGAGAGCGGCAGGTTAAAACCAGAGCGGAGGTATTAAATGGGGGGATAAGATAATGGGGTTACCCAAAGATACACAATTTTTAGTTTGTAAACAGAAGAGTGCCAGAAGTTTTGCAACTAGGAAGGGTAACTAAAAATAAAAACGCATCCGGGACGCCAATCACGAATGCGTTTTTTTATTCTAAGTTTCAATTTCTTAGGAATTGAGCGCCATAATCGCCTTCACATTCACGAATTCGCGAACGCCAAAGCCGCCGTGCTCACGCCCATAGCCCGAGTTCTTCACCCCGCCAAAAGGCATATTGGGTTGAGCGAGCCCGAAGGAGTTGATAAATACCATTCCCGTATCGAAATGTTTCTTGGCCAGCTCGAACGCCTTGTCGGTATCTTCGGAAAAAATCCCGCCCCCAAGCCCGAAACGGCTATCGTTGGCAATGCGCATGGCATCTTCCCCATCCTTCGCCTTAATCAGCGAGGCGACGGGGCCAAACAGTTCATCATCATAGGCAGGTTGCCCGGGCTTGACATTGGCCAAAACCGTCGCCGGATAAAAATATCCGTCGCCTTCGGGCATTTCGCCCCCGCAGAGTGCCTCGGCGCCTTTCTCGATACTCTTGGTAACCTGTTCGTGCAGTTCCTCCCGTAAATCCTCGCGGGCCATAGGGCCAATCTTCGAATCTTTGCCCGTGGGGTCACCGTGGGTAACACCCTTCATGCGTTTCACAAACGCTTCCTTGAATTCTTCGTACACGGCATCTACAACTATAAAACGCTTGGCAGCGACGCAGGTTTCACCGTTGTTGTAAACCCGGCCATTCACGCAATGTTTCACCGCCTTCTCGATATTGGCATCTTCCAGTACCAGATAGGCATCGTTACTGCCCAGTTCCAACACGGTTTTTTTTAGTTTTTCGCCGGCCTTCTTGCCAATGATCTTCCCTGCCTCCGGACTGCCGGTAAGGGTTACACCCCGCACGAGGTCATTTTCTATAACCTTGTCAGACTGGTCGTGATCTATCAACAGCACGCTAAACAAGTTCTTGGGCAATCCGGCTTCGGCATAGATTTTCTCCAGTAGTTTTCCCGAACCGGTAACGCTCTCGGCGTGCTTCAGCAGCACCCCGTTTCCGGCCATCAGGTTGGCGATGCTATAGCGTATTACCTGGTAAACGGGGAAGTTCCAGGGCTGTATGCCGTATATTACCCCAATGGGCGAATAGGCAATCAAGCCGCGGCCGCCCTCTGGCAGTTCACGTTCCTCATCGGCAAGCTGGTCGGGGCCGTTCTCGGCGGTATAGTCGCAAATGCCGGCGCAAAGGTCTACCTCCTGTTCACTCTGCTTTAATAGCTTACCCATTTCCTGGGTCATAAGTTTTGTAAGTTCTTCTTTATTGTCCCGCAGGCTCTGCCCGATGGCCTTGATAATCTTGGCGCGTTCGTTGGCAGGCGTGAAGCGCCAGTCCAGAAAGGCGGTGTGGCATTTCTCAATCGCTTCGGAAACCTCGCTGTCGCTCATAAGCGGATATTCCTTGATAAGTTGGCCCGTGGTGGGGTTAATGGTCTTTAAGGTATCGGTACTTTCTTTCATAATGCAAGTTTTTCCTTTAAAGATAGGGTATTCCATTATGAATTAGCGATTTGCACTGCTAAGGCTTTGTTAAGCTAGTGCTAAAGTTTATTTGGGGAGCTGCAGAAAAGTAGTTTGGGATTTGGTGCAACTTAATAAGAAAACTATAATTCTTCTGTTCAGATTGTCATTGAGCGGTGGCAGAGATATGCTCCTTTACGGTTTTGATGGTGCGTTGCCAAAAAACAGCTCTTGAGGGATTTTAGCTTTGGCTTTTGTGTCGGTAAGAACCAAATGTGCTGTTTGTGCGGCTGGCTTTTTGTATGTTGCCCAACGGCCCAGTATAAGCGTAGTGCGGGATTTCGGAGCGATTCACTGTCCGCCCACCACAAAGTTTATTAGGAGTAAAAATGCTCATTTTTAGCCATTCA
Organism: Flavobacteriaceae bacterium; assembly: GCA_002693605.1. Taxonomy (GTDB): domain Bacteria; phylum Bacteroidota; class Bacteroidia; order Flavobacteriales; family Flavobacteriaceae; genus NZQO01. The sequence continues at coordinate 2,189 of NZQO01000147.1, forward strand.
GCCCGCATTACGCTTATACAATGTTGTGCGGTCGTACTGTTTTTTCGGTCGTTTGTCAGCGTTGGCAAAGACATACTCTTTGCCAAGCTTTGGTTGAGCGTTGGCTTGTGGGGCTTGGTAATGAGTGTGGCTGTGAAGCGTTGGCTATTCTATTTCTATTGCTTTCCATCCCCATTCATTTTTCTTTTTGTTGAATGATAAAATCGCTATTCCAGTTAAAGTCTGTCCGTCTGTCAGATTGTTGTCCTGAACGAATTTTGGCTCAATAAAGACTTCTTTCACAAATCCAAAGTTCTGTGGAGAAATTACTTTTAGTGTGCCTTCAAAATCTCTAATTGCATCTGATGTCAAATTTGATGCAGCTTTCTTAGCTGATAATATTTTGTGAAATCCGTCCTGTTCATGACCATTGAATCTGACCTTTAGAAAATCTCCAATTTGGGGTTTGTCCAAATAACCGGAATAGTTAAAGAATCCGAATTTTTGCTTATTCTTGACAAAATTTAGTATGTTCTTGTTTTCATTAACGAATTCTACTGCAATGATTTCTTCCGGGATGTCCTGAAACAATATTTCTTCTGCCTTCTTTACATACTGTGAGTACAGATCTTTATTATTTTCTTTTGGCGTGGCTGATTTATACCAATCTTGTTCTGTCCACTGTGTTATTTGGTTTGGCAACTTCCATCCCTCTTTTTCTCTGGTAGTTATCACCTTTTGGATTTCGGTTTTGGCCTCATTGTACATCTGTCTCTCCACAAGCATACCTGCAAATGTCTGCCTGAGCTTAACCAAAAAATCTTCGGGTGTTTTCAAGCTTAATGCCTTACAGTAGCATGCAAACTGAATTTCTTGATCATTAGGAAATATTTCCGCCATAACTTCCCATACCCAAAAATCATTTCTTTTCTGCTTGGCAAAGGGTAAAAAGGAGGAAAGGATGTTTTCATCCTCACCTAATGCCAATAATAACTTCGCTTTGAAGTACGGTGGATATTGATATTCGGGATGTTCATCAACAATTTTGTCTAATTTGGGTAGAAACTCCCTGATTTTGTCTTTATCAATGGCTCTTTCCTGACCAAAAGAGTCAACTGGCTCGCCTTCCAATAGTTTTTTGGAATAGGCGATGTATGCCTGTTCTGCAATTGACATTATCTTCTTGTCTTTGAACTCCTCCTTTAAGTAATCCTCTGAACGGAAATTTTCAAAATTCCACCAGTCGGCAAATGCCAGATAGTTCGACCAGTTTTGGTATCCCTTGTGAAAAGCTTTGTAAATAAAGGTATATGCTTCTGATGGGTTGGTAAAGTGAAATTCCTTAACAATATCTGAGAGTTCATTGATCTTCCCATAATTAACAGGTTCCTCTTTTTGTAAACCAAATACCATGCTTCCGATCTGCCAGGCAGAATTGTCAAATACCATTTTCTCATCTTCGGGTAATGCCAAATCCTTTATTTTGATTAGATTTTCTTTAAAAGCATCAAACGAATCAGGTTGAGAAAACTTTTTGAGGTAATCGTAATACACCCATGCAGCAGCCCGCTTGTTCCAAATGTTTTCGGGTTCTGCTTCTAAAGCCTGATTTGCCATTTCTAAAGCTTCATCAAGTTTTCCGGCTTTTCTAAGTTCTTTGATTTCTTTAAACGACATAATCAGCTTCTTTTAGGTGGTTAACAATAGCTTTAATTTTTTCAAGGATTTCAGAACTGTTGCACCTGTTTTCTAAAGGAAGCACTCGCCCAAAGAATCCATCGTTGTTGTACTCAAAGTCGGTTACACATGACTGAGCATTCTTTTTAATGGTATATCGCTCTCGATAGTTAAGATGTTGAATATCTATAATAACTTCACCTTCATCTAAATTTTGATTAACCCGATCGTAAAGGTTATTTAAAAATGGTTTTTCTTCCTCTAAGGCAACATCAAATCCAATCTGGTTCAAAATGCCTTCCGCATTATTTCTATTTACAATTACTTGAGGCGAGTTTTCGAGAATCTTTGAAATCGTTTCGAATAGTTTATCCGAATTAGTTTGAGTTGGAAGCTTTTGGAAGTTGGTTTTAAAAACGTTCTTCCCGTTTACCCAATACTTAAATGCTGCTGTTTGGTCTTCTCTTTTGAAAATATAGCGGATTTCATACCCAACTTTTTGCCATGCTTCAATATCTATGTATTGCTTTCGCAGATTATACCATCTGTGAATGAAATGATCTTGAATGGTCAATGGTGCATCAGCTAAGCCAAATTTTTCCAATTCTGGCAAAGCCTCACTGATATTGATTTCACTTGTTGGATTTGATTGCCCTGTTAATTTATTGAATGCCTGTTGAACATTCACATCAATAAAGTTCATTCCTGAAAAGGATGAAAAGTAAGGAGGGTTTATGCAAAATAGCTTTTTAGATGCACGGGTTACGGCTGTGTAGGCCCATCGGTAAAAGCCAGGGTTGGTTTTACCTGAACGATTCTGCTCTGATTCATAAAAGTTAAAGTTGGCTTGTGTACCTCTGTCCCAGAAAACAAAGGCACTATCCCATTCACCGCCCTGGGCTTTATGACATGTCACAGCATAACCATATTTTAAAAGAATGCAGTTGAAATATTTATCATTTATTATGGCTTCCTTGAATTCTTCCGTCCCTTTTTTAAGTTTGGGATGCCTGTTTTTAAAATCTACGTAAAGCGCCCTCTGCTCTTCGGGTTTTAGATTGTTGTCACCGTGGAGATAATTCTCCAAAATGTATCCACTTACATTTTTCGGCTGGTTATTTTCATCAGGCAAAACAAGGCTGATGCTTCTCCATGTTAATCTTACGGTTTGAGTTTTACCTCCTTTGGTGTAAAAACTAACCTCTCTGCTTTCAACCGATGGACTTGCCTCTGCAACAATGGCAAATTCACCATTCATGATACCTAGTTGGTAGTTGTTTCCACCGATTATAACGGTATCGGATGCCTGAATGGGTAAGTCATCACCGAACTTATCCCTGCGGATTACTTTGTTCAAATCGTGTGCTGTTTTGTTCATCCAGCAAATGATGATTTTCTGCTTTTGTTGAGTCTTGTATGTTTCTAAATAATCCTGGTAAGCCGGATTAAAAATATCACGATTGTTTTCCCTTAAATCAAAATCAGTGAAATAGCCGGAGGTAAGGCACTGCCTTATTTTGGTGGCAGAATCCAAAATACCATTGTTTTCATCCTGGCGTTTTACTTCCTTTATTTCGGTTTCCGCTACCTTAACATTGTACGTAACTTTAAGATACTCGCGATCAAGCGCAGGAGAGAAATTCATCCCGATAGGAGGTAACTGCGCTGGGTCACCAATGAAAATGATTTTACTGGTTGTGGTGGCATCCTGTATCCTGCCATAGGTAATTAAGTCACGCAATAGATGGCCGCTTCCAAAACGGAAAAACTCACCTTCACTAAGGATGTCGCTGACCATAGAAGCTTCATCCACGATCAATACTGAATCATGAACCTCCGGATTGTTACGTATTTTGTACTGATAGAGAAATGACACATCATTTTCGTTCTCACCTTGCTTTATTTCTTGTAACTTTTCAAAGCTGTAAATTCCCTTGTGGATGGTTGTGGATTCAAAGCCGGTTTTCTGATTAATGACCTTAGCAGCCCTGCCAGTTGGTGCCATCAATTGGTATTTCTTGTCCATGGACTGAAGGTATTCAACAAAGCCTTTCAGTAAGGTTGTTTTACCACTTCCCGCATATCCTTGTAGGGCAAACACCTGCTCATCACTTTCTAGAAACGAAGAAAGCATCTCCAACGCATTGCGCTGGTCATTGGTAAGGGTTATATGTTGGAAGTGGTTAAAGATTTTCATTGCTTTCTCCATACAATAACTCAAAGATGAACAGCATGGGTGCAGTGGTTGTGCACTACAAATACCCAATTATGACTTCAATATGTTTGAATAGCTTTTCATAGCCTTCATGAGTATAAATGTCATGATTCAAGTACGTCCCTCTCGCATCTTGTTTGTCCATAATTGATTTATCACCATGCACAAATCCATTTCGTTTAGTTATCAGAAAATATATTTGTTGAATGAAATTGTGATCCAACAAATTCCACTTCTGATAATATATGCCGGCAAACTTTCGCCATTCAGGTGGCTTATTACCAATAACTTCTGTACCAGTGTTAGAATATGTTTGTGAATTTGTATCCCATCCCCAATCTAACAAATTGCCAGTGCCCAAAATTTTCCACTTATCGTCACTCGTTTTTGTATAAAACTTATTATTAATAATCTCAATAATCATGTACAGTGAAATATAAGCATAAGCGAATTGCACATGGGACTTTGCATCATTTAGCAAAGAATAGGCAAGAGATAATTGATTCTTTAGTTCATTGGTAAAACTCGAAGGACTACTACTATTCAGATTCTGTATTAGTTGTTGATTATTCTTATAAATATCTCTTAGATAGCTTTTATCAAAGCATTTTTGAACATCACTTTTAAAATTCTCATAATGCTTATTTGTTTCTCTGATAGAGTAATTAAACTCAGGTGATTCTTTGACATAATAAGATGTAGCTCCTCTATTTAATGCCGCATTGATATTCCATATTTTATTCGATGCTGTGGAAACGATTATCTGGTATCCTTCATTTTCATTTAGAAATTCATCTATCAATTTATAACCAGAAAATTCGGTCGGTGTAATCATCTCATTGTCCACATCTTCTTTTTCCGGGTTCAGTCTCAGGTCAATAATTATTAAATCCCAGTCTTTACCAATATGAGAGCGGCATTCGGTAAGAAATCCATCAAAATCATGAAAGAGTTTTGTTTCACTGTTTTTGTATTTTGCACTATCTATGGATAAAAAATTATTTCCAGAACCTTTAAAGATGTTTTTCATTAAGTCTCCCCAACCTTCATCAGCCTGGTCATCAACAAAAAGGATTTTCTTACTCTGACATTGAATTGGATTGAGATCAATACGTCTCTCTTGAGTAAAAGAATCACTGAAACAAATAAGGTATTTTGAATAAAGAGTTTTTAGATGCCCTGACACACCTTCATGTCTTAATATCTCATCTCGTAATCCAGTGACCAGAGCAAGCTTAAAGCATCCCCACGCATTTGCGATACTATGTTTTCCTGTGCTTGCTTTTGCTAATATTTTTAATTTGGATAATACCTGTTTTTGATAATTCTCGGGGAGACATGGTTGTGATTTTGCAATGGATCTTGAAATGTCTTCAACATCAAATGACGACAGATATATCCCTTTTGTAAACAAGAGGTATTGAGGATTATTATCATTGTCAAAATTGTTCTTACCAATAAAGTTTTCAATACTAAAATCCGATAACAAAATAATTGGAGTTAGCCTTTGTTTGAGTGTAAGCTCAAAATTTAAGCGAATGTGTAATGCGATTTTTAGCCCATCGGTGTTAGTGGCATTGTCAGTTGGAATTGAAATTGGGATAAGTAATTTACCAATATCGTTATCCTCAAATAATTGTGTGGACCAATCGTGCCAATTATTCTCATTATCGAATGATGGCAAAGAAATTATTTTACTGTCTGATATGTCCAATAGCTTAGAAAGATCCTTTAAAAAAGGAGTGTAATCAGACAGAATAAATACTTCATTCATAGCTACATGTTTTTGTTGATTTCTTGAATAATATCGTTTTTTGAAAGTTGAGAATTAATCCATCTTTCTATAGTTTCAATTGGATCCCGCTGTGGGTATACTTCACTCAGTCCTTTAATAATACTTGCGTTATTCTGGAATTCTGATATGCTAACCATTCTGATTTGGATTAGCATACTTTGGATAATTGTTAGCCGTTCTTTTTCCATAAAATCACTGCCCCAGAATAGGATTTTGGGCTCTAAAACATTATTTACAAAGTAATAGTCTAGAAAGGGTTTTAGGTTCGTATAGAACAAATCTTTGTCAATTTTATTTGTATTAAAATTTGTTTCAAGACCTCTGCTAAATTCTATCCTTTGAATAGAAGATTTCCCAATATTGTTTATCAATGATTCTCGATACTTTGTGTTATCCTCAATGTTTAATGGAAGACCAGCATTATTGTAAAGCTGCAGGGTTTTATGGTTGCAAAAAATTCTGCAGTCAGGCAATAGTTTTAAGACTTTGGAAATGTCAGCAGTTTTCAAAATGGAGAAAACCTTACAGATATCTTTATACCTCTCTTCTTTGAGATATTCAACGTCATGAAATTTGTGTCTATCAATAAAGGTATCGTCAATGATTAGTACCACAAGTCAATAGAATTTTAAGATGTGAGAGAACCCTTCAACAGCTTCAGATTCTATCGCAATAGATTGATTCTCTTCAATGAAACTTTTATAATCCTTATAGTTATCTGTTAAGAATATTTTTTTTCTTAGACCATCAGGGAATTTTGATGCAATTTCGTAATTGCATAGCCCCCAAAGGTTATTCTGTATTGTTTTTAAATCACCTTTTGCAAATGAAGGATCATTTGAATTTTTTGTTGCTTCAGAGTTTAAATGTGTAATAGTAATAACTTTAAAATCTCCTCCTTCTAAGGTTTGGTTGTCGAACCTAATCTTAATTTCAAAACAAAGATTTTTTTCAGCCCTGTCCTTTATAGTTGAAATAACATGAAATACTGCTTGTTGAAACATATCAACATCTGTATAGAACTCAGCTAAATCCAGCTCATCATTATTTTTAGATATTAAAAAGTTACTTTTTGATTCTCCTAATGCTAAATCAATTGCTTCGTCCATAATTCCGGATAAATTGCCAGCTCTAACCTCAATGCTTTCCTTAAACGGAATTATCATTTCCCTATTCCATTCATTGTCCCATCCAGGGTGAATGTTTCCCTTTTTGTTATACCACTCAATAAATGATTTTTCAGACCAACCTTTATTAGGATGAAACTTGTCCTTACCAATTCTAATATACCATTTTGGATCTGCAGAAAATGCGAACTCTTCAATACGCCTTAAAAGAGCATCTGGTACGTTTTTATATTCTTGTTTAGCTTCTTCAAATTCTTTCTTGCATAAATCAATAAAACTATCATAGGCACGCTTCCCATCATTGAATTTGTGCGTTAAGAACTTCAATCCTTCACTGTTATTGAATAACGACAAGAAGTTTTTAGTTTCCTTTGGTTTATGATGCTTTCCAGAAAAACCCTTCTCTTTTTTTTGTGATTCAGCACCTCTGGATAACATTTCTTCAATTCTGGAAAGCCTTTCAATAATCTCAACTTCTACTATCCCTGTTTTTTCAAATTCTTTACTGACTAGATTAATCAGTCTTTCCTTTGTTTTGTCATCAACCTTTTTCTTTAGGCTATAATCAAGAATATCAGTAATGAATTTACTTTTATCCTGCATAGTGGCATTAATATTTTGCTTTAGTTCATCCATTCTCAATTTCTCTGCAATTGATTAAATATTTTCATAGCTTTTTCTATTCCTTCATTTTGCCATATATTCAATACAGAGCTAATCGGTGCTGCTAAACCAATTTGCTTTTCAAATCTATTTTTAAGGGTTAAATATGTAGAGTCATTGCCTCCTTTCACCATCTTCAAAAACTCCAACTTTCCATCCAACACATTCATCAAGTGCGCATTCGTATTTTTTACATGCCCTTTGTCGGCAATGTAATCTCTTTTAAAAATCTGCTCGGCTTTTTCATAGCCATATTTTTCCCAATAGTAAAGCCACATGCGAATTTGCTTTACATATTTCCTGCGGACATTTACCTTTTCGTTTACTATCAATCCGGTAGCTTCTTGCCGGTAGCCCTCTTTTTGTAAACGAGTCTTTTTAGGGTTGATAGCCAATTCCTGATCTTCCTCAATGATTCGTTTTAGTTCATTGTTGAATGCTTCATCATTATAGATGTTGTGCGGTGAGGAAAAAGTTATGTCATCTGCATACCGGGTAAATGTTGCTCCAAACCGATTGGCAAGCCCATTCAGCCTACGGTCAAGCTTTTTGCAAAGGATGTTTGTAAGGGTCGGTGATGTCGGACTCCCTTGTGGCAGCACGGTCTTTAATTCTCCGTCAACTTCAAACGGATGTGTACATAAACTTGCCAGTAAAAAAGCTAATGGTTCTTTGTCTCCGCCAAGATTGAATGGCTCGTAAATAAAACCCATTTTCACCCTGTTGCGGTCAAAGGAGTGAAAGAAGTCCTTCAAGTCCAGGTTGAATACATAATGATGGCCAACATGTTTTTTGGCATTATCTACAATCGACTTATCCCTAACAAATCCGGTTGCTGCTTTATGGGGTTCGTAAATACACTGCAACACGAAATTCAGTGAGCGCAAAATAGATTTTAACCCTTTTACAGGTGCATTGATAGTTCTGTCTGCACCGGATTTCTTCTTGATGGTAAAGGTCTGGTAACGTTTTTTGCAGATTTCGGGATTGGCGTAGTAGGTCAATGATTTCAATTGAACAGGCTTGCACTCCTCACCGTAAAGCAGGTTCTTAGCTTCACTCAATAATATCACTAACTCCTCTTTGCTTTGCAGGTCAGCAAATTGCTTTCTAATGTGGTCGATATGTGACTGATCAATTTTCATTTGTTCATCTAATGGTCAATAGAGTCCTCGAGAATCTATTAGTCATATTGCATTAAAACTTCTCCCCTTTCGACACTTCTTTTTCTTTCCAGTAATATTTCCTCCCACCTTCTACCCTCAATGAATTGAGTGATTCCCAAATTGAGGTAACCTCGTTGTTTCCCCCATTCAACTGAGGTAATGATCGAGTTATGTAAGGGACGGTTTCGGCGGATAAGTTTCACATAGTCCTCCCGTAGTTCCTCTTTATTGCACGCCTTGGTAGGCGTACGTTTGGAATAATGGGAGTGGAAGTTTGGATATTTATTCCATAACTCCTCGAACATTTCCTCAGGGTGTTTTGAAAATAATAGTTCACGGAATTTATCCGTTACTTCAAAGGCATCGGCGTATAATACACTATTTTTATCCTCTACTGTACAGATAGCGAAACCTTTATCCTGTAACTCTACTAGCTCCTTCCTGGTGAATGCCTGGAATTCTGCGCAGTACTGGTAGAGAAGAGCTATCTCATCAAACAGTAAGAGGTAGAGAAACAAAAATTGGCTGGGACTTAGTTGATGTTCAATTAAAAAAGCTACATACCTTCGAGCATCTATCATAGATTTTCATTTACGGTTAAATCTTATTTTTTTTACTAAACTTAAAAAACACCCGCCCGGATACTCTATTTGTATGAACATTTCAATCATTTCAACTGAAGTGCAATACCTATTCATCACTTATAAATACATCAATGACAACTTCATATTATAAATACTGAGATTAATAACAGAGCTGATCAAAATGCCTAAGTGACCTTCATCCCGACTAGTGGTCGGGAGAAGATGCCGATCATTGCCTTAGAACAATATCTAGAGCCAGCACCCACGTTTCAATATCTTAGGACAGGTGTTTCAAAGAACTTCTACAATAGTAGTATGCTTCTGTGCACTCAATCTGCACGACTAAAATACGAATGAATATTAGTTAGAAAAATAAATTTTTTTATAAGTGTGTCATCCAATAAAAGTACTTTTATACTATATACTTGCAATACATTGATATTCTGAAAAATATGTCCGTAAACAAAAATGCACTCATTCGCTATCAGATTTTAGATCGTTGCTTCCGCAATCCGGGGAGAATGTATTTTTGGGAAGACTTGCTCAAAGAATGTAACAACGCTTTAGTAGAGTTTGATCCAAATAACCAAGGTATTCAAAGGAGACAATTGTTTGATGATATTCGTTTTATGGAAAGTGATCAAGGTTGGTCGATACCCCTTGATAGAATCCGTCATGGTCGGAAAGTGTATTACCGGTATGAGGATTTATCTTTTTCAATTAGTAATCAACCTTTGAATGATTCGGAGGCAGAACAGATAAAATCAGCCCTTCAAATATTTTCCCGCTTCTCAGGTACTCCCCAATTTGAATGGGTCAACGAAATGATCCCAATGCTCGAATCTAAATTTGGGTTGATTGAACGTAAAAATGAAGTCATAAGCTTTGAAAGTAATATTGATTTAAAAGGACTTCATTTTTTGACCCCATTATTCAATGCCATCATTAATGAACGGGTTTTGTCCGTCATATACAAAGACTTCAAAAGTTCAGAACCTTATGAAATCACTTTTCATCCTTATTTTTTGAAGCAGTACAACAATCGGTGGTTTGCGTTCGGACTTAATTCTGATAACCAGGTGCCAAATTGGAATCTGGCTTTGGATAGAATTGAATCATTGTCAGAAACGACTTTGAAATATAAGCCACCCGAAACCGATTGGGAAGAGTACTTTTTTGATTTGGTTGGTGTTACTCGTCCCGAAGGTGTCGAGTTGCAAGAAGTTGTCTTGAAGTTTTCTCCTGAAGTTGCTCCGTATGTCATCACGAAACCGCTTCACCCAAGTCAGAAGCATAAAAATGACCCTACTGGTCTCCAAGTCAGAATCAAAGTCCTTCCAAATTTTGAATTGGAACGATTGGTTCTCTCGTTCGGAGAACAAGTCAAAGTAATTTCTCCACAGGATTTCAAAGAACGTATTTCTCAACGTCTCATTTCAGCTGTTCGTTTTTATTGAGCGTTGGCAAAAAATAACTCTTCTGGTTTTTTCAGCATTGGCTTATGTGTTGGCAAAAAAACAAATGTGCTGTTTGTGCGGTTGGCTTTTAAGCCCAGATGTTCAATTTCAGCACGATTTTCGCATTATGCACAACGTTGTTGTATAAGATTAGTGGCGTGTTTAAGCATCTAATTTAGCAAATAAACACTAGATAGAAAATCCGCGAGGATTTTCGTAAGTAGGCGAGAACTAGCCATTAATTTTATACGGTGTTAGGTGCTGCCCTTATTTGTTCCTTATTTTAATCTGATTTCAACAGAGTTTTCCGCCATATTAAATTTCTGCATTACATTTCCAATTCTACTCATACAAGCTGATGCTGAAATATTGATATGTACAAAAAGTAATTCATCATTCAGTTCCTTTTCTTTATCCCAAACCTTTCCATTAAAAGTTTTGAAGCGACTTGATAAATCAACTTTAGCATCAATTAATTCTTTTAAGGAACTCCACTTTATAATTGCTTCATCTCTTCTAAATAATTCTGTTTGATTGTCAAGTATAAATTCAAAATCATAAGCTGGATTATCCCTTAAATATTTAAGAAATTTGATAAAGACATCCTGCCAAGTTTTAACTTTAATAACTTCATCATTGATAAGTAGTTCCACAGGTTTGTTTCCTTCAGCCATTTCGCCTGCATCTGAATCCAAAGGGGAAAAAGAAGTATTTTCAATTTTTTGAGTGTTCCAATTAGCTTTTTCCTTAAATTCTTCTGGTAATGGAAATGTCGATAAAAACCACTTTACCATATTTAATTGATGCTCCTTTATACTATCTTCATTCCAAGTATTTCTATTAATAACATCTAATCTATAATTTAGAGAAGATGTCGCTAATTTTCTTTTCTTTTCTTCAAAAGATTTGTTTCCGATTTCACTATTAAATTCAGTAAGTATTAAATTTCCAATGTTATGTAGATATGTTTTATGAATTTCGCTAAAATGTTCTCCTAACTCTACTTTCCAACTATCCTCTAATGTTTGAGGCATAATATGTTCAATAGTAACTTTTTTATTACGAAAATCTACTGCTACTTTTGTATTGTGTTCTTCTATCTTGCCTAATATTAGTTTTGAGTATTGTTTTAAACCTTCATAAAAATTTATTGAGGTTAAAGTACTTTTCATTTCATTGTCATTAGGCAATCTAAGTCTATAAAACATAGTTGTCAATAACTCAAGCATCGATACAGTTCCATTTGATATAGATTCTATTCTTTTACTCAAGGTTACGATATTTTTGTTCTCTCCTTGCGTTAGCCCTAGAATCCTTCTTCTAATTAAATAAGTTCGTATTGTTTGTAAAGTGGACATTAGGGTTTCGTCACTTAACTTTATATTATTTACTGTGTATTGATGATATTCCAATAACCCTAAAACAAATGGTTTAAATGCTTCTGCTTTAATATCGTGGAAGATATTTCTAAGCAATTCCTTAATTATTCTATCATTTGAATTATTTGATGAAATGCTATCATTTACAACTTCTGTTATTATCCATTTGTAGCATTTCACAAAGCGAACAATATCTTTTATAAAATCAGAATGACTATCAAATTCGGCATCAACAAAATCTTTAAATTGTTGATATAATTCTTTAGTGTTGTTATCGCTAACAACCTTTAATGAGCTTGCTGTTTTGTATTGTAAGTAATCTCTAAAAAATTTTGATGTGTTTTCATAAAGAATTTCTTCAATTTTTGGGTGCCAAATTTTTTCGTATATATCTGATTGTTTGTCACTTTCCATATTAAGCAAAACAAAATTTCGCACAAGGTCGGATAGTGTAAGTGGTTTACCCAAAGAATTAAGTGTTTCAAATATTATTTGAGGGTCTTCTCCTTTAAAAGGTCTTTCATCCAAGAATATTACTGCGACATTCATTCTTTGAATTGCAATAATATATTGCTCAAATCCTACTTGTGAGTTTAGCCTTTTCTTTTCATTTATGAGTTTTTTCAATAAATCGTAAGCAATACTAATAACGCCTGGATTTGGTTCTGTTTTATTTACTAAAGCTCTGTATGAATCCCAATCTTTTGTTACTTGTTTAAGTTTAATCTTATCTTGAAAAGATGAAGCGTTATTGGTCAAATAATTTTGATTAATAAAGTCTTTTTTTAATTGGTCTGTTTCAGAATCACGTAATGCAATTAAAAATATGAGGGTAGTTGTTAGTCTTTGTTGACCATCAACTACAACTGATTTGTTAGCAAAGCCTGCTTTTTCTTCCTTGATTACAACTGTTCCAAAAAAGTGTTCTAATTTATCGTGTTGCTTATCGTCTAATTCAGATTCGATTATTCTTGAAATATCACTAAAATACCTTTCGATTTCAGGTCGTCCCCAAGCGTAGGCTCTTTGAAATGGAGGAATAAAAAATGAAGTTGCGTTTTTTGCTAAAACGTCATTTATTGAGTGACTTTCTGTTTTCATTTATTTCTTTTGTTTTTCAATGTTGGTTGGTTCTTTTGGGTTGCACCTAACTTGTTATATCATCACTAAAATTGTTATTATCCCTTGTAAAATTAGGGCTAACAACAAATTCGTCTTGTAAATCAATCGGGGAGAAGCCCAAAAATAAGATAATTCCTCAAATCTCCAACCGCTTTTTTATCGGATAGGGGCCAGACCTCGTTCTGCCATTGTTCGCACATGTCCCTCGCGGAGAAAAAGTGCCTCATTTTTAGCACGAACCATCCCCGAAGCATCCTCGAAGGATACTCGAACAAAGTACCCCTTTTTTCGGCATCACCGGTCAAACGCGGTCAACGGTAGTCAAATGCAGTCAAACACAGTCAATCTCGGTCAAACGCGGTCAACGGCAGTCAAAATAATAGTCCCTTTGAGATAGCGTGTCCCAAGGGACTCCCACTACATACTACGACCCACTAAATACCTCCAAAATCTCAACCCCCACGGCATCTTTCCCAAACAGTTCATACTCCTCCGTTCCAAGAATTTCCAAAAATCGCGTGCCAAGTATTAGCATATAGTGCACGCCGGCCTTTTTCACAATGGGGTCGTGCGGCTGCAATGCCAGCCGCTCCCTTCCGTCCACGGTCGACCTCCGAACAGGGGCCGCGCTGTAAGTGCTGAACGCCTGGCGGGTCGTGTCGTAGGCCACTACCAAGTAGTGCAGCTCCACATGCGTCGCCGCATTCGGGAATCGGGCAGAGGAGGGGTCAAAATCGTCCCATACCACCCTAAAATCTTCCTCATAGATGTGAGGGTTTCCAAACTGCTGCCGTATGCCTGCCTTGGGCGTAAACACAAACATGCGCAACAGCAGCTTGCCCTTTAAGGTCTTCAGTCCCTCGCCCACGTTCAGGCTCCCTTTTTCCGAAACCCGGTCCAGCGCCTTGATTTTTAGAAACAACTGCATCAGCCGCTGGTGCAGCGAACCGGCCCGCATATGCTTCAGCACCGGCCGGAGCGCAATCTTGAATTCCTTCACAAAAACACTGCACAACGATAATTCGTCACTGTTTTTGTAAATCCTAGGATTGTTTTTATTATTTTGGTAGTTGAATCCGCCCATAGATAATACAGATTGGTCGCCCTCTAAAATAGACCCTATTTTTGAGATGGGCAAGCCCTCGTAAGCCGACCCAAACCCGACTGTAAGCCGACCCTAAGCCGATGGCATGCCGACTCCAAGCCGACTCATGCCGACTCCAAGCCGATGTTCCTTTCGCTCTAACCCCGGTATCCTTCCATAATGCGCCCAGAATCCTATTGCCTAACCTCGGCACATTCTCGCAATTAGATGACGTTTTTGCACAACAGCCACAAGGGGCCAATAACTGGATTCCCCCTCGAGGGGGGGCAGGAGGGTGTGAGATAACAAAAGTAGATTGAAAACATCCCACTCCTTTTTTTTGGTTCTTTTTGAAGGGGCAAAAAAGGACAGGGGAAAAACCAGCCACTGCCAGCAAATTGCCCAAAGGAAAAGGTTTATAGGATGTTTCTGAAGCGAATAGCCGTTACACCCCTGTGGTCCCCTCGAGGGGACACTCTCTTGGTTTCCCCCTCGGGGGCAGGGTGCACTGCCCACTGCAACTGCCAACTGAATACTGAATAATGCCCGCTGCCACTGCCTACTGCCAACTATCCACTAAAATCCCCCCGCCCTTTGAAACTCCCGGCCAGAATGTTATCTTTGCAACCCTAAACCAGTTGCAAGCCTATGTTCGACAATTTAAGCGATAAGTTAGATAAAGCAATGCACGTGCTGAAGGGGCACGGCCAGATTACCGAGGTAAACGTGGCCGAGACCCTCAAGGAGGTACGGCGTGCCCTGCTGGATGCCGATGTGAACTTCAAGACCGCCAAGGAATTTACCAATACCGTGAAGGAAAAGGCCCTGGGCCAAAACGTGCTAACCACCCTACAGCCGGGCCAGTTAATGGTAAAGCTGGTAAAGGACGAGCTTACCCAGCTTATGGGCGGCGACACCGCGGGCATCGACCTAAGCGGAACGCCCAGCGTTATCCTTATGTCGGGATTGCAGGGTAGCGGTAAGACCACCTTCTCGGGCAAATTGGCCAACTACCTAAAAACAAAGAAAACCAAGAAGCCGCTATTGGTGGCCTGCGACGTGTACCGTCCCGCAGCGATCAACCAGCTGCACGTGGTGGGCGAACAAATAAAGGTCGATGTGTATAGCGAAGAGGGGAATATGGACCCCGTGGCCATCTCCAATAATGCCATTGCCCATGCCAAGCAGCACGGCCATAACGTGGTGATTGTAGATACCGCCGGCCGCCTGGCCATCGATGAGGCGATGATGACCGAAATCGCGAACATCCATAAAGCCATAAAGCCCAACGAAACCTTGTTCGTGGTCGATTCCATGACCGGGCAGGACGCCGTTAATACGGCCAAGGCCTTTAACGAGCGCCTCAATTTTGACGGGGTGGTGCTTACCAAGCTCGATGGTGATACCCGTGGGGGTGCCGCCATTTCCATCAAGAGCGTGGTCAACAAGCCCATTAAGTTCATCGGTACCGGCGAGAAGATGGATGCCATCGATGTATTCCACCCGGCCCGTATGGCCGATCGTATTTTGGGTATGGGCGATGTGGTGTCGCTCGTAGAGCGCGCCCAGGAGCAGTTCGACGAGGAGGAGTCGCGCAAGCTTCAGAAGAAAATCGCGAAGAACCAATTTGGGTTCGACGATTTTATGAGCCAGATTCAGCAGGTGAAGAAAATGGGAAGCATGAAAGACCTTATCGGGATGATTCCCGGTGCTGGAAAGGCCCTGAAGGGAATTGATATAGATGACGACGCCTTTAAGGGTATCGAGGCCATTATCCAATCTATGACCCCCGAGGAGCGCAGTACCCCATCGGTCCTTAACGGAAGCCGTAAAAAGCGCATTGCCAAGGGGAGCGGCACCTCGGTACAGGAAGTAAACCAATTGCTAAAGCAGTTCAACCAGATGAGCAAGATGATGAAGATGATGCAGGGCGGCGGCGGCCAGAAGATGATGCAGATGATGAATAAAATGCGCTAAGCGCTAGAGTTTGCAGTAGCCAGTAGCAGTATGCAGTAATATGATTTTCAAGACACTAATGGCATATAAAAAGGGATTTGTCTTGGCGATGGATGCCTTTGAGATTTCTAAATCGTTTCCCAAGGAAGAACAATATTCCCTTGCGAGCCAAATACGTAGAAGTTCACGTGCGGTGTGTGCGAACATAGCAGAAGCTTATAGAAAGAGAAGCTATAGGAAGCACTTTATAAGCAAGCTCAACGATAGGGATGCTGAAAATTCGGAGACACAGGTTTGGCTCGATTTTGCTCTTTCCTGTAACTATATTTCGGAAAGCGACCATAAATCCCTCACGGAAAACTCCCTTGAGGTAGGTAATTTGATAAATTATATGATTAATAACCCCGGTACGTTTGGAGTGGAGGAGAAATAACTGCCAACTGCGACTGCCTACTGAAAACTAGAAACATGATTCTGCTCGACGGTAAGAAAGTATCTAACGACATTAAAGAGGAAATAAAGGCCGAAGTCGACAAGATGAAGGCCAATGGCGAAAAGGTGCCGCATCTGGCCGCCATTATCGTGGGTAGCGATGGGGCCAGCCTCACCTACGTGAATACTAAGGTAAAGGCGTGCGAGGCCGTTGGTTTCGAGTCGACCCTGGTGCGAATGTCCAGCACCACGAGCGAATTGGAGCTTTTAGATAAGATTGATGAGCTGAACAACGACGACACGATCGACGGGTTCATCGTGCAGCTACCACTTCCGCCGCAAATCGACACACAGAAGGTCATTTTGGCCGTTAGCCCCGATAAGGACGTAGATGGTTTCCACCCCACCAATTTCGGGAAGATGTCTTTGGATATGTCGTCCTTCATTCCCGCCACTCCCTTCGGTATTTTGGAACTGTTGGAGCGCTACGAGATTCCTACCAAGGGAAAACATACGGTGGTTATTGGA
>NZQO01000148.1 GCA_002693605.1 Flavobacteriaceae bacterium
GAGCCGATATTCCCCGAAATCATTTCACCACTCTTGATACCGATGGAAACCTTGGGCTTAAATGCCAGTGTGCCCTCGGTATTTTGCAATTTGTTTATTTGGTTGCGAACCGCTAGGGCAGCATCGATTGCGCGATCCAGGTGATAATCGCCCCGGAAGACCGCCATAATGGCGTCACCGATAAATTTGTCGACATACCCTTCCTGTTCGGTAATTTCCTTTACCATTTTATCGAAATAGGAATTTATTAGCTGTACCACGGTATCGGGCGGGGCGTTTTCGCTTATTTTAGTGAAACCACATATATCTATAAAGATGACCGTTGCCTCGATAGTTTCGTTCGCCATTATAGTGTTCTCGAACTCCTTGTTGCCCATGAAATTAAGTACGTTCTCATCTACGTACATTTTCAGGATATTATTTTCCTTGATGGCCTGTAACGTATCCTTGAGGTGCTTGGCGTGCCTCAGGGTTTTTTCCATGGTAAGGGTAAGGTCCTCAAAATTGATGGGCTTGGTAATGAAATCATACGCCCCGCGATTCATTGCCGTGCGAATGTTTTCCATATCGCCATACGCCGAAACGATAACCGATTTTATCAGTGGGCTCAGTTCATTGAGTTTGGTTAGCAACGTTAGCCCATCCATTTCGGGCATATTTATATCGCTCAGGACAATGTCCACATCGGGTCGCGTTTCGAGTTTTTCGAGCGCGTCCTTTCCGTTAGTGGCAAATAGAAATTGATATTTCTGCTCGCGTATCTCCTTCCTAAATTTTTGCTTGATGAGCATTTCTAGGTCTGCCTCATCATCTACAACCAGTATTTTATTCATAGCGCTGTGTTTTTAATTTTTCTTTCAATAGCTTAAAATCCAATGGTTTGGTAAGAAACTCGTCGGCGCCAAGATTTTTGGCAGTGGTAAAGTTATGTTCGTCGCCATAGGCGGTAATCATCATTACGGTGGGCGGGGGCTGGTTAAACTCCTGTTTTATATGTTTTAGCAGTTCCAGCCCGCTCATGCCGGGCATGTTTATATCAGAGAGGATAAGTACCGTTTCGTGCCCCAGTTCCTTTAATTTCTGAAGCGCTTCTTCGCCTGAAAAGGCAAAGAGGAATGCGAATTCTTTACTACGTATCTCTTTTCTGAAGCGTTGCTGAAACAAAATTTGAACGTCTTTCTCATCATCTACAACTAAAATTTTCATAATTCGCTTATTTAGGTATTAATATCGTGAAGGTCGTACCTTCGTTTTCAAGTGATTTTGCCTTCAAGGATCCGCCGTGGGCCTTAATGATATCGTAACTTAGCGACAGGCCTAGCCCCGTGCCCTTTCCAGGGGGTTTCGTGGTGAAAAAGGGCTGGAAGATCTTATCGAGTATGGCGTTGGAAATCCCCTTGCCGTTATCTGATATAACAATTGCAATCTGCTTGGTCCTATTTTCAGTGGCAATCGAAACGGTAGGTTCGTACATAGCCTGGTCACTGCTGGGTTCGAGCGATTTTTCGTGGACTGCATAAAAAGCGTTGGTAAGCAAATTCAATACAACCCGTCCAATATCTTGTGGTACTATAGTAATGTAGCCTATACTATCATCGAAATCGGTATGGAGGGTCGCGTTGAAATTTTTGTTCTTTGCCCGTAACCCGTGGTACGCCAAGCGAAGGTATTCGTCGGCCAGTTTATTGAGCGCGACCTGCTCCTTGGCGCCCGAGTTGTTCCTGCTGTGTTGCAACATGCCCTTTACGATGGCATCTGCACGCTTTCCGTGTACCGATATTTTTTGTAAGTTATGCTGAATATCGCGAGCGATGACACGCGCCTCCTTCAGGTCGCCTTTCTCAATCTCTGCGTTCATCTCACCAATGAGCTCGTAACTCAGTTCGCTGAAGTTGTTCACGAAATTTAACGGATTTTGGATTTCGTGCGCTACGCCCGCCGTTAACTTTCCGAGTGAGGCCATTTTTTCTGAATGTATAAGCTGCGCTTGGGTGGCTTTCAGTTCGGCATAGGCTTTTTCTATTTCCCTGGCATGTTCCAGTTCCCTTGTCAGAATTTTGCGCTTTTCGCGTGCCACTAACCGTTGACGCTGAAAACGGTCTACCAGGTAAACGCCTACCATAAATAAGATTATGTAAAAGATATAGGCGAACAACGAACGGTACCAAGGTGGTTTTACCGTGAATTGATAGGCCAGGGGCTCGCTCCAAATGCCGTCTGGGCTCTTGGCCTTTTCCAAAAAGGTAAAGTCGCCTTCGGGAATATTGCCAAAACTAGCTGTGGTGTTTTCGGTGATAGGGTTCCACTCTTCGTCATAGCCCTCTAGCATATATTGATAACGTATGAGATTGGGCCTAAATGTTTCAATGCCCGTGAACTCGAAACTTACGTTATTCTTCGTATAGGGCAATTCAAGTCCCGCGGGTAAGGCGTAGAATGGCTGAATACTATCAAAGGTTACATTTCTGAATTTGCGCGCCATTGTATCCCGTTCTGAAGGAGCCAATTTTCTATCGAAGGTTAGCAGTTCATCTGTGGTATGGGTGGAAACCTTAGGTCCGGTTGTCGTTTCATTTTGCCTTGATTTTTTGGATCGGGCGAGGCTATGCCAGCTTATGGACTCATTGTTGATGCGTATATTTTGCAGAAACACTGTGGGTGGATCACTATTTTCCTTTATCGCGTTCAAATTGAAACGCACCAACTTGTCGCCTGTCCCGGCCCAAATTATACCCCCCATTTCCCGATGCATACTCGCGTTATTGCTAATGTCCTTTATGGGGTAATTGGTCTTTTCATTATAGTTTAGATGACCAAGTTGGGCTATTTTTCCTTTTTCTGAAGCAATCCCTCCTTTAAATACAGTGAAACCTACGTTGGTGCCAATTATGATGTCTCCAGATTCATCCTCTATTATTTGATATACGACATCATTTGCCAGGCCGTGTGTGGTAGAGAAGTTCTCGAAAATTGGTTCGGAAATCGTTTGAGGGGTCTCTAGTATTTCTTCGAGCCTTGCGCTCTTGATTACGGAGATACCCCCGCCCCAACTGCCAATAATTATGTTGCCGTTTTTATCTTGGATTACTGAAGAAAGCTTGTCGTCGGGCAAACCTTGATCTGTGGTAAAGTTCATGAAGTTGGTGCCATCAAAACGGCTCAGCCCTCCTCGCGTCGCTACCCACAGGGCGCCTGAAGTATCTTCCCAAAAGCCCCAGATGGTATTATGAACTAGACCTTTTGATTTATCAAAATTGCGGAACGTAGAGCCGTCGAAAACGCTTATTCCATGCTCATAGGTGCCGATATACAGTTTCCCTGTCGAATCTATGTACAGAACGGTGACTTCCGAGGACGGCAATCCCTGCTCGGCCGTATAATTCACTAGTTGGGAACCCGTGAATTTAGTAATGCCCTGCGAGCCGCCGAAATAGATAGCGCCTTCGGCATCTGCGACGGCACAAAAGTGGGTGTCGTTTAGTAGGCCGTGGACGGTTGTATAATTAAGGAAGGTCCCGTCGTAACCGGGCGGCGAGCCCTGATTAAAGGCCACGATACCACCATTTGCGGGGGCAAACCACATAGTGCCCTCGGCATCTTGTGCGGTCGCATATACCGCATTCCCCGGAAACCCTTGTTTCCCGGTATACTCCAAAACGGCATCCCCCATATAGCGATCTAGGCCGCCGCCGTGGGTGCCAAACCATAAGTTGCCCGACCCATCTGTGGTGATGCTGTTTACGCGATTGAAGGCGAGCCCTTGCTCCGTAGAAAAGTTCAGAAAATAATCCTTGTTAGGAATATACTTTGAAACTCCCGCTGCGGTCCCCAACCACATGGCGCCATCGGCATCTTCAGTAATCGCATAAATAGTATTATCGCCTAGTCCATCTGCCGTGGTCAGTACCGGAAATTTAGTAGTTTGTTCTTTCTCTACTTGGGTGTTTATTCGAAAGAGGCCGTGGGTAGTTCCAATCCAAAGTATGCCATTCCTGTCTTCCAGTAAGGACATTATTATTGAAGATTCTGGGAGGCCTATCGCTTCGGAATAGTCGGTAAAACTTATGTCCGAACTGTGGCTTGAATTGTTCTCTTTCTTCCAGAGTCCCTTCGTGCCGGCAACCCAAAGATTGTCCAGACCGTCTTGCAGAATGGCATTTACCAGCATTTTGGGCACCTTCGAATTTTCCTCGAATGTGGATATCTCTATCTTTTTTCCCTTTCTGTTAATGAGACTAAGTCCTTTATCACTTCCTATCCACATAGCGCCGTGACGCCCTTCCGCAATAGCGAGTACATCATTGTCGAGCAAGCCCTCTTCGGTTGTGAAATTTTCAAACGTATAACCGTCGTAAATACTAATACCGCCATAAGTGCCAAACCAGAGGGCACCGTTTTTATCTTCAATTATGGTATTTATAAGGTTATGGATCAAGCCGTGGGCAGAATTGTAATTGGTGAACTTCTTGCCGGTGTACATGCTTACGCCATTACCGGAGGTGCCGAACCACAGCGTGCCGGAAGAATCCTTGAGGCCACATAAAATAGTACTCATTGCCAAGCCATCTTCCGTGTTAAAGTTGTGCATGTCTATGTAAAAATCGGCTTGGGTCGAGATTGGCGCGGGTTTCTGGGCTAGTGAAATAACCTGTGGAGCATTGACATTGGTCAATTCGGTAAGAATTGGTGACCCCGCGGCTACAATGAGGGGGCCTTGTAGCGAGTCAGCCTTTTCGAGATGTTTCGAAGTTGGCGATTCCCCATCCGATTGACAACCGCACAGCGCGACTATGCATCCGATAAAAAGCATTGCGTGTATGTTTTTCGCGCGCTTCATTTTGGCGTTTTAGGTTTCGTTTTGGGCTGCGTACCCGTTGGTAGAAGGATGGTAAATGTGGTTCCCACTCCTTCCTGGGTAGTTACCTCGAGTTTTCCTTCGTGCGCCTTTATGATATCATAACTCAAACTTAGGCCCAAGCCGGTGCCCTGTCCGCTGGGCTTCGTGGTAAAAAATGGCTGGAATATTTTTTCCACGAGCTGCTTTGGCATTCCAATACCGTTATCGCGTATCGCTATCTCCACGGTATTTTTCAGGGCAGTATTTTTATGGGAATTGCGCTTTGTGCTTATCCACACCGTGGGCTCAAAAAGACCGTCATTTTCACCTTTTTCATTTTTCAATTGTAGTTTTCGCTGGGTAGACGCATAGAAGGCATTACTTATTAGGTTCAATACCACGCGGCCAATTTCCTGCGGCACAATTTCCAATTTTTGAATCGATTCGTCATAGTCGGTAACCAAGGTTGCATTGAAGCTCTTGTCCTTGGCACGTAAGCCGTGATAGGCCAAGCGTAAATACTCTTCCACCAGCTCATTGATGCCGGTAGGCACCTTCTCGCCCGTACTCTTTCTGCTGTGTTGCAGCATTCCCTTAACAATGCCGTCGGCACGCCGGCCGTGGTGGTTTATTTTTTCGAGGTTCTGAATTACATCGCGCATCAATTCCCTCACGTCGTCAAGATTTCCAGCTTCGAGCTCTTTCCGCATCTCGTCTAACAGTTCCTGGCTTACTTCCGAAAAATTATTCACGAAGTTCAACGGGTTCTGAATTTCGTGCGCAATGCCCGCCGTTAGCTCGCCCAGGCTTGCCATCTTTTCAGATTGAACCAAAAGTTTCTGCGCCTGCTGCAATTCGCTAAGGGCCTCTTCGGCGCGTTGCTTTTCAGTCTTCAGTTTTTGAAGGTCCTCCCGTGCCTGTGTCAAATCCTTAAATCGCGAATATGCTAGTGAAAAAACACTGGCCGCGCGACGTAAGAGTTCCCAATTTTCGCCCGATATGGCACCGACGGTTGCTACTCCAATGGCGCCGTGCGAGAATTTGTGCAAATGGTAGGTACGGTCCGGGATTGTTTTGCCATAATGTCCTTGGAAGGGCGCCGAATTTTTTTCGCAATAGCGAATCCACTCCACGCGGTTCGCACCGGTCATTTCAATAGATACCCGTTCTTTTTGCGATTCGTAGAAGCCGTGCATTTGCCGTCCAACCCATGTTGCCTCCAGATCCAGCCGAAAATGGTCGGTCACCAATTTTTTCGATTTGGATCGAAGGTCCTTAATGGCATACCAGCATTCGGTTTTTTGTTCTTTCTCGTCACGAATATAAATACTGCACGTTTCCAGCGTCTCTATTCCCAGTTGTCCCATTTCGGTACGGAGAGCTTTGGCAACTTCTTTCAGCTCCTCGGGTTGCTGCATTGCAAGGGCCCTTGCGCGAACACGCTCCAGGGCGGCTTCGATGGTCGCCTCCCGCGCTTGTGCCTCCGCATTCTGCAGGTCGCTAAAACGGGTATAAGTCAGGTTGAAGACCGATGCGAACCGCTCTAGCAATTGGGTGGTGGCCTCGGGCTGGGTGTCTGGGGAGGCAATACCGATGAAACCGCTTGAAAAATAGGCGAGCGTCTGGACGCGCTTTTTTTGCCTATGGTCTTCCTTGACCGATATGCCCAGTTCGCCCGTTAAATAGGAAAGGTAACTGGCCAGTTCCTTTCGTTGCATGGAAAGGCTGAGCGATTTCTTTTTGGTTTTCCAGCCGTTATATATCTTGGCGATAGCCTTGCTCTTTCGAGAATCGAAAATTACCTCAGTGTTTATTGCACTGCCTTCCTCGTCGGTTGCCCACATTTCAATAAGGCCATCATCACCTTTAATGACCCCTATGTACAAACGGTTGGGCGCGATGCCCAGGCCCATCAATTGCTGGAAAACTACCATTGCAGTTTCGGGTAGCTCGTTTGATTGGTGCATGGCCAATGTCCTGCTCCTAACACGTTCAAGGGCTGCTTCAATTTGGGCTTCCCTCGCCTGCGCCTCGGCTTTTTTCAGATCGAGAAAGCGGGTGTATGCTCGCTCAAATTCCTTTGAAAAGCGACCTAAAATGCTCTTGTCCTCTTCGGAGGGCGCCTCTTTTAGTAAAATTCCGAGACATCCATATTTCATATAGGTGTCTACGTAATAGAGGCCGTCTGGAAATTTGTCTGCCTCCATATGGCTTACGCCCTGCAACAGTTCATTCCATGTTGTGAAGTACGCCATTACCGCATCTCTCTCTACCGTGTTCACGTGTACCGTAAGGTCGCTTTCCCAGGCATTGTAACAGGCTATTATGGCAGGATCTTCCCTATCGAGTGGGTAGACTACTTTTTTGGTCTTAGACTTCGAATTGGCATCGAGCCACGTGGCCCAAAACAAGTGGGTATCCTGTGTTTCGTCTGGTAACCATAAATAGGAAAATTTCGAGGCGATACCTAGCGCATGTAATTGCTCATGGAACACCTGTATGGTACGGTCCAACTCATCGGAATGCTGCATAAGCATACTTTGGGTACGGGCGCGCTCGAGGGCCACTTCAATCATTGCCTCGCGCGCCTGTGCCTCGGCCTGGGCCAAATCACTATACCGCTTGTATGCGAAAGTGAAAACATTTCTGAATCTGTTCAGGATTGATTTTTGAGCCTCGGTCAAGAGTCCGAAATTGGAAATACCTATAGCGCCGTTTCCGAAGGCATATAATATATAGGAGATGCTATTGGTAGCGAGTAGGCGGGGGTCGTCTGCCTCTCCGTTATTCCTGCGCATTTCTATGAGGTCTTGCAATTGCTGGCCTTCCAAAACCATTTCGGAATAACCATCGGTGGTTGTGGCAATTTGCCGAACTTGTTCTTCCAGGGTAGGGTCATCTTCATATGCCATGAGCGTTACCGTGCCGCCCATTTCGTGGGAATAGTCGTAGTCCATAAAAGTCTCATCATCTTCGTTGTTCACGTCTATAATGGCGTTTCGGATGTCCTGGAAACCTAGTTCCAGCAATTGCTCATATAAAACCTTCGCGATGTCTAGCAGATCATCGGATTCGTTCATGCTGAGCGCGACGTTCCTTACCTTTTCGAGCGATGACTCTATTTTCGACTCTTTTGCCTGCGCCTCTGCTGTTTGAAGATCTAAAAATCTTGTATAGGCCTGCTCGAAGACATTTGCAAACCGTTTGAAGATTTCCTCATCCTCATAGGGTTGTGTGGTAATGACTAATAAATAACCGTACTTGAAATAGGCCGCATGCCATTTTTGCCAGGTGGGGAAGGAAATTCCCTTATCCAATATCGCCTGGAAAATGGGTTGTACGTCGGGTACGGAGAGCATGTAACGGTAATGATCTTCCAGTTCGTGACCCTCCTTGGAAATGGAAAATGAGGAGCGGTTTTTTTTCCAGCCTTCGTACATTTCGCGGTGTACGGGATCTTCGGTGTTGGGGATGCTCAAAAAAGGCATTATGCCACTTTCATTGGCAAACCAGAATTCATCCACTTCTGAATTATCGGAACAAAATCCGAAGCCGGTACCCCACAGGTCGCCACCAAGGTTCTTTAACTGTTGGAAGAGCACTTGGGCTACAGCGCCAATTTCCTCACTTTGGTGCATAGCCATACTCCGCGACCGCACCCGTTCTAGAGCGGCC
>NZQO01000149.1 GCA_002693605.1 Flavobacteriaceae bacterium
AGCACCGCGTTCCAGACAAACCGCACGCACCCAAACGTCCGCGCCAGCAAGGCTGCTTGCTCAGGCGTGGGATAGAAGCGGTATTGGTAGGCGCGTTCGGCTTTCATGCTTTACACTTTAGACGAAATATTGTAAGGATGCAAAACACAAGGCGTCCTGGCGGACGCCGCGCTATCCATCCTCGCACTAAAAGTACGAGGTTTTCCGCGCTAACTGATAAGGGCTATGGCGTATGCGGGGATTATCACCTTGCCAACGTTGAGCATGGCCACTTCTACTACAACAGCGCCACCGAGCGCCTAGCGCTGGGCACCGATGCGCCGCTGTATCAAGATAACTGCGATAGGGTTTCTGACTAATATCCATGACCTTATGACGATTGATTGGCCAACTACGTCCACACGCCTTAAGCAAATGCCTCTCCCACGGTATCCAGCAAACATATGAGTGCTCTAAATTACCATTCGTTCAGCATTGCGGGAGGCATAGCGCTATCAGCGCGTCTATCTTCACATTGAGATCCACCTGCCCAGGCTCAGCCTCGTTTTTACCCAGCACACGCCTCTGCATCAGCCACAAGGCATGTAAGTTAGGCCGCAGCGCGGATTCGTCCCACTCAAAATGCGGCCAATGTGGCTGCTCCCAGACATACATGACCCGATTGCCCCGTCTATTCAGATCATATTATGAGCCGGTTATGGTAGCTATTCGGCTCATGGGCTAGCTAATGAGTTGTTTGGGGTGGGGCAAAGAATACAGATGAGCACAAATTCCACTTCTGCAAGTTGAAAACGTTTTGGCTAAACAACTGATAACCTTATGTCTTGGATGGCTTTCAGAGTTTTGCCATTAGCATCCTTCCAAGCCAAACGCCCGTTGGCGCTACCGCCAACCAAGACGCCTGCGGCTGTTGAAGGAGAGGAAAATCGAAAATCCTGGGTGAATATCAACTTTCCATTTTGCGGTGCTAGTACGCCACGCTCTTGCAGGAGTTGGCGCTGCTCGCGCATGTAGTCATGGATGGAAAGAGTCTCCTCAGCACGTGCCAATGAGCCTTTGAGCACCACAAAGCCATCGGCGACTTCTCTACCCGTGCCTTCAGCACCACGTTCGCTGAGATAAAGCGTCAGCGGTGGCTCGACTTGCTCTGAAGATGACGCGGCGGCTTGGCTGCTAGCGGCTTCAAACGCATCAATGCCCAATAGCGGAAAAATCACCAACATTTCGGCTAAAAACCACTCGGCATCGGCTCGGTCGGCTTCATTAAGTGGTGGCGCGGAGGGGTACGCCGTATTATCCACCGCCCACTGATTCGCGGCTTTAGCCAGAGCCAGCAACCGCGCCTCTAGGTAGCGCACGTTGGCCTTATTCAAACCTTCGTTGGTACTGGTAAAGGCGATGGCCCGAGTCCAAAACTCCTTACCCGACACATGCTGCTTGATACGCTCGGCGAGTGCATCGGCTTCGCCTACATACAACTTGGCCGCCCCCTCTTCCGTTTGACCCATGAGCACATAGACGCCCGGCTGGACCATTTCGCTTCTGGCCAGTGCACGCTCAAGCTGTGAGCGGTTCGCCACCACCGCCCTGCCCGTCCAGTTAGACTTCTCGACGATGCGCAGGCCCTCGGGCGTGCCGTCAGCAAGGAAGATGCGGATGGAAGTTGGGCGACTTTTTTCATTCATCATATTTATCTTAGCAAAAGCTCTAAATCTTTAATTTAGCATTACTTACTTTGCTTCAAAACGATGCGACTTGAAAGTTACGACAATTCCTTAAGCCCTATATCCTTCAAGTAACGGTTATGCTTATCACGCACATCTTTAATTCTGCTCTCAATCTGATCTAACTGTAAGCTAACCAACCCAAGGTCGACTTCTGCTTCAGGTTTCATAGTACTTACATAACGAGAGATATTTAGGTTGTAATCATTCTTCTCGATCTCCGCCATCTCTACCCGGCGGGCATAACGCTCAATATTACTAGGCCGCTTCTGGTAGGTATCGACAATCTTGTCGATATGCTCTGGTAGAAGCTGGTTTTGGCGCTTGCCCTTCTCGTAATTCTCACTAGCACTAGCGTTGATAAAAAGCACATCATCAGGTTTCTTGCACTTTTTGAGAACCAGAACACATACCGGTATGCCAGTGGAGAAGAACAGGTTGCTCGGCAGGCCAATGACCGTGTCGATATGCCCGTCCTTGAGCAGCTTAGTACGGATACGGCTCTCCACACCGCCCCGGAAAAGCACGCCGTGGGGTAGAATGATGGCCATGGTGCCTTCATCGCTCAGGAAGTGGAATCCGTGCAGCAGAAAGGCGAAATCCGCAGCTGACTTGGGTGCTAGGCCATAGTTCTTGAAACGAAAGTCCTCGCCCAGCGCTTCGTTGGGCTGCCAGCGATAACTAAAGGGTGGATTGGCCACCACGGCGTCGCACTGGAGTTTTTTGGCCGGGTTCATCTCGTTGAGCAGCTCCCAGTCATTGGTCAGGGAATCGCCGTGGTGAATCTCGAACTCACTGTCCTTGACCCCGTGCAGCAGCATGTTCATGCGCGCTAGGTTGTAGGTAGTGATGTTCTTTTCCTGACCGTAGATCTTACCAATGCCGTGCGGCCCCATCTGATTGCGCACATTTAGCAGCAGTGAGCCGGAACCGCAGGCGAAGTCCAGCACATTATTGAGCTTTTTCTTCTTGCCGGTGGCGGGCTCCTGACTGTCCAGCGTGACGATGCGCGAAAGGATGGTGGAGACGGTTTGTGGAGTGTAGAACTCCCCGGCCTTCTTGCCAGAGCCGGCAGCAAACTGGCCAATCAGGTACTCGTAGGCATCGCCCAGAATGTCACTGTCGGTGGAGAACTGCGCGATCCCTTCGGCGATCTTGGTGATTATGGTACAGAGCTTTTCGTTACGCGCCTTGGGTGTCCGGCCCAGTTTTTCCGAGTTAAGGTTGACCTCGGAAAACAACCCCTGGAAGGTGCTAGCAAAGGACTGGTTCTCGATGTAATTGAACCCACGCTCCAGGGTTTGCAGAAGCTCAGCGTTCTGGGTGCGGGCGCGCTCGTAGATGCTGCTCCACAGGTAATCCGGGTGAATCACATAGTGCACTTTGCGGCGCATCTGCTTTTCAAAGGCGGGCACATCCCCTGCATTGTCAGCGTACCATACCGCCAGCGGAGCCCTCCGGTCTTCCTTATCCACATTGGGGTAGTCTGGCCCCAGCTCCTTCTTTGCCGCCGCCTCGAAGTTATCGGAGAGGTAGCGCAAAAATAGGAACGACAGCATATAGTCGCGGAAGTCGTCGGCATTCATCGCCCCCCGCAGGTCGTCGGCGATGGCCCAGAGGGTCTTGCCCAGTTGGCTGAGTTGCTCTTTGGTCATGCGTTGGCGCTCTCTTGCGTCGGTTCCGGAAATAGTTCTGGGTTAAAACGGTAGTTGTTCATAAAGTCCCGCAGGATCTTACGAAAATACTCTTTGTTCTCCGGCAACATTTCCTGTGGCTCATACAGGGAGTAATTGCCGTGACTGAGGACATTCACAAGCCGGGCGTGGAGAATGGCGTCAGGGTCGTCGCGATCCTGCTTAATGCAAGCGGAGAAATTGCGAAACCCGTGAAAGGTGGCCGTCTTTTCCAGTATGTTGCGCAGGATATTAAAGTGGTAAGTATAGACCTCGCCCGACTCCGCCACCTCGTGCAGATGTTTCAGCAGGGCCACATGGTGGTAGCGCGGTGTCTCTCCCGTATCCACCAGCCGGAAATGATCGGACTCCTTGCTCAGGAAGCCTTTGACCGCATTGCTCAACTCGTTGCACATCACATTGAAAAACAGATGATGGTGCGTGGAGATCACTGTTCTGATCTGCCCATCAGCAACTTTCAGCAGTTGCGCCAAGTGGCTGGCCACGGCGATGGCGTTGTTGTCATCTAACGATGAGATGGGGTCGTCGATATAAAGATACTTCACCCAGGCATAGGGTGAGCCCTCTTCTTGATCTACGGCCAACTGAGCCACAGCCAGAAAGAAGCACCATACAAAGATATTTTCCTCGCCGCGTGAGACCTTGATGGGAATGGGTGCACCTTCGGCATCATTGTCCCGAAAAAAGGTGATTTCCCAAGTCTCGTAGTCGATCAGGAAATCGAAGTCCGCATAGCGGGCCAGCAGCGGGCCGATGCGGTTTTCCATCTCCAGCTCTTGCAAGCCGTCGAAGAAATGGGAATCACGGTTCAGGCGAAGCACCCGCTTGGCGTCATTCTCTAGATCGTTATCCCAGTAGAATAAATCTTCGGTGAAAGCATTGAAATAGAGAGTGTCTCGTGTTTCTTCTTCGCTTTCGACTTGTTTGCCTAGCTCCTTGAATGCCATGGACAGGCGCGTCTTGCCTGTGCCATTGAAGGCGAACAGTAGGATGTACTTCTTCTGCTCTAGCCTTTCGCGCAGATGGGATGCAACACTGTTAGGGCTGTCGAAAGAGCAGGCAGTATTATTCATGTGTCCACCACCTCCACGTCTGCATCGACTTCATTCCCCACAGCATAGCTTCAGGGCTCACCATGCGTTTTTCACGCTCACTTTCGATGGTGCAGTGGTCGAGCACAGGAATAAGGTTGATCGGAATTTTTAGGTTCATTCTATATCTTCAGAGTCAGCCTCAGCACCTCTATCTACATAATCCAACCTAGTTGTTAAATATGAGACAAGACTAAGTATATTAAGACAATCCAGACGAGAGAAAGTGCCAGGAACAAGGATATCGAAAGGCTGATGATTCATCGGATTCCTGAATCCAGCCATGAGCCCTCTTGTCATATGGCCTTGGCCTTCTTGTATATTCCACCCACTATCTGTACTTATATCTGCAACCTGAATACAGGGAGCAGCAGGATTCTGTTTGCTACCTGCTGAAAAAATATTTGCTAAAGCAGTTCCATCTTCCTGTCTACCACTAAGCTCACGAATAACTTGAGCATAAATCTTTGTCCCTTGGTCTGCGGCCTCTGCAAACTGCTCATTCTCGTAATAGCTTTTAATTCTTTCTTTAACTTTCTCATGTAGGTGTCGCCAATGAAGCTCCGGGTATTCCGGGATTATTTCATGTAGCGCCATGACCACAGGATTGAAAGACTCATCAACCCCTTCATCCTTAGATAGGGTTCCAATAATTTTCTCAGCTGCGCCTTTGACCTCTTTGGGAAGAGTTGCCATCCATTTTTCTTTGTCTATCCCAGTTCTGTCTTCAAAGTCTTTGTCTTTCTTTTCCTTCCTCTTTCTGCTCCAATCGGATTTCACCTTGGCAATCAAATCCTGAAGCCATGCTCTAAACGCAAGCATTTCTTCATGCTCCCAGTTAAGAGATTGCCTATTAGTAGAAATAACATCTTCATCTAGAAGATCAATGAAATCGGCCTTAATCCAACCCGTAAGGTACTGAAAAACGTGGCTAGACGTACTATCTGAAAAGAACTCAGGGGCGTTAACCAGCTTCCCCCTTGAGAAAATGGTTATCCCACGCAGACCCGAGTTTGGCTTTATCGGCTTTTCACTGGTAATAAACTGAAATTCAACATCTTCAGAATGCTCATAGCCACCAACTTCTAGGTCAGCTTTTTCCCAAGAAAACTGTTTATCTATCTGCCCATAACGGCGACTGCTATCAACATCGATGACTTCATTTTCTAGCCCTCCCGTTTTAACCAGTCGTATTTTGAAATTATCCTCTGTAATAAAAATTCTCGCCAAGCCATCAGCTATTGACTCTATATCAAATTTAGATTTTCTTTTTAGCTTTTTGAGCTGAATAACCGTCCCATCACCTCTGTCGGCAATCTCATTCGCAACCTCGACCCTGGGGTTATATTGGCCTTCAGATGAATACAAAGTATCCCAGTCCAAAATAAAGCGATTTCTCTTACCGTCCTTAACAGTATCAATCGTGATTTCTCTAGCAATACCGAAGAGAGCGAGCTTCCCCAGCCCTTTTTTTCCTGTAGGAAGTCTGCCGTATTTAGGGGATGGTATATCACCATCCTTTTCCCTCCGATCCCGCCCAATGGAAAGAAACTTATTTTGAATATCCTCAAAGCTCATCCCGCAGCCGTTATCCTTAACGGTAATTGAAACAGGAGTCCCAGCTTGCTCGTGAAATTTTACCTCAACTTGGCTTGCATCAGCGTCGTAAGAATTTGAAATAAGCTCCGCCAATGCAGGAGGAAGGGTTGAATACATCTTGACACCAAGATGTTCAATAGTTTTTGGCTCAAACTTTAAGACCAACGTCATTGCTTACTCCCCATTTCCCTCAAGTGCTTAATTAGCACAGCTGCTTGACTTTTAATAAATTTAGGCGGCAAGGCATTTCCAATCATAAGGGCAATTGCATCCTTGCCTTTTAATGTCGAAAATTTATAATTTTTTGGGAATGTTTGAAGTATAGCAGCTTCTCTCAGGGTGATTGCACGATCTAGTTCGGGGTGGACAAAGCGTCCTTTTGACGGATTGTGACAGCCGCCCGTAATGGTTGGAGCAACATCATCCCATGACATGCGACCGTATACATCTTTGTAGCTTCCAGGATTTCTTTTATGACAATCCAACCAGTACTCTTCTGGTATATCAGAACGAGAGCCACCATCTTTAGGCACTAAGGAAATAATTTTCTGAACTTTTTCGCTTCGCCTGGTTTCCCAATCATGAAGAATGTCGCCACTCTTTCCTACTTCCGGAAGATTTTCAAGAACGTCTCGGACTTTTTTGATGGAACTAGATTTCTTAGGCTCATCAATAGAGCCGAGCCTTGATGCCATCATTATCATTCGACTTCTTCTTTGGGGAACTCCGTAATCAGCGGCATTACGGATAGCCAAAGAGTGCTCTTCAAAAACATATCCCAGGACTTTCAGACTCTCAACAACCTTTTGAATTCTTTCATCTTTATAGAGACCAGGAACATTCTCCATCATAATAGTTTTTGGCAGCATCGCCTCAACAAACCGCACGAACTCAAAAACCAAATCATTTCTTCCATCTTCAACTGAAACACTTTTATTCCTTGTTCTATGTGTAGAAAACCCTTGGCATGGCGGACAACCTGCCAACAAATCAAGGCCACCTTTTT
This sequence comes from Flavobacteriaceae bacterium, assembly GCA_002693605.1. GTDB lineage: Bacteria > Bacteroidota > Bacteroidia > Flavobacteriales > Flavobacteriaceae > NZQO01. The sequence goes on from NZQO01000149.1 coordinate 7,115, forward strand.
TAATACCTAAGTCACTCATGACCTTTTTCGGCGACAGCTTTCTAATATCGCCATCATAGAGCTGATGATTTTCATGGTTCAGCCTATAGGTCTCAATAGCCACAGGATTTAATTCAACCCCAGCAATTACCTCAAACCCTGCTTTTTGCAGCCCTACCGTCAAACCGCCAGCACCGCAAAACAAATCAATAGCTTTGAACTTATTTTTCATTCTCTACCCTTTCCCCAAATAACGTCTCCCTAATGGAAATGCCGTCAGCATATTTTCGAAAACGATATTTAGTCAAAGTTGATTGTCTTTTTATCTTCTCCAAAAACTTCATTTTCACGTCGCCTCCGGGCAGGGGAAAAGCTTTTGCATCAAGCCTTTCTTAAGTTCCTTAAGCGCATCAAGCTTTTCCGTGTGGGCGGCGATCAGTGCATCTAGGAATGTGAGGCAGTCGGCGATTTTTTGTTGTTCTGCTACAGCTGGAACGAAAATTATCATTTCCTTAAAATACGTAAGACCGATCGTTTTAATGGTATTGCCCACTGCGATCGATTCAAAGGTTGGTTTCATTTTCTGTAGAAAGTAGTACAAAAACCAATTTGACAGCTTGGACTTTTCGCAGCTCCAGGCAATGAAATGTTGACTTACAGCCATAGAGGAATACAACACACCGCTCTTGCCAACACCTGCATCTCGACTAAGGATAACTGTCCCAGGCGAATGCAGGACTGCTGACGAATTTCTTAATCCCGCTTCAGAAATTTCATGTTTTGTTTTGAAGATATAGCCGTTATCCAACTTATCTGAATCCGCCAAAGATACCCACTTTATGCCGCCGTTGTAATAACTTGGATGCTTCTTGTTTGGTGTGTGACCTGACCCACGCTTAGCCAACTCTTCAAGCTTACATTTTCGCCACTCACCCGCATCCCGAAACTCGGGGAAGCGCAGGCGAGGTACGGTTTCGCCTTCGCGGGGGAAGAGCTGTTGCATCAGCCCTTTTTTATGGGTCTTGAGGGTGTCGATCTTGTCCGCCTGGGCGGAAATCAGCGCATCGAGGGACGAGAGGCAATCGGCGATTTTTTGTTGTTCTTGCACCTTCGGTATCGCAAGCTTTAATGCTTCCAAGTTGCTTTTATATAAGTGAACGACCGTGTTGCCCTGAGCAACTTTGGCAATTTCATGCTTTAACGAACCATTCAGATAGTAACTTAGGAACACGCCGTTCTGCTCTGAGCGAATTACGTTCAGATCGCCACCCAGGGCAATATTCTCTCGGAGCACACAAGCTGCCGTGGCAATATCAATTTTTGTTTCACCTGACGATGGAATAATCACATCGCCTTCCCGGCTCATGAATAAGTCGTCCGGCGGAACATCCGTTTTAGAAACCACTTCGCTGATTACGTCACCATAAACAGTGTATAACTCACCATATCGTACACATGGCTGACTTCCTGTCACCTTTATATCTGCTTTAGATATTCCTTTGCCCTTGTGAAGAGTTGCTATGTCAGCCAACTGATTTTCTTGCCACTGCCCCGCATCCCGAAACTCGGGAAAACGCAACCGGGGCACCAATGCCTGCTTGTCGTTCTTCATCGTCTTACTCATACGCCGCCAACCCCGATATCTCGCGTCCGCTGGCCTGCTTCTTCAAAAACGGCACCAGTTCTTCCATCAATGCTAGCTCGGCCTTGCTGCGCGCCTTCCAGCCCAGCTCCAGCGGCTCAAACAGGTCGCTGAGCTGTTCGCCGTCGAAGATCATGCGGTCGAGAATGCCGTCCACGAAAGTTTTCAGGGCATCGCGGTCCAGCCCGTGGCGGTCGGCAAGGGCGGTGATTTCCTTGTGGGCCTTTTGCGCCTTGAAGGTCTGGTAGCCGTCACGGATGGCAGCCTCGCTCAGGCCCTTGCCGGCTTCCAGGGTGTTGATGTAGGCGATAATGTCCTCGCGCTCGTTCATCAGGTTGCTGCTGGCAGCCAGCAGGTTGATGAGCTGGTCGCGGCGCAGAGTCTTCTTGCCAGGCCTGTCCTGACTGAAGCGGGCGATAAGACCCATGATGTAGTCGTAGTCGATCAGCGCGGAGGAGAAGAGCACAAATTCGAAATCCAGTTGCTCGATGGCCTCCTGATCTGGCGAGGCTTGCTCGCCGGTTTTGCCCTGCTGCTCCTTGAGGCGCTGGGCGGTCTCCAGGTAGGCGCCGCGCAAGGAACGCAGATCATCCTCGTGCAGTACGCTGTTGATGCGGGTTTTCTGTTCTTCGTCTAGGTCGGTGTACTGGTCGAGCTGGGTCTTTAAGCGCTGCACCTCCTTGAAGCGGTTGACGAATTCAATGCGCGCGGTATCGCCCTTGAGGTTGTAAACGCCCTTGGGTTCGGCCACCACATCCTTTTCGGTGAGGAAGTGCCCGATGGCGGCGACGGCCTGTTCGTATTTTTCGATCACCGTAGGGGCCGGGTCCACCAGCCAGATTTCGCGGGAGCGGTTGATGTCCTCACCGGAGAAGAGCGCGATGGCATCATCCACGGCTTGCTCCTGACCGCGAAAGTCGAGGATGTTGCCATAGGGCTTGGTGTCGTTGAGTACCCTGTTGGTGCGCGAGAAGGCCTGAATCAGGCCGTGGTGCTTGAGGTTCTTTTCCACGTACAGGGTGTTGAGGTACTTGGCGTCGAAGCCAGTGAGCAGCATGTCCACCACGATGGTGATGTCGATCTTGTGTTTATGCGGCAGGTCACTGTTGGGATATTGCTGGTCCTTGATGCGCTGCTGCACGTCCTGGTAGTAGCGGTCGAACTCGCTGACGCTATGGCTGGTGCCGTACTGAGCGTTGTAATCGGCAATGATCTCTTGCAGGGCAGCCTTTTTCTGCTCCGGCTCCTGCTGGTTGTCGGCCTTCTCCTGGGGCAGGTCCTCCTGGAGCTGCTTCACATCCTTATCGCCGTTGGCCGGAGGCGAGAAGACGCAGGCAATGTTGAGCGGCGTGTAATCCGGGTCGTCGGCCTGGCACTCGGTCTGAACGTCCTTGAACAGCCGGTAATAGGCGATGGCCTCGTTGATGGAGGCGGTGGCCAGCAGGGCGTTGAAGCGGCGGTGGTTGGTGGCGGCCTCATGCTTGGCGAGGATAGCGTTTACCACGGCCCGCTGAGTCAGCGCCTGATCGGGCCTGGCCTTTGATTTGCTCTTTGCCAGCTCGCCAGTGTCTTTTGCCTTTGCGGCCTCCGGCTTGCTTTCGTGCTTGAAGTAATCGATATGAAAGCGCAACACATTGCGGTCATCAATGGCATGGGTGATGGTGTAGGCGTGCAGCCGCTTTTCAAAAATGTCCTGGGTAGTGCGATAGCTGCCTACGGTGCCGTCGATCTGCTTGTAGCTGGCGTTGTCGTCAAAGATGGGCGTTCCAGTAAAGCCGAAGAGTTGCGCTTTGGGGAAAAAGGCCTTGATGGCCTGATGGTTATCACCAAACTGAGAGCGGTGGCACTCGTCAAAGATGATGACGACGCGCTTGTCGCGCAGGGGAGCCAGGCGTTCCTTGTAGGTCTGCCTACCCTTGTCCTTGTGCTGCTGGGCTTTCTTGCTGGTTTCATCCAGCGCCAGGCCGAGCTTCTGGATGGTAGTGACAATCACCTTGTCAGCGTAGTCTTCGGAGAGCAGGCGGCGCACCAGGGTTTCAGTATTGGTGTTTTCCTCCACGCAGCCTTCCTGGAAGCGGTTGAATTCCTCACGGGTCTGGCGGTCCAGATCCTTGCGGTCCACCACGAACAGGCATTTTTCGATATCCGGGTTGTCCTTGAGCAGGGTGGACGCCTTGAAGGAGGTGAGCGTCTTGCCGCTGCCCGTGGTGTGCCAGATGTAGCCGTTGCCCCGGTTCTGGTGAATGCAATCGACAATGGCCTTGACCGCATAGATCTGGTACGGGCGCATGATCATCAGCTTCTGCTCGCTGGCCACCAGCACCATGTAGCGGCTGATCATCCGGCCCAGGGTGCATTTGGCCAGAAAGGCGTCGGCGAAGTCGTCCAGGTAGGTGATTTTGCGGTTGTCTTCATCAGCCCACTGGTAGATGGGTAAAAAGCGCTCATCGGCGTTGAAGGCGAAATGCTGACTCTGATTGTTGGCGAAGTACCAAGTGTGGTCGCGATTGCTGACGATAAACAACTGCATAAAGCACAGCAGCGTGTTGGTGTAGCCGTTGCCGGGCTCATTGCGGTACTCAACGATCTGCTCCATAGCCCGGCGCGGATTGATGCCCAGCGTCTTAAGCTCGATTTGCACCAGCGGCAAGCCGTTGATGAGCAAAATCACATCGTAGCGGTGGTGGCTGTTGTCGGTGTTGATGCGCAACTGGTTGATGACTTCGAAGTCGTTTTTGCACCAGTCCTTGAGGTTGACCAGCATGTAGTGCAGCGGGGTGCCATCTTCGCGCTGGAAGTAACCGTACTCGCGGAGGGTTTTGGCGGCTTGGAAGACATCGGCATTGATGATTTCATCGCGCAGGCGGGCAAACTCGGCATCGGTGAGACGGACGCGGTTCAGCGCCTCGAACTTGTCGCGGAAATTTCGTTCAAGCGCGACCTTGTCGCGGATGTCTGGGCGGTAGGTATACTTGAGTTCTTCAAACTTTCGTATCAGCCCCTGCTCTATCAGTAATTCCGTGGACGCCATTTTATAAACCCATCAATAAGTTACCGGTCCCGCAACAGCTTTTGTTAGCTTATGTCTTACAGAGCTGTATCGCCATTTGGTACGAGCTACTAAAACATGACGAGACCATCAGCAATTGCTTGCCAATGGTCTCTAAAACTAACGCTGTTTAGCTTTTCTTTATTAAGCCTCACTCCCACTCTATTATCAATAAGCCATTTTTGTCTTTTATTTTCAACGGCTTATTATACTGATAATCGGTAACACCATGATAAATACCATGCTCAGA
>NZQO01000150.1 GCA_002693605.1 Flavobacteriaceae bacterium
CATTTCGGCGGCCTTCCAGTAAATAGCTCGCTTCTCGAAAGGGGTAGTACCACAATTACTGGCACTGCTTCCAATCATATTGGCTATTTTAAGGTATGCACGTCCCATCGATGGCTTCTGGTCTATTGTTTTCTGATAATAGGTTCTTGCCTGGCCGTAGCTTCCTTTTGCTTTAAAGTTTTCGGCTATACGATAGTATACATCTGCCTTTGCATTAGGGTCTGTCTCCAGCTCGGCGGCCTGGTTATAATAGTTCAGGGCCTCGCTACTCTTGCCGTCGCGGTCTGCCAATCTACCCAAATAGAACGCCGACTTAGCGGAAGGCTCTAGATTATGTAGCTGCTGTACCATTTTGAAGAACAACGGCGTTTCACAATCTTTTGCGTTAAGGCGTCCCGCAGCGGTCTTTAACCAATTAACATCTTCCATACGGTTGGGAAGTTCCTTCTCGTATAGCTGAATAAGGTTTGGGCAATCTGCCAAGATACCTAGCTTACCGTTCACACTTCCCTTCACTTTTCCGTAAGCTTCCAGGTTGGTTTCGTAAGCGCCCATATATTTTTTCTCCTTCGCGGAAAGATCGGTACCGGCATCCTGCTTTTCCATTAAGGGAGTAAGCTTTTGGGCAAGGTCGTTTTCCTCTTTCTCAATTTTTTGGGTAACTACGTCGTAGAGGTCAAACACATCCTGTATATCCATTTTTCCTTCATCGTAAAGATCTACGGCCAATGAGAAATAGGTATAGATACTCTTCGGACTCGTAAAGTTATCGGGGTCTTTCTTAAAAGCCTGGTCGAAAGCTTGGAACTGCTCCATTTTTGAACCGATGCTGTTGTCGTACTTTACCTGCGCGATATCAGAAAGCACATCGCCCTCCTTTGTCTTGGCAGGGAAATACTGCAAGCGAAGTTGGTACGCCTTGATAAGGTCGTCTACCTTATCTTGTTGCCCTTGTGCGATAAAATGCTTAAACATGCGCTCGGCATACTGGTACGTTGCCAAGCTAAACTTGGGGCAATCGGTAATTACCTTGTTATAGTGTGGCAGGGCCGCGTCGTAATTTTTTACTTTGGCAGGCTCTACAAAGAGAGACAGGGTCGTGTGGCATTCATTTGCCTGGGCCATTACTTTCGAGCCTAGCCCAAATGTCATCAACATCGCAATTAAAATAACTTTCGTCTTCATCGTGTTAGTGTTTATGGTATTAGTCATAGTATCTTTTTTCAAACCATCGGTCGTTTAACGAGAGGCTCAAAAAGGCGTTGAAGAAATTCTCCTCAACCAAGCCGGCGTTCTTTGTGCCGCGCATTCCGTATTCAAAACCGATATTTATATTGGAGAATAATCTCGCTACGGGTAACCCAACTCCAAAAGATATGCCAAACTCATTTATATCCTCTCCGTTAATGCTCAGCCCGGTTTCCTCGAAACGGAATCCCGCACGGTAATTTACTCGTTTCAAATAGCTTCCCAAGGCATTGTAATTGGGAATGAAGAAACCTCCAATGCGATATTTGGAAGCATCGTTGAATTGCACATTCTCAATATTGAACGTCCGGTTTGTAAAGTTACTTGTTTTTTGATCGGTATACTCGGCTCCCACGAACCATTTTTTGGGCTGTCCAATTCCCAGACCCACGGTTAATTGCGAAGGAAAGGTAAAATCGGTATCGGCTACGGGGATGTCCCGTACGTCAATGGCACTGAGCGTACCGCTGGGATTTAACCGCACCGTGGCGAGCTCCCTTGAGTTTTCGGCCTGGAAATCGGTTTCCGGGGTATAGCTCAAAGACGACTGCATTTCGAGCTTCTGGCTCACCATACGGCGGTACTGGGCACCAAAGGTATAACTGAAGCCAAGCAGGTCGCTTCGGTTAACCTCGCGCGAGCCGAACTGCACCTCTTCCTGGAAGGTGGTGGCGATATTCTCAATATTTCCGAAGTTATAGTTGGCCTCAACGCCCACCGAAAGACCGGGAAGCAACTTATATGCCAACGCAAAAAATGCCTTGTTTAAGCCTCCCTCTCCCGTGTATTGCGTAACACTGGGCGGGTTTTCCGACTCTAATTGGTACCCCACTGCGGTATATGGAATGAGCCCAAAACTGGCCCCAAATTTCCCCATCGGGATTCCCATTGCGATATAGTCTAGGGAAGTGGTAGAGGCTTGCTGGTTTTCATCGGTGGTACTTTGGTCTACGTACTTGTGGCTGGCACCTAGCGCATACGCTACCAGACCCAATTCGGCAACGCCAGCGGGGTTCTGTAAATTTAAATGGATACTGTCCGAATACACGCCTATCCCCCCCATAGTCCTGTTCTCGGCCGTTCCCTTAAACTTAAGGGTGCCAATCCCGTAGAAGGAATAAGGCGAGGTGGTTCCTTCCTGTGCCAAGGATGCTGCCGAGATAAACAAAAAGACCGCTACAAAATATCGTTTCAACATGTATGTTTATTATGTTCTAAAATGAAGTTCAAACCCTCTAGCAGAAAATTTGAGTTGGCAAAGATGTCATTTTTTAGCCTATCTCGCAAAAAATGCGCATCTCCACCTGTTAAAATAACTGTTAAATTGGAATATTGTTTCTTGTAGGCTTCTATAAAACCGTCAATTTCATAAACCAACCCATTATATGCCCCGCTGTGTATTGCCGTGGCGGTTGAATTGCCCACCGTCTTTTCGGCCACCGCTGCGTCTAACAACGGCAATTGGGCGGTAAATGAGTGCATGGCTTTATAGCGCATTTGCAGCCCGGGCGATATGGCACCTCCCTTATACCGGGCATCTTCGGTTAAAAAATCATAGGTCACGCAGGTACCCGCATCGATCACCAATGCATTTTGGCCCGGATAGGTCTTGGCCGCAGCAGCTACCAGCGCTATCCTGTCTACCCCAAGCGTGAGGGGAGTTGCGTATTCGTTAACAAACGGGACGGGAGTGGCTGAAGTAAGTTCCAGAACAGCACAAAATTGGCGCAATTTAGCAGCCTGATGCTCGGTTAGCTGCGATACCGAGGCAACTATAGCTCGGTCTATGCCTGGGTAATTTTCGAAAATAGTGGCCAGCTGCGCCAAGAATTCCTTTTTTATGGAAATTTTTTTGTACTGTAAGTTCGTACCGTCAAAAACGGCCATCTTTACCAGCGTATTTCCCACATCGACAACTAGATTCATTTTTATAAGAAAGGGGTAAAAGTACAACAAGATGCATTCCTACGATGTTAAGGCGGTACTAAATTGAAAAAAGCCCTAGATTTTTTTATCTTTATGCTTTGGGAAATGGAAATATCACTTATATTTGCGCTCTCAATTACGGTACCTTAGCTCAGTTGGTAGAGCAACGGACTGAAAATCCGTGTGTCCCTGGTTCGATTCCTGGAGGTACCACAAAAACCCGAGCAACCGCTCGGGTTTTTTGTTTCTAGGTGGTTAGGTCGAGGGTCTATTTTTAGCCCCAACTCCTTTCCAAAGTTTCGCAAACCCATTACCTTTATCATTTACTTTTAGCGCTATGGAAAAATCTCACGAGACATTGTTGAAGGCCATTACCGAAAAATACCAGGCACTTGGGGAAAATCCCGAAACTTACCTAAAGGGACTGCTGCAGGCCAAGCCCATAAATTACTGGGACTATATTGAAGTGGACACTCTCCTATCGCTGCAGAAGCCCAGAACCAACTTTAAGGACGAGGCTATTTTCATCATGTACCATCAAATTACGGAGTTACTCCTCAAGATGATTCGACATGAAATTGAACAGCTTTTTGCCGTGCAAGAGGTACAAGAAGCGGTTTGGATAGATAAAATCAATCGCTGCATTCGCTACACCATAATGCTTATTACGAGTTTCGATATTATGAAGGACGGGATGAGCTACGATGATTATAACACCTTCCGCAGCACGCTAACCCCCGCCAGTGGGTTTCAGAGCGCCCAATTTCGCTATATCGAGCTATACTGTACCCCGCTTCGCAACCTGGTAAATGAAGAGGGCAAAAAACAACTACCCAAAACTCCGTCGGTAGAAGATTATTTTGAAAACATTTATTGGAGAGATGCAGGTTACAATCGCACTACGGGGAAAAAGACGCTGACGATGCGCCAATTCGAGGAAAAATACCTGGACTCGTTTATAGCCTTGGCCACGAAGACTCAGGGCAGTACGCTTCAGGAGAAATTTAGCGCGCTAGAAAATCCTTCCGAAGAACTTAGATGTACCTTGCTGCAATTTGACACGCACTATAATGTAGATTGGCCTATGACACATTTGGCCACTGCCAAGCACTATCTAGACAGCAAGGGAGAGGAAAAAACGGCCACCGGTGGTAGTGAATGGAAAAAATACCTGCACCCGAAATTTCAGCAACGCCGGTTTTTCCCTGGATTATGGAATGATGAGGACGCTACCTCTTGAGGTAACCAACCATCGCCTGGCAATTCGAAATTGTTCTCCTTATGCAGACAGTTTTACCTTTAAGCGCTTTTCGGCCTTCTGCTTGATGGCTGTTAAACGTTTCATCAGGTCCATTATCTTGGCGTCCTTGCTAATTTTATACCGTTGGTTTAGCGCCAAAATGAGCTCCTTTGCCCTTTTCGATGCCACGATGCGGTCATTAGTAGACTTAAATCGGCCGGTTTCGGCCTCAAACTGAAGGGCTTCCTGAACTAGATCCATAGCAATTCTTTTTTTACCTAGCTCAAATTGAAGGTCTGAGCTTTTCAAATATATATGGTAAGGGCAATTTTACAAAAACAATAAACATTTTTTTAACACCCTTTGCACCGGTAACCTATACCCACTTCCAACGATATATTTTTTTTTAGTTTTGCAACAATAAAAAAACCGCGTTTTATGTCATTGGCACGTATTATCGTCATCAGCATTCTATTGGGCTTCGGCGCTACCGTTCGCGCCCAGATCTTAAATGCCGAATCGCTGCGAAAGGTAACCGATACTTCTGGGTTTTCAGGGGCCGCCACCGCCAGTTTCAGCCTAAAGCGCAACGTGAACCAGTTTGTAACGCTTGCCAGCAACGTGCACGTACAGTATAAAATGAACCGCCACTTGGCCCTTTTCAAGACAGATATTTCCTTTCAGAAAATTGAAGGGGACAAATTTGAGAACAGCTACATTTCACATCTTCGATACAATTATAAACTCCAATCCCATATTGCTTGGGAGGTCTTTACACAGGGGCAGTTCAACAAGGTGAACCTAATTGATTTTCGCGGTTTGGTAGGAACCGGCCCACGATATAAGCTTACCACGATAGAAAATTACAAACTGTTTGTAGGAACCTTAGCCATGCTGGAATACGAGGAGGTTGCCGACGGGGTGACGCCGCTACAACGCGACCTTCGCGGCAGCGCGTATTTTTCCTTCAGCCTCTTCCCAACCCCGACAGTGAGCGTGGTAAGCACCACATACTACCAGCCCCAGCTAGACCAGTGGAACGACTATCGCATCTCGAGCCAGTCATCGCTGCTTATAGACCTTTTCGAGAATTTTGCCTTCAAGACAACCTATACGTTTACGTACGACGCCTTTCCGGCGGTGGGTATTCCCAACTCACAGTACGATCTCACCACGGGCCTGGCCTATACCTTCGACTAACCGGCGACCCGAGCCTCCCAGAAGACCCGCATCCAAATTCTATGTAAGCTTTTTGCAAATACCAAGACTCATTGGTTATATTTACACGCGGCAAATCCGAAATTGGATCGGTTACGTATATAAACAAAACCCTCTATTATGTCTACCTATTACGACCCGAAGGACCTTCGGAAATTTGGAAAAATCACCGAATGGAGCCAAGAGCTTGGCGAAAAGTTTTTCGACTATTACGGGAAAGTCTTCGAAGAGGGTGCCCTGTCCGCACGCGAGAAATCCCTCATCGCCCTGGCCGTAGCCCACACCGAGCAATGCCCCTACTGCATCGATGCCTACACACAGGACGGCCTGCAGCGTGGCATCACCAAAGAGGAAATGATGGAAGCCGTGCACGTGGGCGCCGCCATAAAGAGCGGGGCCAGCCTCGTACACGGCGTCATGATGATGAACAAGGTAAACAAGCTCGACGGGTAACTTGGGCGTGCCCCTTTTCGGCTATTGCCAAAAAGGGCCGGGCTTTCGCTACTCGCTTCCTACGGCTTGCGCCGCAGGAGAGCTCGAACAGCCCGCTCAATCCCTCACGCTCTTTTAGCAGCATACTATGACAAAAGAAAAATTACAGTCCCTCCATAAGCGCAATAGCGACCTGGCGCAAGCCAACAAACAACTGGAAAAACTCTCCAACGGCATATTTGCCAACGGCGAGCTACCCACCTTCGCCCAGAAGATTGAGCAGACAGGACAATTTCCGCTGCGACCCAAGAAACTGGAAATCCTCCAAATAAATGTGGGTTATATGTGCAACCAGGTGTGCGACCATTGCCACGTAGATGCTGGCCCAGACCGAAAGGAGATCATGACGTGGGAAACGATGGAACAGTGCCTCGAGGTTATCAAGAATACCGGTGCCCACACCTTGGACCTTACCGGCGGCGCGCCCGAAATGAACCCCAATTTTAGAAAGTTTGTCGAAGCGGCCAGTAATGCCGGAATAAAAGACTTTATCGTGCGCAGTAACCTGACCATCATCCGCGCGAATAAAAAATACCACGATTTACCGCAATTCTTCAAGGAGCACAACGTGCACGTGGTAAGCAGTATGCCCCATTGGACACGCGGCAAGACCGATAAGCAACGGGGCGATGGCGTTTTCGACAAGTCGATCAAGGCACTACAGGAACTCAATGCCGTAGGCTACGGGATGCCCAACAGCAATCTCCGCCTCGATCTGGTGTACAACCCCAGTGGCGCTTTTCTTCCAGGGGACCAAGCCAGTATGGAAAAGGATTTCAAGAAAGCGCTCTTGGAAGATTTCGGTATTCAGTTCCACAATCTATTTGCAATTACCAATCTGCCAATAGTACGTTTTCTAGATTACCTAATCGCTTCGGAAAATTACGAAGACTATATGTACCAATTGGTAGAGGCCTATAATCCGGCAGCCGTGCAGAATGTAATGTGCACCAATACTATTTCCATAAGCTGGGACGGTTGGCTGTACGATTGCGATTTCAACCAAATGTTAGATTTAAAGGTAGCGAGCAAGGTAAAGCACATTAAGGACTATAACGAAGAGGTGCTTACCAACCGGAATATTATCATTTCGCAGCATTGCTACGGCTGTACCGCCGGGGCCGGAAGTAGCTGCCAAGGCACGGTAACCTAGCTCACAAAATAAATCTATGAAGTTACGTGTTTTCGTCCTTTTGCTCATTGCCTGTACGTCCCTGAGGGCCCAGCAGCCGCTCCATGAAGTACTCGAACAATACAATACCCGTAGCGTTCCTTACACAACCGCAGAACAAGTTAAAATGCGTCAGCTAAACAATACGGTGGTCCTGCTCGATGCGCGGGAGCCCAACGAATTTTTGGTTAGCCACCTTCCGGGTGCCGTTCACATTGGCTTTTCGAACTTTGCCCCACATGAAGTCGCGGCGGTTGTCCCCCACAAAGACACACCCATCGTGGTGTATTGTTCGTTAGGTATACGTTCCGAGGAAATTTCAGAAAAACTAAAAAAGTCGGGATACACACAGGTAAAGAATCTGTACGGTGGTATTTTTGAATGGAAAAATAAGGGGTTTAGGGTAGTGAACCGCTACGGAAAGGCAACCGACAGTGTGCACGTGTTTTCGAAACATTGGGGGCAGTGGCTCACCAACGGCATAAAAATTACCGAATGACATACGCAGGACAATAGTGGAAAACAATGGCAACAACGATGGAAGATAAACGCGCACTGATAATCTTTACCCGAAACCCCGAACTCGGTAAGGTAAAAACCCGGCTTGCCGCAACGCTTGGCGACCAGGCAGCGCTGGACATCTATACTTTTTTATTGCGGCATACGGTTGCAATTACCAAGAATGTTAAAGCCGATGCATTCGTGTTTTATTCGGAAGCGATACGGGAAGACGACCTATGGCCTTCCGAAATATTCAATAAAAAGCTACAGCACGGAACTAACCTTGGCGAACGAATGAAAAACGCCTTCAATGCTATCTTTAACCTTGGCTACCAAAGCGCCGTCATTATTGGAAGCGATCTATTCGATTTGAACACTTCGGAAATTGACGAGGCCTTCACCATGTTGCGCGACAATGACGTGGTTATTGGACCGGCGCAAGATGGGGGCTATTACCTTCTCGGACTCAAAAAAACAATACCCGCATTATTCAAGGACAAAGAGTGGGGAACCGATACAGTGCTGAAAGATACCCTAGAAAGTGCGAACGGTGCGACCGTTGCACAACTCGCCCTAAAAAACGATATTGACTATTACAGTGACATTAAGGATATTCCAGAATTGCAGCATTTGCTGCCAAACCATTTGGACTCGACATTTTAACAAAAACTCATGCAGAAATATATAGACGAATCGGCCGCATTCTTACGGGACAGGGGCTTTGGAGAACCAGAAGTAGGCATAATATTAGGTACCGGACTGGGTAAGATATTGGAAGACGTGGAGGTAATAAGCGAAATGAGCTACAACCACATTCCCAATTTTCCCACAGCTACAGTAGAATTCCATCACGGCAAGCTCATCTTCGGAAATTTGGCAGGCAAGAAGGTAATCCTAATGCAAGGCCGTTTCCACGTTTACGAGGGCTATACCCTAAATGACGTTACCTTTCCCGTACGGGTTATGCACGCGCTGGGCATTAACCATTTGTTGGTGAGCAATGCATCGGGGGCCATACATCCAAATTTCAGAAAAGGAGAGCTCATGCTCATCGACGACCATATTAACCTGCAGGGCGGTTCGCCTTTGGCGTATCGCGGCATCGAAAAGATGGGCGAGCGCTTTGTCGATATGAGCGCCCCATACGACCCACAGATGAACGCAACCATCGAGGAAATTGCGACCAGGAACGGCATCAAACTGCACAAGGGCGTATATGCCTCGGTGGTAGGCCCACAACTGGAAACCCGTGCCGAGTATCGCTATTTAAAGATTATTGGCGCCGATGCCGTGGGCATGAGCACCGTCCCCGAGATTATCGTGGCCAACCACCTGCAACTTCCGGTAGCGGCTATTTCGGTATTGACCGATGAGTGCGACCCAGACAACCTACAACCCGTTAACATACAAGAGATAATCGCGATGGCCCATAAGGCCGAGCCCGATTTGATTACCCTCTTTACTCAATTAATTCCAACGCTATAACATATATCATGAGCTATCTAGAAACCACCCATAACCTTTATAAGGAAGCCGCCTTAACGCCAGATGTTGGCCTTTGCTGCACCACGAACCCCATTTGGGAACTGCCGGGATTGAAAATCCCGAAGATCATGCAGGAAATGAACTACGGTTGTGGAAGCACCGTACATGCGCGCGACCTTTCCAACAATCCGAAAATGCTCTACGTGGGCGTTGGGGGCGGTATGGAGCTGCTCCAATTTTCCTATTTCAACAGGCAAACCGCCGGTGTGGTGGGCGTAGATGTGGTAGATGAAATGCTCGAGGCATCGCGTAAAAACTTCAAGGAAGCGGAGGCCGTGAACCCCTGGTTTAAAAGCGACTTCGTAGAACTGAAGAAAGGCGATGCCCTGAACCTGCCAGTGGCCGACAACACCATAGACGTGGCCGCCCAAAACTGCCTGTTCAATATTTTTAAGGAAGAAGACCTGAAACGCGCCATCGAGGAGATGTACCGGGTGCTGAAACCGCACGGCCGTCTGGTAATGAGCGACCCGACCTGCGAGCAGCCTATGAACGATACCCTCCGGAATGACGAGCGCCTTCGCGCCCTCTGCCTGAGTGGGAGCTTGCCCATTTCAGAATATGTGAAGGCCCTTACCGATGTCGGTTTTGGAACCATCGAAATCAGGGCGCGTAAACCCTATCGCATTCTCGACCCGAAACACTATCCTACTCAGGAACTCATATACATTGAATCTATTGAAGTGGCGGCCATCAAGGACCCCATGCCCGAGGATGGTCCCTGCGTCTTTACCGGCAAAGCTGCCATTTATTTTGGCGAGGCCGATTATTTTGATGATAAGAAGGGCCATATTCTCCTTAAAAACCAACCGCTGGCTATTTGCGATAAGACCGCCGGGGCCTTGGCAGACCTTGAACGGGACGATATATTTATCAGTCCGTCCACCTATCACTACGACGGGGGCGGCTGTTGCTAGATTTTCCGGTGAAATTGTAATGCAAGCTAGTGCGCTGCGACTTAGGCACGTATGGAATTGATGGAAAAATACATTCAACTTTTCAAGGAATCATATTCGGGGTATTTCAATTACCTATTAGATGAAATCACCCGCTTCCATTGGGAAAATTATTTCTATGGGCTCATAATCGTCTCGGTCGTCGTATGGTTACTCGAATTACTTTTTCCGTGGAGAAGGAACCAAAAGGTATTTCGGAAGGATTTTTGGCTGGACACTTTTTATATGTTCTTCAATTTTTTCCTGTTGAACCTTATTGTACTAATTTTCCTTTCCAATACTGCCGAAGCTGTTTTCAACGATTTACTGGGGCTCGCTGGCCTGCAGGTGACCGATTTCCAATTGGTAGATCTCGATGCGCTTCCCTATGGATTGGGATTGTTGGTTTTCTTCCTCGTAACCGATTTCGTGCAGTGGAACACCCACCGCCTGCTACATCGGGTGCCCTTTCTCTGGAAATTCCACCAAGTACACCATAGCGTAAAGGAAATGGGCTTTGCGGCCCATCTTCGCTACCATTGGATGGAGCCGGTTGTCTATAAGTCCATTCTGTACATTCCCCTTGCCATAATCGGGGGGTTCGATGTGCAGGACGTGGCCATTGTTCATTTCGCGGCACTAACCATTGGACATCTAAACCACGCCAACTTGGGTTGGGACTATGGTGTGTTGCGCTATCTCTTTAACAATCCGAAAATGCACATATGGCACCACGCCAAAGTTTTGCCAAAAAATGCACAATACGGTGTTAATTACGGCATTAGTTTAAGTATTTGGGACTATCTTTTTAAAACCCAGCATATCCCGTATGATGGGCGCGACATTGAATTGGGCTTTAAGGGTGATGAAACGTTTCCCAAGGGATTTCTAAAACAGGAATTCCACCCATTGCAATCCAAGCGCAAAAAATCTTCGTAGGTAGTAATACCCTACCACGGGATTTTCCAGAAAAGGACATAAACCAAAACCGCTATTATGAAGACCTTAGTCAGATTACTTACCATTTTCCTAGTTGCCGTTAGCTTTCAGAATTGCAACCTCATCTCGGCCGCAGGCCTGAGCAGTCAGGGGCAGCCCACCAAAGAGGTAGAGGGCGAACTTAGCTCCAGCACTGCCAATAGCGCCGTGAATGTAGACCACAGCGGGTGGGACAAGTTGCTGAAAAAGCACGTAAATGAGGCAGGAATGGTAGATTACAAAGGTTTCCAAAAAGACCGCAAGGAACTAAATGAATACCTACAGCTGCTCTCCAGCCAGCAACCTAGCGATGACTGGAGCGTCCAGGAGCTACTGGCCTTTTATATAAATCTGTACAACGCCTATACCATCGATTTGATTTTGAACAACTACCCCGTGAAAAGCATCAAGGATATTGACGGTGCCTTTACAAAGGGCTTTATTCCGCTAGATGGACGCGATTTATCGTTAGGAGGTATCGAAAACGGGATTCTTCGCAAGATGAACGAACCCCGGATACACTTTGCCATAAATTGCGCCTCCATGTCCTGCCCACCTTTGTTGCGGGAGGCCTATACGGCCTCCAAGATAAACGAGCAGTTGGACAGGGCGACGAGCCAATTCATAAATGGCGATTATAACGATCTTTCGGCCACCAACCCCAAGGTTTCCATGATCTTCAAATGGTATGAAGATGATTACACCGTAAACGGGAAAAAGGATGTTATAGGATTTATAAATAAATACAGTAAGAATACAGCTATTAACCAAAGTGCGAAGCTCGATTACAGGGAATACGACTGGAGCCTAAACGACCAGCAATAACCCAGCCCGAACAAATTTCGTGCGCGGTCTTTTTTAAAATTTTCCTAAGTTTACCGAATGCTGAGCATTATTATTCCCGTCCTCAACGAAGTCGAATCCTTGCCCCTCTTGCTTACCCACTTGGGCGGTAGCGCAAGCGCTCCCAGTTCAATAGAGGTAATCGTTGTGGATGGCGGGAGTACCGATGGCACAGCGAGCTGCGTCGCCAATTTTAAATCGCGTTCCCCCTTCAAAAGATTGGTTTGTATCTCCTCGGAAAAAGGCCGTCCCAAGCAGATGAATGTAGGTGCCGCTCACGCTAAGGGCGAGGTACTCTATTTTTTGCACGCCGATTCATTTCCGCCCAAGCAGTTTGACGCCCATATACTTTCCGAAGTAAGGAAGGGAAATCCCGCAGGATGTTTCCGCATGCAATTTGACAGTACCCATTGGTGGTTGCGCTTGGCCGGATGGCTTACGCAGTTTAATTGGCGCGCGTGCCGCGGGGGCGACCAAAGTCAATTTATATCTCGAGAACTTTTCGACGAGGTAGGCGGTTACGATGAAGATTTCGCCATTTACGAAGACAACGTCCTTATCAACCAACTCTATGCCCGTAATCGCTTTACCGTAATTAACCGGCCCCTCACCACCTCGGCGCGTCTCTATCGTGAACGGGGCATCGCCCATGTGCAGTTCCACTTCTGGACCATCTACCTAAAGCGCTGGCTGGGCGCCGATGCAGAAGCGCTGGCGGCTTATTATAAAAAACATCTGGGGGGTCCATCCAAGGGGGCGCCCCTGCACGAAAGCATCGTTGCCGAAGCCGTGTCGGAAAGGTAACACCTAGTGGGCAACCCAAACTTTAGCATTTCCTAAACACAGTTTGTTTCGGGCAGGTTGTAATTTGATGCCAAATTAACTGCCAAAACACAACGTATGAACATTTTTGAAGCCATTAGAAAAGACCACGATAAGCAGCGCGAGCTGTGCCGGTTGGTAACTTCCACCTCGGGCAAGAGCGAGGGACGCAAGGAAATGTGGGAGAAATTGAAGCACGAGTTGCAAATACACGCCGATGCCGAGGAACGCACCTTCTACTCGCCCCTAATCCACACTGAAATGATGCAAGAACATGCCCGCCACGGGATTGCAGAACACCATGAGATGGACGAGCTTATAGAAAAGATTGACGATACCGATATGGACTCGCCCGCTTGGCTTACCTATGCCAAACAGCTCTGCGAAAAGGTTGAGCACCATCTAGAAGATGAGGAGCACAGCTTTTTCCAGATGGCCGGTAAGGTCTTTACCGAACAACAAAAAACAAGCATCGCCAAGGATTATTTGGAAGAAATGAAGAAGCGCAGGTAACGGGTGCCTACTATTGAATTTTAGAATAAAATCGTTGTACGACCTGTTGCGCGGGTTTATTCTGAGGGGTGAATAACGTGTGCCTCTCCCCGCCCACCGCTTCGTGGGCCACGAACCATTTCCATAGAAACCCACCAGCCATCCACGGCTCGGCCCAAAATTCTTCATAGAGGGCGGTAAGTAGGTTCGCCTGTGCCGCGAGGTTCACCGGCCTCCCGTCCCTCTTGCTATCCCACGGTTCCTTTCCGGCAAAATCGCCGCTTCGATAGCCATATTCGGTAAACAGGATGGGGCGGTCAAAAGCCTCAGAAACTAATTTCAATTCTTTCTTCCACTTCTGCCAGCCTACCCGGGCTTCGGCCACGGTAGGCAAAATGCTATCTGAAACTGGAAAATAAGCGTCTACTCCAATATAATCGAGATCGTTCCAGAACGGCACGCGACCGTACGCATCCCAATTGGCGGCATAGGTCAGTTTTCCGGGATAAATTTGCCGTACTTCAGCTATAAGCTCGAACCAGAAATCGGGCCGGTGCGCGATAAATCGTTCCAATTCGGTACCTATACAGAAAATGGGCACCTTTGCCTTAGTCGCCTGTCTGGCAAATGTCAAGATGAACTCACGGTAGTGCATTTCAAACTGCCGCCACTCCGCTTCGGTGGCCATTTCCAGATGCCCGGTATAGGCGCCATTGGATATCCAGAGTTGGGGTTTAAGCATCACTTCAATATCCTGCTTGCGGAGTTCATCAATATATTGCTGTACCCCTTCCTTGCGCTCGCCAAACCACTGCCGTTCGCTATTGAACACCAGGTACGGGTCGTCCACCGCACGCATAAAACCAAAGGGCATGAGCGCTGCATAATTTGCGTTAAGTTTAACGAGCGGTGCCACATTGACCGCGGCTATCGGCTGGCCCGAAGCCACGAAACTCACTCCATTTATTTTTGGTGGTGGCGCAGTACAGGCCGCCACTACTACCAATAAAAGGAAAAATAAGGACTGCCTCATAAATATAATTTGAAAAAAGGGAAAAGGTACAACATTCAACGTTGCTTAAAAGCACTTGTCACGGTCCGTCGTACCCAAAGTCCAGAACACCTATTAAGCCCCTTATGGTCATAGTTCGGTCGGGTTTCGTTTGGAAATCCTTCGTAATTTTACGTACCACGTCTTTATTTATGGGGAATTATCGCATAAATTTCGAAGAAATACCGACCAACACCCGAAGCAAGTAAGGCATAAGGAGGCTTCGCACCCCTCAATGGCACTTGTCCCAAACCGAATTATGTGCTATATTTCAGCACTCCCCGAAAGCGATATCTTATTAAATACATACTGCTATGGCAATCTACAACGATGGTATACTAGGCGGTTTCTCGGGGAAAATAGGCCCTGTGGTGGGCAGCCGTTGGCGCGGTAAGAATGTGTTGCGCTCCCTACCAAGAAAGTCGACCGTACCCCCAAGCAATAAACAAGTGGCCCAACGCGACCGGTTTGCGTTTGCCGTACATTTTCTCTCCCCCTTAAGTTGGCTCCTTACCCAGACCTTTACCTTTTTCATGGGCGCTTCGGGACCGTACCGAGCGGCGCTTTCCTATCATTTAAAGCACGCGGTAGTAGCTACCCCCAACGGTTTTGAATGGAAATTCAGCAGCGTGCTAATAAGTACGGGGCAATTACGGGGCCTACAAGCGCCCCGGCTGCTCGTGGCGGCAGAACCCGGTTTACTGCTACAGTGGGAAGACAACAGCCACCAGGCACTCGCCCATCCCACCGATGTACTTACCGTGGTTCTCTACGTATCTCAACAGCACGAATTTTACTATTTTGAAGACGCGGCCTTGCGGGCCGACGGGGAAGCCCAATTGCCTATTCCCGAATTTCTGTGGAACAAACCATTAGTGGTATGGGCGTTCTTCAGAACAGCTTTGGAGGCCACCGGCGAGGCACATATCGCCACTAGCGATTATTTGGGAAATATTGTAGTAGTGAAACCTGCATAGTTTTAATTAGGGAAAGGCAACTCCATTTAGGATATACAAATAAGATTTGCTAAAAAATGGCCTTTTTGGGTAGAACCGCACCCTAAACAACGTCTCACTGCTTCCAATGCGCCCATTTATTAGGTATTTGTTGTTTTATTTGCAACGGTGTCCATACGGACAAAAGTTATATTCAATCAACAAAATTTCATCACTTATGAAACAAGCAACTTACCTCACAATTCTCTTAAGTTTACTATGTACCTTTTCTGCCAGCGCACAAGAACATGAATGGAGCGGCCGCTTTGGCGGTACAGGCGAGGATGTGGTACGGGCAATGCATGTAGATGCTGAAGGAAATAGTTATACAACGGGTTACTTTACAGATACCGCTGATTTTGATATTGGGATAGGGGAAACCAATTTAGTATCTAATGGTTTTTACGATGTCTTTATCCAAAAAACCGACAGCAACGGAGAACTAGTGTGGGCTCAGCGCGTAGGAGGCTCAATGTTCGACTATGGAGTGGGCATTACCACCGACCCTTTAGGGAATGTCTACATTACCGGCTATTTTGACGAGACCGTGGATTTTGATCCGGGTACTGGTGAGGCCCTGCTCACCTCGCAGGGAGGCGGTGACATCTTTATCTTAAAACTAGATAGCGAAGGTTCTTTTGTATGGGCCAAGAGTGTGGGAGGAGCTGATTACGAAGAGGCTACATCGATTGACGTAGATGAGCTAGGCAACGTATATACCATCGGATATATCTACCAAACTGTCGATTTTGACCCCGGTGCCGGTGAGTATATGCTTACTAGTGAAGGTTCGAGTGATACCTTTCTTCTCAAATTGGATGTTGACGGTAATTTTGTGTCCGCAATGAGATATGGTGGAACCGAACTGGATTTAGGGATGGATTTATATGTGAAGGATTCCGAGAATATATTTATTGCCGGTTTTTTTGATGGTACTACCGATTTGGACCCGAGGCCCAGCAAAGAATACCCAGCTACGGCCACAGAAGGATTCGCCGGTTATGCCTTACACCTTGGTAGTGATGGTTCCATTAAGAACGTTTACGTCACCGAAGGGGGTGAGTTCACCAACAGGTCCATTGCCGTTGATGATCAAAACAATATGTACGTAACCGGTTATTTTGGATTCACCGTAGATTTTGCTCCCACTAGCGGTTCTAGTGAATACACCTTTTCTTCTCCTTTGGTTTATAATAGTGTAGTAGTTAAGATAAGCAACAATGGGGAAGTAGCTTGGGCCCGCCATTTGCATAGTGACGATACCATGCTTGGATATGACCTAAAAGTTGGCGCCAATGGCCAAGTCTACAGCAGTGGGTTTTTTAACGGAACTGCAGATTTTGACCCAAGCGGCGATACCAGCTTCGACCTCTCGAAGACCTCCAGTAGCGTATCTGACGCTTATCTATCCATACTCGATGCCAAGGGAGCGTTTGTAGACGCCTTCCAATATGGCGGCGTTAATTTTATAGACACCCATCAAATGGGAATAGATAGTAACGACAATGTATACCTTGCTGCGCATTTTGAGGCAACGGTAGACCTCAACCCTATGCCAGACAATATAAATGAAGTGACTGCTTTGGACTTTCGCGACAATTACTTGATTAAAATGGCATCGGCCCCCTTGGCAGTACCTTCCCATTCCAATAAAGCTTTCGAATTTTATCCAAACCCAGCTCAAGACAAAGTCACACTGCGAGGAACTACCCCCCTTGAGGGACACGCATATAAAATATATTCATCTCTCGGCCAATTGTTGGAAACGGGAACGATATCCCAGCAACAGTCTATTAGTATGGACGGATTGCCTAGCGGTATTTATTTTGTTTCTATTGCCAACCAATTCAGTTTCAAATTAGTGAAGCAATAGCAAGACAGGAGTCATTCCGTCACATTGGAAATCTACAAATTATGTACTATTTTTCGGTATGGAAAAATGGGCCATGTTTGTAGATTTCGTTTTAATAGCCGGAATGTCGCTATTATTTCTCCTAGCGGTTTTCCTTCTGAAATCAAATACGGGCTTCCCGAAAAAATTGCTTTCGGTCTTTTTTATAAACTCTATTTTCTTCTTGCTATACTATTATGGCTACCTGCACAAATCACATATAGTGGGGGGAATTGCCATCTTGTTTGGCAGTGGAGCAGGATTTCTATTAGGGCCCTTTTTATTGTTTTATATTCGCTCCCTCATTTGGCCCAGACAAAAAGTACTGTCGGCCTTAAAGCTCCATTTAATTCCCTTTGCCATATATTGGCTATTGGTCTCGCTACCCATAGCCCTAAGCCTAGGCGCTGGGTTACTAAGGAGCTATCACGAACAGTATGTTCTAGTAGCCGATTATGTAAATCTCCTTGAGAATATTTACTTCTTTAGTTATACCCTCGTGACGCTTCGTTGGGTAGCTCGCATCAAAAA
>NZQO01000151.1 GCA_002693605.1 Flavobacteriaceae bacterium
CGTTAAAGTCGTTCAAAACGTAACCGTATTCTTCAACGATTGTAGGAGTTTCGTCAATTTCTACGGGTTCAACAAGATCATCTTTTCCGGTATCACAGGCTATAAAAAGCAATGCCGGCAACCATAGTACAAATAATTTCTTCAATCTTTACTACTTTTTTTAGGTGTTACTAATTGGGCCACCCATTCGCGGCCCCAGTTCTCGGTTTCAATTGGGGTCCAAAGGTTAGGAAAAAATTGCACTTTTTGAAAGTTAGGGGGTAAAAATTGCTTCCAATTGGTACCTCCCGTGGCGGAAATTTCCTTTCCCTTGTCAGAATTCAAATAACGATAGGCAGCTCCCATATGTTTCAGGAGCCAATGCACGTTAATGTTAACGTCAAAAGTACGTAATTCTTTTATTAACAGGTTATTATTTTTTTCATCTTCCGGTAATTTAACATATTTGTGGTACAGGGTATTGCCGGAAACATCGCGTGCAATTCGCATAAATCGAGGGGTGTATCGATATTCGAACTGTCGCAACGTAAGCGTTTTTTCTTTCGAAGCTATATCGGTCGCGCCTTTTTTCCAATATAATTGCTCGAAAAGCACCTCGAGCGGATCGTTTTCAGAAAAATTTTCGCGAACCGATGCGTGTGCCAAATGATGCATTGGCGTACTGTAGAGCTCAATCATTCGAAATTGGGCCGATTGGAATCCGCTGGCCGGCAACAGTGACATTCTAAATTTAAGGAACTGGTCCCGGTCCATACCCCGTATCATCACGTCGAATGAATCGGTCAGGATTTGAAAATACCGGTTTATGCGCACCATTTTCTTTCTGAAAAAATCTGCCTCCTGCAACTTATCGTCCAAAATTTGCTTTAACTCGTGTATAATAAGCTTGAAATAAAGCTCGGTAATTTGGTGGTACCCTATGAAAATTTCCTCGTCGGGAAAATGGGTACGCGGAATCTGTAGGCTCAGCAAGGTGTCTAGATGGATGTAATCCCAATAGGTAAGGTAGCGATCATGGAGTAGCCCATCTAGGTACGAGTCGAGGTCCTGTCCAGAATTCTTGAATTTCTCCTCGAGCTTCTTAATGCGTGCGGCAGTCTCCGGGTCAATTTCCATGGGCTAGTCTACAAGTATTTTGAAGGAATGTTTTAGCCCCTTGTATTCGGTAAGGGTTGCCCGCAAGGAGCCAACGGCGAGATCAGCCTTGATAAGTATAGGCATTTTATTTTTATCGTCGCTCACCCATACCGTGAGGCTCTCTTTTTCCTTGAACACGCGACCCGCCTGTACGTACGGACGAAAAATTAAGGTGGGAACGCGCCCAAACTTGGTCTCGAGCACTTCACGCCCCAGGAACTTTAAACGGAATTTAAAATTTTCCTTGTCGAAGAACATGTCCAGATCGATGGTATCGCCCTCCTCTATAACTTGCGTGTCTAGTCGATTCCGGAGATAATAGAACGCCGAAACCATATCTTGGGCATTCTTCGGAAAGCGTACCGCCTCGATTTTCTGGTGCTTTTTGTTGTTTACTTGGGCAATGCCCGAACGGTGATCGAAATCTATCTGAATGTCCTTTGTGTGCCCGCCCTCGTCTATTTTCCGAATGAAACGATAGGGAATATCCCGCGTTCTATCTATATAGGATTGATAGTTATCATCTACATTAAAGAAAAGTTTCGAAAGCCCAATGGTGCGCCCCTCTCCCTTTACGTGGTGGACGGGCTTTCCATTGAGGTAGGTGTCGTCTACCGATAAGGTGGCGTATCCGGCAGTTACAAAGCCATAGTGCACCCGAAACTTAAACCACTCGCCATCGCCATAGGCATCTTCCTGGGCCAGCAATGGGCCAAACATTAAGCTAAAGCATATGAAGAGGATCCTTTTCATAAATTCGGGAAATAGGGTTACGGATTACCATTTACAACTACTGTTCCAAAAAACAAAACTCCACCAATAGGACGATGGAGCTTTATAGGTGTTACAAGTTGCCTTACAAGGTTCCGCGTGATTCCTGCTCGCGTTCTATAGCTTCAAAAAGCGCCTTGAAATTCCCCTTTCCGAAGGATTGGGCGCCCTTTCGCTGGATTATCTCAAAAAACATGGTTGGTCTGTCCAGTACTGGCTTTGTAAATATTTGAAGTAGATAACCCTCATCGTCCCTATCGATCAGTACCCCGAGCTCTTTTAAGGGGGCGAGGTCCTCATCTATTTTGCCTACACGATCCAGGACCGTATCATAGTAGGTCTCGGGAACATAGAGAAACTCAACTCCACGGTCGCGCAATTGGGTTACCGTTTCAATAATATTATCGGTTGCCACGGCAATGTGCTGTACCCCCGCACCATTGTAAAAGTCGATATACTCCTCAATTTGCGATTTTTTCTTCCCCTCGGCCGGTTCATTTATGGGAAACTTTATTCGCCCGTTGCCATTGCTCATCACCTTACTCATAAGCGCGGTGTATTCGGTCGAGATGTCTTTGTCATCAAAAGACACCAACTGTGCGAAGCCCATCACCTTGGCGTAGAACTCGACCCATTTGTTCATCTCGTTCCAACCCACATTACCCACCATATGGTCTATGTATTTCAGCCCTACCGTTTCAGTCTTATAAGGTTTATCCAACGCCTTGTATCCCGGTAAAAACGGCCCGTCGTATTGGTTCCGCTCTACAAATATGTGAACGGTTTCACCATAGGTATGGATGCCCGATAGCACGACCTTACCATTGGTATCTTCTCGCGTAGTTGGCTCCATATAGGGTTTAGCGCCGCGTTTGGTAGTTTCCTCGAAACTCTTCACCGCATCGTCTACCCATAGGGCGACCACCTTCACGCCGTCGCCGTGATTCTCGACGTGGCGGTTAATCTCGCCGCCCTCATTTAAAGACGAGGTGAGGACCAACCTAATTTTCCCTTGCTCCAAAACATAGGAAACACTGTCCTTACTGCCCGTTTCAAGGCCCCTGTATGCAATTGGCTGGAACCCCCAAGCGGTTTGATAGTAATACGCCGCTTGCTTGGCATTGCCAACGTATAGCTCAACAAAATCGGTGCCAAGCAACGGCAGGAAATCTTCTGCCTGAGGCACGACTTTTTTTAATTTTTGCGAAGTGGTATCGGTAGTCATAAATATTGATTTTTAAGGTTAGTCTTCCAACCATGATTTGTAATAATCGCCGTCGGCTAGTTTTAGTGCATCTTCGGTTACCTGAAGCGGTTTAAAGGTATCGACCATAACGGCAAGTTCATCGGTTTTCACCTTTCCAATACTGCGCTCTGTAGCGCCGGGATGCGGCCCGTGGGGTATACCCGCCGGATGCAGCGAGATATGGCCCTCGGCAATGTCGTTACGGCTCATGAAATCGCCGTCTACGTAATATAGTACCTCATCACTATCTATGTTGCTGTGGTTGTAAGGTGCAGGAATAGAATCGGGATGGTAATCGTAAATGCGCGGCACGAAACTGCACACTACAAACGCATCGGTCTCGAAGGTCTGGTGCACTGGCGGGGGTTGATGAATTCGACCGGTGATGGGCTCGAAATCGTGGATGGAAAATGCGTACGGATAGTTGTAACCATCGTAGCCCACAACATCAAAGGGATGGGAAGCATACACCATATCGAAAATTTCATCCTTTTTCTTGACCTTTATCAAAAAATCGCCTTTTTCGTCGTGTGTTTCCAATACTTCTGGGCGCCGTAGATCGCGCTCACAAAAGGGTGAATGCTCTAGCAGTTGCCCGAACCAGTTTCGGTAGCGCTTGGGGGTATAGATGGGCCTTCGGGACTCTACGATGAACAGGCGGTTATCTTCAGAATCAAAATCCATTGTGTAGATAATGCCGCGTGGCACCACCAGATAATCGCCGTAGCCGAATTTCAGATTACCCAAGTGCGTGCGCAGGGTGCCGGTACCCTTGTGAATAAAAATAAGCTCATCTGCATCGGTATTCTTATAAAAATAATCGTTTTGCGACTCCTGCGGAGCGGCAAGGATAATACTGCAATCGCTATTGGTGAGCACCGTCTTGCGGCTGTCAAGGTAATCTTTTTCGGGAGCTAGCTGGAAGCCCTTAAAACGGTAGGATTGTATGTTGTTCGCCTTCGCAATCTTGGGCGCAACACTGTATTGGCTGCGTATTTCCTTTACTTGCGTGGGCCGGTGTACGTGGTACATGTTACAATACATACCATCAAACCCTATGGTTCCGAACAATTGTTCATAATACAGGCCGCCATCTGGCTTGCGGAACTGTGTATGTCGCTTGTGGGGAATTTTCCCCATTTTGTGGTAAAAAGGCATAGAATCCAGGATTTCTTACACAAATATCGGAAAAATTTGGCGGGTTTCGGCGCATTGTCCTGCTAAAACCGAAACCCAGCAGTTACATACCATTCGCTCGCATCCAACTCGGGCGAAAAAGAATACTTAACCTCCACGGGGCCCAAGAAAGTTTCCAACCCATATCCCAAGGCAAATCCGCTATGGTCTATGCCATCGATCCATTGGCCTTCGGTAAACAAGTCGTCGCCAATATTTGATATGTTCACGGCAACATTCAGGTGGTTTTTTCTGAAAATCTCGTAATCTACCGTCATCTCAGACCGCAAGTATGTATTGCCCCGCAAGCTTAGTGCCTCGTAACCCAATAGGGGAATTATGTTGTTAATTCGCTTGAAGCCGTAGCCCCCTAGGAAAAAGTCGAGTGACTGTGTGGCATCGCTGCCTATCGTAAAACCGCCCTCGGTACCCAAGCGCACCGAAAAATCATCCAAAAAGGAAAACGCGTACCCAATCTTTGCCTTGGCAATGGAAAATTGATCGAAATTCTCGTTGTCCCCTTCCGCGAAAAGGTACAGATGGAAATCGCCATCAAAGTACAAGCCGTGGTTCGGAAAAAAGGAATTGTCGAAAGTGTCATATTTTAGGTAGCCATAGGCGCTTAGATAATTGGTGTTCTCGAACGTAGTGCGGCTGCTGTTGTCCTCATCTACGCCAATAGTTTCCGAAAAGAATTTCAACCACTTATGTTCTGCGCCCATTCCCAACAAAAACGTCCTCTTAAAGAGGGTCTCTACATAAATTTGGTTTGTGAGGTCCGAATAGCGCAGTTCCACTTCGTTTAGGGGAATATCCTCGCCAGAAATTTCAGGAATAATGAAGTCCACCGCTACGTCTTGGTCGAAAAACGCGTACCGCGAGTTGAGCCCCACGCTCCAATAAAACCCCTTATCTATATAGTAATTGAAGTTATACCTTATGTTGTCGCCCACGATAAAATCGAACGAGGCGATATCGTTATTGGTGAACAGCCGCTTTCTCGTAACATTTAGCAGGGCGGCTGTCCGGTACAGATCGTCATAATGCGCACCCAGCCGCAGTAAGGTCTTCGAGTCGCTTTCGCGCAACTGAAACTGAACCGAATAGACATCCTTATCGGTTTCAATGAAGCGATAGTTTATGTCCTGAAAATTTCCGGTTGCCGAAAGATTGTTCACGCCTTCATTGAACTGTAAATACGACACCTCGTCCGGAATTTTGAGCTTCAGTTTCCCCAAGACGTACGAGCGCGTGTAATTGGTGTTCCCCTCTATTTGTACCTCGCTTATGTATAAGGAGTTCGAATTGTTTAAAGGTACCTGCCGTTTTGCACTTTTCCGTTGGCGCGCCGCTATTTTCTGAAGCGTATCGCGGTACTGACCCGCCGCCTCGTGGCCTGCCTCAATTATCTTTCGGCCCTCATCAAACGAAACTACGGTGAAATCGTCAATATTGGGATGTATGTACAAATCGGTCTTCTTTCTCTTCTGAACCATATTCTCGATGGTCCTAAAATTATTTATCTGGACCATTACGGAAAACGCCGACTGTAAGTTCTCTCGCGAACGTAGGCTATCCTGTACATCGACCCCAATAATAAGTTCGGCGCCCATGGCGCGCACCTCGTCTATGGGATAGTTGTTTACCACACCCCCATCTACCAGCACCTGGTCGTTTATCACTACCGGGCTGAATAACGAAGGAAGCGCCCCGCTAGCGGTAATGGCGCGTGGTAAGTACCCTTCGTCCAGAACGACCTGCGCTCCTGTCTCAACATTGGTCGCCATGCAAAAGAACGGGATGGGCAAATTGTCAAAATTGCGGATATGGCTTACGTGCGAAGTCAACTTAGAAATAAGGTTGTAGACATTTTGTCCCTTCGAAATCCCCGACGGAAAGCTTACCTGAAATTTATCGAATGGCAACGTAATGGCGTATTTCTCGGTCGCATTCTTTTCATAGAAAGTCTTCGCGCTACGCGGAACGTCATCTTGAATGAGTGTCTCAAAATCGATGGTGTTAAAAATGGAATCGAGTTGCGTTGCCGAGTATCCCGTTGCATAGAGCCCGCCCACGATGGCCCCCATACTGGTGCCTCCTACGTAATCAATGCGCACGCCGGCTTCCTCGAGCACCTTAATAGCGCCAATGTGAGCCAACCCCTTGGCACCGCCACCGCTTAGCACGAGACCTACCTTTAAATCCTCTTCGGCCCGTTGCTGTGCGCAAAGTGGCAGCACGAGCAATAGACATAGACATGTTATTAGGTATTTCATTTTTGTAAATGGGTTACTATCTTCTTTGCGCGGCTGGCCCCCACTACAGCGGCCAATTCATCGAAACTTGCATTTTCTATGCGCTTTAAACTCTTAAAGCGCTTTAGCAGTTCAACAACGGTCTTTTCACCAATACCGGGAATAGCTTCTAACGAGGTACTCAATGCCTCCTTGCTGCGCTTGTCGCGATGGAAGGTAATTCCGAAGCGGTGCGCCTCGTTCCGCAATTGCTGGATAATCTTCAAGGTCTCACTTTTTTTGTCCAAATACAAGGGAATGGGGTCATCTGGATAAAAAAGTTCTTCCAAGCGCTTGGCAATACCTACTATGGCTATTTTTCCCCGAAGTCCCAATGCGTCGAGACTTTTCAGTGCTGAGGACAGCTGGCCCTTTCCCCCATCTATGATGATTAGTTGCGGCAAGGGTTGCTCTTCGTCGAGCAATCTTTTGTAGCGCCTGTACACCACTTCTTCCATGGAGGCAAAATCATCGGGCCCCGTAACGGTTTTTATGTTGAACTTACGATAGTCCTTCTTGCTCGGTTTGCCATTCTTGAAGACTACGCAGGCCGCGACGGGGTTTGACCCCTGTATGTTACTGTTGTCGAAACACTCAATATGGCGGGGCTCTTCCGAGAGGCGGAGATCCTTCTTCATCTGTGCCATAATGCGGTTTTCGTGCCGGTCTGGATCTACGATCTTTGCCTGCTTGAAGCGCTCCATACGGTAGTACTTGGCATTGCGCTCAGACAGCTCTAGGATTTTCCGTTTGTCTCCCAGCTTGGGGACGTGTACTTTCAGGCCCTCCTCGGTCTCGATGGGAAACGGCACGAACAGTTCTTTCGACTGGGAGTTGAAACGCTGCCGTAGCTCTACTACTGCCAAGGTAAGCAACTCTTCGTCGCTTTCCTGCAATTTCTTTTTAATTTCCAGGGTGTGGGAGCGAATAATGCTTCCGAAGGAAACTTGGAGAAAATTCACGTAGGCATACCCCTCGTCTGATACGATGGAAAACACATCTACGTTATTGATTTTCGGGTTTACAACGGTGCTCTTTACCTGGTAATTTTCGAGCACGTCTATTTTTTCCTTTATGCGCTGGGCGTCCTCGAATTTCAGCTCTGCTGCATAGCGCTTCATCTGGTTTTTAAATTGTGCGAGCGAATCCTTGAAGTTTCCCTTTATGATGTTGCGTATGGCCTCGATGTTCTCGGTATAGTCTGTCTCTGCCTGTTTTCCTTCACAGGGGCCCGCGCAATTGCCAAGATGATATTCTAGGCATACCTTATATTTATCTGCCCGGATTTTCTCTTCGGCCAAATCATAATTACAGGTGCGCAAGGGGTATAGGCCCCGAATGAGATCGAGCAAGGTATGGACCGTTTTCATACTAGTGTAGGGGCCATAGTATTCAGACCCATCTTTGATGAATCTTCGGGTAGAGAATACCCGCGGAAACCGTTCATTCTTTATGCATATCCAAGGGTACGATTTGTCGTCCTTCAAAAGCACGTTATAGCGCGGCTGGTATTTCTTAATCAGGTTATTCTCCAGTAACAGGGCATCAGTCTCGGTGGCCACGACAATATGCTTAATGGTTTCGATTTTTTTCACCATTAGCCGCGTTCTAGCAATGTCGTGCTGCTTGGTAAAGTAGGACGCCACCCGTTTTTTGAGGTTCTTGGCCTTGCCCACATAGAGCAACTTCCCGTTCTTGTCGAAATACTGGTACACGCCCGGAGCATCGGGCAAGGTGGCAATTTGGAGAGTAACAGACGGTTGGGCCATAGGTCAAA
>NZQO01000152.1 GCA_002693605.1 Flavobacteriaceae bacterium
AGCCCCACTACCACGATTTTGCTGGTAGGGTATCAGGCCGAGGGTACACGGGGCCGGCAGTTACTGGAAGGCGCCCACGAAATTAAATTCTTCGGAAAATATTATGCGGTAAAGGCTGCAGTCCACCATATTGATAGCCTTTCGGCGCACGCAGACCAAAAAGGATTGATGGATTGGATAGCTACTATCAAAAACGTGCCCGAGGAAGTGTACTTGGTCCACGGCGAGCCCACGGCGCTAGATGCCCTGCGCGTAAAGATTAACGATAGCAAGGGTTGGCGTGTAAGTATTCCGCAGTTGAACAGCGTAAAAACAATCTACATTGCGACTGGATAACAGCTGAGCGATATCATTTTTCCGGAACCACATTCCCCTTATTTTTATAGTCCTAAACCGAAGATAATGAAACACCTATGCTGGTTTTTCCTCTGCACACTCCTTATGGGGTGCTCTAGCAGCAAGTTAGTAAACGAATGGAGAAATCCTGAAACGCCTGCCTTTATGGCCGGCAAGATATTGATCGTGGGTATATCGCCCGATATAGAAATGCGTCGGACATTCGAGACCCATTTGGCAAACGAATTGGAAAAGCACGATATGATAGCCGTCAGGAGCGTCGATTTTTTCGAGTCGTCATTTACCACCTCTACGAAATCGGAAGCCCAACTTAGCCTCATTGAAAATCAGCTCGTCGAAGCCGGTTTTGATGCCGTGCTATTTTCCAAGGTGGTAGGTTCCGAGAGCAAGGTGACATTGGTTAAGGCGTTTCGGAACATGGAAAAAACTTTTGCGTCCTTTCGTGACTACTATTACGAAAACCAAGATGTTTACCAACGCGAAATGGAAAGCTACCAAGTTTATAACACCGAAACTTTGTTATACTGTATCTGTCCCCACCGCGACAGGGAATTGCTCTGGCGCGGCGAGATTGATGTCGTAGCACCTTCCAAGACCCGCAAGTCTATTGCCGATTATGTGCGAACGCTACTCACCGCGTTCGAGGAGCAACAGTTGTTGGTAATTCCGTAGACGGGCGTAGCGTCAAAATCGTTAACCCAAATATATTGTATGCGAATCGTACTATTTCTTTTACTAGTATGCCACGCCCTTATCCATCTGTTGGGTACCGCCAAGGCATTCGGGTGGGGCAACATTAGTCAGTTAACACAACCTATCTCCCAACCACAAGGTTTTTTTTGGACCTTCGCGGCGGCGCTGTTTTTAGTGTCGGCCGCACTATTTTTTCTTCGGAAAGAATCGTGGGCGCTCGTTGCCATTGCAGCCGTGCTCGTTTCCCAAACCGTAATTATGCTAGTGTGGAAAGACGCCTGGTTCGGAACGATTGCCAATGCACTGATTCTAATTGCCGCGGTGCTGAGCCTCTTCGCCTCAAACTTTGAGCATAATTATAGGCACGATGTGCGCGATTTATTGCAAGCGACCAACTTCCGCACCGATACCCTGACCGAGGCCCATATAGCCCATTTGCCCCCACCCGTTCAGCAGTATTTGCGGTATGTAGGCGTTGTTGGCAGGCCCGTTGTGGTAAATTTCAGGGCCCAAATGAGGGGAAGGATGCGCTCTCGCGAAACCGATTGGTTTTCCTTTAGGGCCCAGCAATATTCCTTTATCGACTCGCCTGCGCGTTACTTTTTTATGAAGGCGAAGATAAGTGGCCTACCCATAACGGGCTACCATAAATACGAGGGAATTTCCGCCTCGATGGTTATTCGTCTGCTATCTGCAATTACCGTACAACATACTGATTCACCGGAGCTATTTAAGGCCGAAACGGTTACGTTCTTGAACGATCTCTGTCTCTTCGCCCCGGCGGGACTAATCGATTCGCGACTGGAGTGGGGGGCATGGGATAACCATTCGGCAACCGTGAGCCTTCGCAACGGGGGTACGAACGTTTCGGCCACCTTGCACTTTAATGGGGCAGGGGAGTTGGAGAATTTTGTATCAGACGACCGGTACGATGTTTCAGAAAATAAAACGGTCCGCTTTTCAACGCCCGTCTCGGGGTATCGTGACTTCAATGGGTATCGGCTTCCTTCCTTCGGAGAGGCCATTTGGCACTATGCCGAGGGGGCATTCACATATGGCGAGTTTCACATTCAGAAAATTTCCTATAACGTGCCCAAGCTTATCAATTAATGGCGGTGCAGCACCACAAGCGGTACCCGCGTTTCGTAGCTTACCTGGGAAATTTCAGAACCAAAAACAAACCGTTCCAAAAATGATTCGCGCACCACGAACATGGCGTGCAGTCCCGGATGGAACAGCTGAACGAAGGCATCGATTGCCACCGCGGTAGGGATTCCCGTTAGCGCATGGAAACTATGGTCTGTGCCCGAGAACACCGTTGCGATGTTGTGGTCTTCCTCCTCGGTGGGGTTCGCAATGGCGTCATCATCGATATCCAGTACCTGTACATGCGGACTTCCATGAAGCTTCAGTAATCTGAAAAGCGGTTCCATGACCTCCTTCTGCAAGTCATCGCCATGGTGAAGGCTAAAGAGAACCGATTTGACGGGTTGGAAGGAAATAGCTTCCGGAATGGCGAGTAACGGGCAGTCTACCTCCCGAATAACGGTTAGGGTATTGCTGCCAAAGAGTACCTCATTGGCGTTGGTAGCACCGTTGGTGCCCATTACGATGAGGTCTATGTCATACAGGGAAACGGCCTGGTTGATGGCATCAACGAAATTATCGAAATCTACCTTAGCCTGAAAGGTGAACTCTTGATTGGCGTATGCTTTCTCGAAGGCTTTCATAAAATCCGTTAAAGCCGCCTTGTTATCTGCCATAATCGCATCGTAGACTGAGCTTTTGGGCGATGCTGACAATATATCACCGGTAACATATTCGTGTGCCTTCTGTACATTCAGAAAATAGAACGTACAGGAATGGCCCTTGAAGAAATCGAGCGCATACCGGATGGCGTTTTTCGAATTTTCGGAAAAATCTGTTGGAAGTAAGATGTTCATGTTATTGCGTATTTGTTGTAAGCCGAAAGCTACGGTGGTTTATTCAACTAGAAAATGACAATAATCAACTCTACCTCATATAAACATCTGATTGTCAATTTTTTCTTAAAAATCATTACAAAGTAGGCGGGAGCTATGGTTCGTTATCAATAAAAGGTCTCTGCGGTACTTAGTACAACGAACGCGAGGTGGTAACCAATAAACCCACTATTAAGACAAATAAGTCCTTTATATGATAAAAGTCATTTTATATCCTTCCCTGCCCTCTTATTTTTGCCCTGTAATTTAATCACTACTACTATGAAATATGCACTAAAAAGCCTCCTATTGGTAACCGTACTCGCTTTGGTAAGCTGTGGGGGCAACGACGAGAAAAAAGAAAA
Organism: Flavobacteriaceae bacterium; assembly: GCA_002693605.1. GTDB lineage: Bacteria > Bacteroidota > Bacteroidia > Flavobacteriales > Flavobacteriaceae > NZQO01. The sequence goes on from NZQO01000152.1 coordinate 3,377, forward strand.
GGAAACTCTAAAGATTGGCGGTTCTGATAAGAAAGTCGTCGTAAAACAAAATGCCACGCCACCCGAAGCCGATTTGATCGACTTAAACAGCATTGGCGTGGGTCCCATCAAAGATATTGAGCTTGCCGCAACGGTAGACCAGGCAATGGCAAAGTCTGGCGAAGCGCTATTTAAGAGCAAGTGTATGGCCTGCCATAAGCCCGATAAACGCTTTATTGGTCCGGCTCCAAAAGATGTGTTGAAAAGACGCTCTCCAGAATGGGTTATGAACATGATCCTCAATCCTGAGGAGATGGTGCAAAAAGATCCCGTTGCAAAGCAGCTGCTCATAGAGTACAATGGTTCGCCTATGGCTAACCAAGGTTTGACAGAGGATGAAGCACGCCAAATATTGGAGTATTTCCGAACCCTATAGTTCACGCACCTAACCCTTAAAACCATAATATTATGAAAACAATACCTAAATTTTTGTGCGCCGCAGTATGTGTCATAGCGTTTGCCGCCTGTAAAAATGATACGCAGTCCAATGCCGATACCACCACAACTACAAATGTGGCCAGTGAAAATTCCGCACGACAGGGGCAGGCTTTCATCAAGGATGATGAGGGACAGCCTACCGTTTTGGATATCGCTATTGGTTCTGAAAGTCACAGCACCCTGGTGGCAGCCGTACAGGCCGCCGAATTGGAGAATGCACTGGTAAACGCCGGACCGCTTATGGTCTTCGCGCCCACCAATGAGGCTTTCGACGCACTTCCCGAAGGAACGGTTGAGGACCTACTAAAGCCCGAGAACAAGCCAAAGTTGGCCTATATCTTAAAGCACCACGTAACTCCCGGCAACTACGATAAGGAATTTTTAAAAAAATTCAAGAAACTGGGCCAGGCCAGTAACCAGAACATTGCCGTAACGGTTGAAGGGGACGATGTATATGTGGGCGGCGCCAAGATCCTGGCAAGTGTCCCAGCCGGTAACGGTATCGTGCACGTAGTCGATAAAGTAATTATTCCAGAACAATAACAATTTAAATCAACATTTATATGAAACGATTATTTAAAAGTATTTCATTGCTCGCCTTGGTAGCTGGCGTCTTTACCAGTTGCAACAATAGCGAGTCTTCTAATAACGGCGATCGTGGCGCATTGGCCTCGAACGTAGCAGAGAAAGTCTACGTGGCTCCAGGCGAGCACGACGATTATTACGCCTTTATCTCGGGTGGATATAGCGGTAACCTCACGGTTTACGGCTTGCCATCTGGTAGAATGTTCAAGGAAATTCCGGTTTTCTCTCAGTTTCCCACTAGTGGATATGGATATTCCGAGGAAACCAAACCTATGCTCAATACCTCACACGGATTTATTCCTTGGGACGATTCGCATCACCCCGATATTTCTCAAACCAACGGAAAATTGGATGGTCGATGGGTTTTCATAAACGGAAATAACACCCCGCGTATCGCGAAGATAGACTTGAAAACCTTTGAGACTACCGAAATCATCGAGGTTCCTAATAGTGGAGGTAACCACAGCTCGTCTTTCGTTACGGAAAATACCGAATATGTGGTAGCGGGCACCCGATTTTCAGTTCCCATTCCGCAGCAGGATATTTCAATTAAGGAATATAAAGGGAAATTCAAGGGCACCTTGTCATTTATTAGTGTAGATCCTGAAGATGGCCGAATGGCAATCAAATTCCAGCTTTTAATGCCTGGTTTTGATTATGACCTTGGTCACCCCGGACGCGGAAAGTCGCACGGCTGGTTCTTCTTTACCACGTACAATACCGAAGAGGCCCATACCTTGCTGGAAGTAAACGCTTCACAGAACGATAAGGACTTCATTGCCGCGATAAACTGGAAGGCGATCGAAGAATATGTGAATAACGGTGGCGGAAAAATGATGCCCGCAAAATACGCCCATAACGTATACGACGAGCACACCCACTCTGCCACGTCAACAATGATGGACGAAGTGCTTATGGTGGACCCCACCGAGGTGCCCGGAGCGGTATTTTTGTTGCCAACGCCTAAGTCTCCGCATGGTGTGGATGTAGATCCTTCAGGAGAATATATCATTGGAAACGGAAAACTTTCTGCCGACTTGACCATCCATTCTTTCGACAATATGATAAACGCAATTGAAAACGAAAAGTTTGATGGCGATGCCTACGGAATACCTATTATTCAATTTGAGGATGTACTAGAAGGCACTGTAACACAAGCAGGTTTGGGCCCCTTGCACACCGAGTTTGACGGAAAGGGAAATGCCTACACCACTTTCTTCATCTCTTCCGAATTGGTAAAATGGAACTTAGAGACACGCGAAGTGATAGATCGCCAGCCTAACTACTATTCAGTAGGGCACGTAATGATCCCCGGTGGAAACTCCAGAGAACCGTTTGGGAAATATGCGGTGGCTATGAACAAGATTACGAAAGACCGTTATTTGCCTACAGGTCCTGAATTGGAGCACTCTGCACAGCTCTTCGACATTTCGGGTGAGAAAATGGAGCTGTTGCTAGATTTCCCAACGCATGGCGAACCGCACTACGCAGCCGGTATTCCAGCAGACATTATAAAAGAGAATTCACAAAAAATCTACAGACTGGAAGATAACAAGCACAAGTACGTAACCCCTACCGCCGGAGATGCCAGGGTAGAGCGTAACGGAAACGAGGTACATATTTATATGAGCATGATACGTAGCCACTTTACACCCGATAACATTGAGGGTATTAAGGTTGGAGACAAGGTGTATTTCCACATTACCAACCACGAGCAAGATTTCGATGTACCTCACGGTTTTGCAATGATGGGAGCCAACAATGCCGAGTTGCTAATTATGCCAGGCCAAACTAAAACACTGTTTTGGGAGCCCAAGCAAGTGGGTGTATGGCCTTTCTACTGTACCGACTTCTGTTCGGCGCTGCACCAGGAAATGCAGGGGTATATACGCGTATCGCCTGCCAGTTCAAACCTTGAACTTAGTTGGTCGTTGGGCGAATAATAAAATGATTGTGGAAACATTCGGTTAGTGATTGATAATGTTTCCTACAAAAGGCGGGGGTTAGTTGATTGCCCCCGCCTTATTTAAATAGTGTAAAATCAACGCGAATAGTAAAGTGAAATGACCAATTCTCATTGCCCATAGTAACACTGGATACCGGTAACGGTTTCAAAAAGCATAGAAAATGAAAAAAGCAGGAATAATAATGATCATAGGTTCGTTGCTCCTCCTGGGGCTCTTCAAATTTCCACTTTGGAATATTATGCTTGGCGCCCCCCAGTATCCCGAACCGTTAGGAATGGATATTTACATTAGTGGAATTCAGGGCGTGAGCGAATTTGACATTCAGAACATAGATGGTCTTAACCATTATATTGGAATGAAAACCATCCCCAAACCTGAGGACATGTGGGAGTTCAATACCTTTCCTACCGTAATAGGCATAATGGTAGCGCTGGGCGTTATTATTGGGGTTCTCGGGTTCTTTAGAAAGGTTAACCATTGGTGGTTCCTTGGCTGGTTTGGCGTAATGTCGATTCTCGGAATTCTGGGAATGTACGATTTCAACCTTTGGCTTACTGATTATGGAACCAACCTGGATCCGCACGCCATTATGAAAATTACCAACCCAGACGGAACGCCCATGACCTACAAACCGCCATTATTCGGCCATCAAAAAATGCTGAATTTTGACGTAGACTCTTGGCCTCACACTGGCGCCTACCTCATGTTTATAGGTATGCTGCTTACGGTCGTTGCCTTTTTTGTGGGCAAAAGAGCAAATAATTATGGGTATGCAAAAGATAAAAACCGCCCCATGGCCACCGCCTCATAAGTAAAGTAAGGAAGGTTCCCCTCACTAACCGGAGGGGGCATTCCTATTATTAAAAAAATCAACATCATGAAATCAACAATTATTTCCATCTTCTTGGCACTTTTATTCTTTTCCTGTGCCATCGAGCCAAAACCCATAGCCTACGGGCACGACAATTGCCACTACTGCAACATGACCATTGTAGACAGGCAGCACGCCGCACAATTGGTGACCGATAAGGGCCGGGCGTACAAATTCGACGCCATTGAGTGTATGGTGCACCAAGACCAGGAAAACAATGGGCAAACGGCAGCGCTCTACTTAATCAACGACTTCAATAATCCAGGGAAGCTTATCGATGCCACCACGGCCACTTATTTGATAAGCCCACAAATTTCGAGCCCTATGGGCGCCAATCTTTCTGGGTTTTCTTCGGAAGGCGATGCAAAGGAAATCATGGCCGAATTCTCCGGATCGTTATATGACTGGGAGGCCATTCAACAAAAAATTGCCAAATAAAAGACTTTATCTTGAAAAAAATCTATTCCATAGCGCTGGTCTTATTGGGAAGCTTAATGGTTTGCCAACCGCTTTCTGCAAATACCCTAGAGGTATGCGGGAAGTGTGACTATACCACTATTTCCGAAGCCGTAGCGGCCGCACAGCCGTTTGATACGGTGTTGGTAAAGCAAGGAACCTACGCCGAATACAACATTGGAATTGTAAAGCCCCTGACCCTGCTTGGCGAAAATAATCCAGTGATTGATGGACAGGATAAGGGCGAGATTATTACCGTACAGAGCGATGATGTAACCGTAGACGGGTTTACGGTGGTGAACGTTGGCACGAGCTATACCACAGACTATGCCGCTATACGCGTGGTAAAAAGCAAACGGTATACCATTAAGAACTGTAGGCTGGAGCGTCTCTTTTTCGGAATTTACCTGGAAAAATCGAGTGATGGCGTAGTACACAACAACTACATACAGGGTGATGCGGTAAACGAATATAACTCGGGCAACGGGATTCAGCTCTGGTACTGCAAAAATGTAGAGGTAACTGGAAATACCGTGAAAAATGTACGCGATGGCATTTATCTGGAATTTTCAGACCATATAGACATCCGCGATAATAAGAGCATTGATAATTTGCGCTACGGTCTTCATTTCATGTTCTCGAACGACGATAGTTACACCAATAATTTGTTCCAGAATAACGGTGCTGGTGTGGCGGTAATGTTCTCAAAAAATATTGAAATGAAGAATAACGTGTTTCGAAAAAACTGGGGCACGGCCGCCTTCGGCCTATTGCTGAAGGAAATAAACGATTCGGAAATTTCAGGAAATACCTTTGAGGAAAATACCGTGGGAATCAACATTGAAGGGTCTAACCGTATCGACTATCTGCACAATGATTTCAAGAATAACGGCTGGGCCGTGAAGGTGCGCGGCGCTTGTTATGCCAACATATTCAAGTTCAATAACTTCCTGTACAACTCGTTCGATATTTCATATAACAGCAAATTGAACGATAATGGGTTTGATCGCAATTACTGGAGCAATTACACGGGGTACGACCTTAACAAAAACGGGATAGGCGATGTGCCTTACAGGCCCGTGAAGTTGTTCAGCTACATCGTAAACCGTACCCCAGAGACCATTATTTTGCTCCGAAGCCTTTTTATAGACATCATTGACTTTTCAGAAAAAGTGTCGCCAGTGTTCACACCCGACAATTTGCTGGACGAGAACCCACAAATGAAACCCATTCGCCATGATACAAATAGATAACCTACATAAAAAATTTGGTAAGAACCAGGTGCTCAAGGGCATTGACCTTACCATTGACAGCGGCGGCATTTTCGCCGTGCTAGGGCCAAACGGCTCGGGCAAGACAACGCTCATCAAGAGCATTTTGGGAATGGTAATCCCCAATTCTGGCTCGATAAAGCTCAATGGCGCCTCGGTAAAAAGAAACTGGCAGTATCGAAACGATATTGACTATTTACCGCAAATAGCCAATTTTCCCGGAAACTTAACGGTGAAGGAATTAATCCGGATGATCAAGGACCTTCGTAGTGACAAGCCGGCCGATGACCGAAGGCTTATCGAACTCTTCAAGCTACAGCCTTTTTTAGATAAAAAGCTGAGCAACCTGTCGGGCGGTACCAAGCAAAAGGTGAACTTGGTCCTCACGTTTATGTTCGACAGCCCCTTGGTAATACTCGATGAGCCAACTACCGGTCTCGACCCCATCTCACACCTTCGGCTTAAGAAACTCATTACCGAGGAAAAGAAAAAAGGAAAGACCATTTTAATTACCTCGCACATAATGGGCTTCGTGGAGGAAATTTCCGATGAAATCGTATTCCTCTTGGAAGGTAAGATTTACTTCCGCGGAACCATTCCCGAACTGAAGACAAAGACCGAACAACCCGATTTTGAACACGCAATTGCGTCCATGTTATCCTCTAGTTATGCTTAAGATACTCAAATACAGTTTTTACGATTTAATGCGAAGCCGTTGGAGCTACGTGTACTTCTTGTTTTACCTTTTATTGGGCATCGTGCTGTTGTTTCTCAACAACAATCTCAACAAAGCGGTAATAACCCTCATGAATGTTATTATCGTTCTCGTGCCGCTTATAGGAACCATCTTTGGGGTAATGTACTATTACAACAGCAAGGAATTTACCGAATTGCTCCTAGCGCAGCCGGTAAAGCGAAGTTCCATTTTCCTGGGGCAATATTTTGGGGTCGCGCTTTCGCTATCTATGAGCTTAATCGTGGGCCTTGGCTTGCCATTTGTTTTTTACGGAATCTTCAACAGCAGCGCCATTTGGGATTTCTCCCTTCTCTTGGTAACCGGAACGTTTTTAACCTTGATCTTCACCGCACTGGCATTTGTTATAGCCCTCGCCAACGAAAACAAGATAAAGGGCTTCGGGTACGCTATTTTGCTATGGCTGTTTATGGCGGTAATCTACGATGGCGTTTTCCTGATGTCGCTCATGTACTTTGAGGACTACCCTCTGGATAAGTTTTCGTTGGTAGCCACGATGTTGAACCCCGTAGATCTATCTCGGGTGTTGATACTGCTTAAGTTGGATATCTCGGCACTCCTTGGCTATACCGGTGCGGTTTTTCAGCAGTTTTTTGGCACCAGGCTAGGCTTGGTACTATCTACTGTAACGCTCGCGCTGTGGGTGCTCGTGCCCACCCTCTTTATCTATCGCATGGCCAGGCGAAAGGATTTTTAGTTAACCCTCTTCAGAATTAAAGCTTCTATTTCCCCGAGGGAAGTAGCGCATGGACGTATCTGCTCATTACTGAGATAGCTTCGGAAAAAGTAAGATAAACTGACATTTGTCATAGTTCACCTAACGACCTTGCGTTTACTTTGTATTTAAGATAAAATAGTCTTAAATATAAACCTTAAATGCTTTCAATATGTTATCAAAACAACAAGCACGGGCGTTTTTCCTAGGTGGGACGGTCGTTACATTTCTGATTTTCATAGGCTTGACGATATACTCCTTTAGCGACGGGATAGATCAGACCAACTACCAGGCAATAACGCCCCAGGTAGTTAGGGGCAAGCAAATTTGGGAGGAAAACAACTGCATGGGCTGCCACACCATTTTGGGTGAGGGCGCCTACTACGCCCCAGAGCTCACCAAGGTAATTGACCGTCGTGGTGAGGGTTACGTAAAGGCAGTGCTCATGACTCCCAACGCCTGGAACCCCAATGGAAGAAAAATGGTTGCCTATGGCTTTTCGGAAGATGAGGCGAATGACGTTATCGCATTCTTTGATTGGATAGGCAAGATCGACCTAAACGGGTTCGATAGGGTGGTGTCACCGCTCGCAAAAGATGAAAAAAAACTAACCAATAAATAATCATCATGAAATATAAATCACAAAAAGTAGCCTATTGGTTTTTTGCCTTTTCGATGCTCCTGCTCGTGCTGCAGATAACGTACGGATTTATTATGGGCTTTGCCCGGGTAGGACTAGATGGCCTCCATGAATTTATTCCGTTTAATACGGCCCGTGCCGTACACACCAATCTGTTGGTGGTTTGGCTGCTCTCCGGTTTTATGGGGGCGGCTTACTACATCATTCCCGAAGAGGCCCAGCGTGAGCTTGTAAGCGTAAAGCTTGCGTACGTACAGCTTATCTCGTTGGCCGTGGTGGCAGTATCGGCCATTGTGGGCTACCACTTCAATTGGTGGGAGGGCCGAAAGTTCTTGGAAATTCCAAGACAACTGGATTTTTTGGTCGTGGCTAACGTATTGTTATTCTTAGCCCTTATTTTACTTACTCTTTTTAGGGGAAAGCGAAAAACCACCACCGCGCTTGTGCTAACTATGGGCCTACTGTTTGCTGCCTTACTGTACATTCCAGGTATGTTGCCGTTCGATAGTCAGGTAACCGATTCCTTTTTCCGTTGGTGGGTCGTGCACCTTTGGGTAGAAGGGGTGTGGGAGCTCATAATGGGCGGTATCTTGGCATTCCTACTCATAAAATTAACTGGAGTAGACCGCGAGGTTATCGAAAAGTGGCTCTATGTGATAGTGGGACTTACCTTTCTCTCAGGAGTATTGGGTACGGGCCACCACTATTATTACATAGGCGTAAATAAGATATGGCTAATCGTAGGCGGTATTTTCTCTGCCTTGGAGCCCTTAGCTTTCTTGGCAATGGCGCTATTCGCCGTAAATATGTACCGAAAGGGAGAAAAAAAACACCCCAACAAAATCGCACTTTTCTGGACGTTGGGTGCCGCGATCGTATCGTTCGTGGGCGCTGGCCTGCTGGTCTTTGCGCCCCCCCTTCCGCAAACAAATATCTATACCCAT
>NZQO01000153.1 GCA_002693605.1 Flavobacteriaceae bacterium
AATTTCTTTAACAGGCAAGCCGATATCCAGTTTATTGGGGAAGAGCAAATTTTTAAGCAGGGCGCCGGAGTTTCCTATTCGGTAGATTTTGACACTTTCCGAGAGTTGGTGTTCAAGTTGTTCAACAAGCGCCTAACCTTGGAATCTGAGAACGAACTGCCCATTGTGCCGGATGATAGCAGCTATCCTATAAATTTCAACAACGATGCTATTTTAGAGGAAAACTGATTATAAGGAAGCGATCATCGATATTTCCACGTTCACGAACTTAGGAAGGTTGGCAACTTCAACTGTTTCCCTTGCGGGCGCGGTAGCTTCATCAAAATAGGTGGCGTATACTTCGTTGATCGCTGTGAAATTGTTCATATCACTGATGAAAATAGACGACTTCAGCACGTGCCCAAAATTCATCTCGGCCGCGGCCAATACGGCTTTCAAGTTCTCCATTACCTGCTTGGTTTCCGCTTGTATATCGCCTTCCACCAAGTTTCCGGTAGCGGGGTCGATGGCAATTTGGCCCGACGTATAGAGCATATCTTTTTTCATTATGGCTTGGCTGTAAGGGCCAATAGGAGCCGGGGCGTTGGGCGTATGAATTATTTTCTTCATTTTTTGGAAAAGTTAAAAATTAGAGTTGTTGGTCGGGCTCGCGCCGCTTGTCATATTTTATATCGCTCAAGATAGACGATTTTATGCCAATGTAGAAATACCAAGCGGTATTGATACTCCCAATGGGGGTCCAGTTGAAACTCATTTTCCAACTTTCCAAATCGCGCTGGAAACGAAGTTGCGTAAGGGTAACCCCATTGTTCTTAAAATCGTAACCCGACGAAACTCCTACCTTCCAGCGCGGAGACAGCTCCAGGTTTGAGCTAAACATGAGCGACTGGGAGGAAATCTCGCTCTGCCTTCGGCTATTGCTGTACGTAATAGTGTACGCTAGGCGCAAATCCCAGGGAATGTCGTAGTTAAACCAAGTTACGTCTTTGTCCACATCGGTATTCTCGCTTTCGTAAATGTCTCCATCGTAAAAGTCAGTAGCCTCTCCGAATAGGTCGTCGGGCCGTCCCCCATTTCTGAAAGTCTCGTTGTCCAGCCTATCGGTATCTTCCTGCTTCCCTTGAAAATCCCTGCTGGAAAATGCATAGTTAATGCTAATGTTGGCATTGGTGAGGCGAAAAAGGCTCCCGCCATTATTGATGTTGAACTCATCGATTCGTTGGTTATTGTTGTTCAACGCATAGGGATCTAACGAGCCGTTAAAGTTGAACTCGAGTTTTTCTACCAGCGGTATGCTTCCCGTTACGCGCAAGGGGCTCCAGGCCAGGGAATCACCGGCTAGATTATAGGCGGTGGAAAAATTCAAGTTATTAAGTATAATTAATTTTTTAGGCTCGGTAGCCGTGGTATCCCGATCTCGAATCTTGGCCTCAAAAGTGTTACTAAGCGAGAGCCCAATGTTGCTGCTGAAATTTCGGCTTGGCGCCCCATATAGGGTATTTTCAAAACGGGAATACGATACAACTTCATCATTAATGTCAGGGTCGGCAGTGGGGACGGTGTATTCGTCGTAATATTCATCGAAAGCGGGGTTGAGGTTGTAGCTTACCGAAGGCCGCATAACGTGTCGAAGTGCCTGGATTTTCGCATCTCTGCCAAAGTTGAACATCCCGTACACCGTTGTGCCCAAGCTCGTGGCAAGATTATAGGTTAGGTAGCGGTCGAAACCGTTTAGGGTATCTTGAACTACCGCACCAGCGCCATCGTTGAGTGATTGGTCGAACGACCGCTCAATCGTCTTAAGGGTCCAAGTTTCACGCAGGGAGGTTCCGGCCGAGGCGCTCAGGAACTTTAAGATCTTAAAGTTGGTGCTTATCGGCACGGTGTGCCGAGCGCCGATTTGGGCCTTTTGGAACATTTCTGAAGTAAAAAAATCATCGTCAGTCGTTTCAATGAAATTCTGCGCCGAAAGATCGTACTGGAAATTAATGTTGTGGATAATACCGTTTTTAATACCATTTTTGGGCGCGAACGGGAAAATACGCGACACGCTCGCATCGAGATTTGGCAACGACATCGTTATTGCCTGGGTATTGGTATTTTGCGAATGCGTGCCGGCTAGCGTAAGGTTTACCTGGGGTTCGCCCTCAAAGGTTTTTGAATAGGAAACCGACGAGCTGAGCGTGTTGACCAACGCGCTGGCGTTGTTGAGTTGGTTAATGGACTGCTGGAAATACCGACTGCTCCCTAAGTTTACCGAGGCGGCAAAACGCGACGACGGACTGGCTTTCGGGTCTTGGTTATGATTCCAGCGAATATTGTAGACCGAGCTCTGGGAAAAATCCGGGAATCCCCGTTCGCTATTTATCAAATTCTCATAACGGAGGCTCACATTTCCGCGAAAGCGATACCTATTTGCATAACTGCTCTCGCCGCGCAGGGCATAACTGCCATTGGTATAGTAGTCGCCAAGGAGGGTAAGGTCAAGGTAATCGTTGATGGCAAAGTAATACCCACCGTTCTGGAAGAAGAAGCCACGGTTGTTGTTCTCGCCAATAGTGGGAATGATAAAGCCGGAAGTTCGGTCCTCGGTAAGCGGAAAATACGCAAATGGCAGGCCCACGGGGGTGGGCACATCGGCAATGTACATATTGGTGAGGCCGGTCACTATTTTTTTCTTCGGAACGAATTTCGCCTTGCGGGTATAAAAATAGTATTCGGGATCGTCCAGGTTAGTAGAGGTAGTGAACCGAACGTTCTTCAGAAACACCACCGAGTCGTTTTCTTTCTTGGTTACCTCTGCCAGTACGTTGAACCCGCTTTGCTCGGTACGCGAGTTGAAGACCAACGCCTTCTCCGAATCAAAGTTGAACCGGATGGAATCTGGCCGCACCTCATTCTGCGCCTGGATGAAAATGGGTTTCTGGGTATAGGCCCCGGCGCTGTCTATTCCCTTGGCATATACCTCGTTCTTATTGTAATCTAGTATAATGAGTCCGGCGTCTATGCGCATATCGCCATAAATCACGTACGCTTGGTTGTACATATACACCTTGTTGGCGTTCCGGTCTATGTACACGTAATCTTCGCCATAATATTCAATCTCTTGCTCCAGCAACTCCTTTTCGGACCTTATGGAATCATTCCGTATTGAATCGCGGTCGGTTACGGGAATATCTTCGGAAATAAGGGTAGGGGTAACGGTTAGCGTATCTACAGGTTCTTCGGCAGGTATAGACACCTCATTTTTCGGCGGGATATCTTGCGAAAACACTGCCGGCCCGCCCACGAACAGCATCAAAAAAAGAAATCGGGTAAGTTGTTTTTGTATGGGCAAAGTAATGGCTGTATTTTTATCAATTTCCTTTCGCAAAAAACATAACTTTGCATACCATTTGTACGCGATACGTTATATTACGACCAAGGCCCTATTTTAGTTGGGTTGGCTTGGCCTAATTTTTGAAACCTCAAAATTAAACATATTTTTCGGCCTATGTTTTTTAATTCCGGATTTTTAAAATATCAATTTTCAACGCACCTTACCTATACTATGAAACTTAAATTGTTCCTACTTGCCTGCTTGGGCATTGCAATTGCCACGACCACCTATAGTACCGCAGCAACCACCCCCTCAAAGCCCTTTGTGGTCGTGTTGGACGCGGGTCACGGCGGGCACGATAGTGGTAACACGGGCAATGGTTACAAGGAAAAGGACATTGCCTTGAATATTGTATTGCAAGTGGGTAAACTACTCGAAAAAGAGCCGGGCATAAAGGTAATCTACACGCGTACTACCGATAAGTTTATCGACCTTCACGAACGCGGCGCCATCGCCAATAGGGCCGATGCCGATCTTTTCGTCTCGGTACACTGCAATGCGCACCATTCGCAAGCCTATGGTACCGAAACGTTCGTCTTGGGGCTTCACGCCAATGAACGTAACCTAGAGGTGGCCAAGAAGGAGAATGAGGTTATTTTCCTGGAAGAAAATTACCGCGAAAATTACGCGGGCTACGACCCCAATTCGCCCGAGTCTTTCATTGGCCTTACCCTGATGCAGGAAGAATACCTGGACCAGAGTATTATGTTGGCTGGGCTTATTCAGAACAACTTCACCAACCGCCTGCACCGTAAGGACCGCAGTGTGAAACAGGCAGGATTTATAGTACTTCACCAAAGTTATATGCCAAGTGTTTTGATTGAAACGGGCTTTCTTACCAACAAGGAGGAAGGAAAATACCTAAACTCGGCTAAGGGTCAGCAGGAAATGGCAAATTCGATTGCTGACGGAATCAAGAATTACCGAAAGAACCTCGAGTTGGCCACGAGTGCCGCCCAAAATCCAGTAATTACTAAATCGGAAATTGAAAACGCCATCGATAAGTCCGATGCCGAGATCTACAACGGCGTAACCTTTAAGGTACAAGTGGCCGCCGGCAGAAAAAAAATTGAGCCCCATGCTTATAACTTCAAGGGTCTGCAAGGAGTATCCCGCGAAAAAGAAGATGGGATGTTTAAATACTATTATGGGGCCACGTCAAATTATAGCGAGATTAAGCTAAAGCACACGTTCGCCAAGGAAAAGGGCTTTGCCACCAGCTTTGTGGTTGCTTTTAAAAATGGAAAGAAGCAGGAACTTACTGAGGTTTTAAATTCAAAAGATAAATAGCAAGGTTATTTTACAGATATTCTTAAATTTGTTGAAATCTTAATCTGTACCCTTGAGACTATCCAGAGAAGTTAAAACCGGAATCCTCGCCATCGGCGCCATTCTACTGTTTATATTTGGTTATAGCTACCTAAAAGGTTCTAACCTTCTTCAAAAGCACCGTACCTTTTACGTTAAGTACCAAAATGTGGAAGGGCTATCCAAATCGGCACCCGTAACCATCAACGGTTTAACGGTAGGGCGGGTTCAGGACATTAATTTTGCCAACCAAACGGGGGGGCTCGTGGTACAGTTTACCGTCGAGACCGATTTTGATTTCTCCAAGAACAGTTTGGTACGAATCTATAGCAGTGGTTTGATAGGTGGTAAATCGCTCGGGATTTTTCCAGAGTACAACCCGAACAATCTCGCGAAATCTGGCGATACGCTCCCGGGTGAGGTGGAGCAGGGAATGCTCGATGCCGTAACCGCCCGCTTGGGTCCACTGGAGCAGAAAGTTCAGAAAACCCTCGCTACCGTCGATACCCTTTTGCTAAATATTACCGACTTGGTTGACGACGAAAACCGCGCCAACCTTAAGCGCGCCATTGCCAATATTAGCAAGGCTTCCAATAATTTTGAGGGAATTACCTCCAATCTTGAAGGGGTTACCCAAAAAACCAATTCGTTGCTGGAACGAAATGACGACAAGTTGAACCGAACTTTTGATAACCTAGATATAACCGCTGCCAATTTTGCCAAGCTGTCTGATTCGCTTTCACAAATAGAAACTGGAAAGATGGTGCGTGATATCGAAGAGGTAACATCACAGCTTCACGCCATTGTTAGTAGAATAGATCGTGGTGAAGGTAGTGTGGGTAAGCTTTTGAAAGATGAACAACTTTACCAGAACTTGGAAGGAGCTTCCCGACAGTTGGAAGAACTACTACAGGACCTCAAATTAAATCCTAAGCGATACGTACATTTTTCTGTATTTGGCAAGCGCGCCAAAGAATACGAAGAACCCGAAGATCCCAACAAATAATGCAATACCTTCCCAACATTCTGTTTTTACTGGCCTTAGTGGCAGGCATTTGGTTTTTCACCAAGAACATTCGCAAGATTATCCGCAATATAAAGCTGGGGCGGGCCGTAGATGCCTCAGACCACAAGGCAGAGCGCTGGGGAAACGTCTTCCGTATTGCGTTGGGGCAATCAAAAATGGTCGTTCGCCCTTTGGCTGGGCTCTTGCATATAATCGTATACATTGGGTTTGTCATTATAAATATCGAAGTGCTCGAAATAATTATCGACGGTATCTTTGGAACGCACCGTATATTCTCCTTTATGGGTCCGGTTTACGACGCCCTAATTTTTTCCTTTGAAATACTCGCGTTCTTGGTGCTCGTAAGTGTGATTCTCTTTTGGACGCGCAGGAATATTCAGAAAATTCGGCGCTTCTGGGCGCGCGAGATGACTGGCTGGCCTAAAAATGACGCCAATTACATTCTCTATTTCGAAATGGTTCTGATGGTGTTGTTTCTTACCATGAACGCAGCCGACGTAGCCCTGCAACAAGGCGTTGCCTCGGGTCAGTTTACAAGCGACGCTGCCAGCCATTATATACAGGCGGGCGCCTTCCCGATTAGTGGGCAACTGGCTCCATTATTTGAAGGGCTATCTGCCGAAACGCTTATTCTGATTGAACGTACCGCTTGGTGGTTCCACATTATAGGCATCCTTATTTTCCTGAATTATCTTTATTGGTCTAAGCATTTGCACATACTTCTGGCATTTCCGAATGTATACTTCGGAAGGGTGGTGCCCAAGGGGCAGTTCCAAAACCTAGATGCCGTTACCAAGGAAGTGCAATTAATGATGGACCCCAACGCCGATCCATTCGCTGCACCGGCCGAAACAGAGGAAGAGGCCGAGCCGGCAAAATTTGGGGCGAGCGATGTAATGGACCTCAATCAAATTCAACTGCTCAACGCATACACCTGTACCGAGTGCGGTAGGTGCACCAGTGAGTGTCCCGCCAACCTAACCGGAAAAAAATTATCGCCGCGGAAGATTATGATGGATACACGCGATCGTTTGGAGGAAGTGGGTAAGAATATCGAAAAAAATGGAACTTTCCAGCCCGATGGAAAGCAGTTGCTGGACGATTATATCCTGCGTGAGGAATTATGGGCGTGTACCACCTGTAACGCCTGTGTTGAGGCGTGTCCGGTAAGCATTAACCCATTAAGCATCATAATGGATATGCGCCAATATTTGGTTATGGAACAATCGGCAGCACCTAACGAGCTAAACGTTGCAATGACCAACATAGAGAATAACGGTGCTCCGTGGCCTTATAACCAAATGGATCGGATGAACTGGAAAAATGAGGCATAGATGAAAAAGGAAGAGGTAGAGAAGTTACTGCACGAAAAGGTTGAGCAAGGCGAGCATATAAGCCCCGTGCTGCCCAAGGGCGTAAAGAACTACCTGATAGATATTGACGGAACCATTACCGATGACATTCCGAATGAGGAACCCGAACGAATGGCAACTTGTGACCCTTTTCCCGATGCGCTCAAAACGTTGAACAAATGGTACGAAGAAGGGCATATTATCTGCTTTTTCACCTCCCGTACCGAAAGCCATCGTGAGGTTACGGAAACCTGGCTCGCACAGCACGGTTTCAAGTACCATAGCCTTTTAATGGGAAAACCCAGGGGAGGAAACTACCATTGGATAGATAACCACCTGGTAAAGGCAACCCGGTATAAGGGAAAATTTACAGATTTGGTTGATAAGAAAGTGACCATACAAGTATTTAAAGAATAATTAGAGATTTATGAGTGAGGCAATAAAAGTACCAACAATGGCCGAGTACCTAGCCGAGGGCAAACAACCGGAAGTCCTCTTTTGGGTAGGTTGCGCCGGTAGCTTCGACGACCGCGCCAAGAAGATCACTAAGGCATTTGTAAAATTATTGAACAATGCCAAGGTAGATTTTGCCGTGTTGGGTACCGAGGAAAGCTGTACGGGCGATCCCGCAAAGCGGTCCGGGAACGAATTTCTGTTCCAAATGCAAGCAATGACCAACATTGAAGTGCTTAATGGCTACGAGGTCAAGAAAATAGTAACCGCCTGTCCACACTGCTTCAATACAATTAAAAATGAGTATCCAGGTTTGGGTGGAAATTATGAGGTGGTGCACCATACCCAATTTCTGAAATCGTTGCTCGACGAAGGGCGATTGAAGGTAGAAGGCGGGAAATTTAAGGGTAAGAAAATCACCTTTCATGACCCTTGCTACCTTGGACGTGCCAACGGCGAGTATGAAGCCCCTCGCGACCTTTTGGAAAAGCTGGAAGTAGAACTCGTTGAAATGAAACGTTGCAAGTCGCGCGGTCTTTGCTGCGGGGCTGGCGGTGCGCAAATGTTCAAGGAGCCCGAGCCCGGCCATACCGACGTAAATATTGAACGTACCGAAGAAGCTCTCGAAATTAAACCAGCGGTTATCGCCGCCGCCTGTCCGTTCTGCAACACCATGATGACCGATGGCGTAAAGGCGAAGAATGAGGAGGAGAATGTTGCGGTAATGGACGTTGCCGAGATGATCGCCCAAGCCGAAGACCTATAATTTATATAAAATCAGAAACGAAGATGCTGACCGACTTTAAGAACCTACCAGACGATTCCCGCATATGGGTATACCAAACCGATAGAAAATTCAGTGATGAAGAAGTTGCTGAAATAGCAGACAAGACCGGTAAATTCCTCACGCAATGGACAGCCCATGGCGCCAACCTCGAGGCAGGGTTCGAAATTAAGTACAACCGTTTCATCGTTATAGGTCTGAATCAAGAAAATGCCTCTGCGTCGGGTTGCAGTATCGATGCTTCCGTTCATTTCATTCAATCGCTGGAGAAAGAATATGCAGTTGACCTACTAGACAAAATGAACGTTACCTACTACAATGGGGAGCATATTGCGTTTAAACCATTGGCCGATTTCAAGAAAATGGCGAAGGCGCGCTCAGTTTCTCCCAATACCGTTGTCTTCAATAATTTGGTGAACACCAAGGCCGAATATTTGGAAAACTGGGAAGTACCCGCAAAAGAAAGTTGGCACAGCCGCTTTTTAGCATAGTTTTTGTATCTTTCACTTACGTGCAATCAAGACTCAAAAAGGGCCTTGTGTGCCACTAGAATTCCGCTTAGCGGAAATTTCTTTTTAATATTTATTGTAAGATTAAACCCCTGCTAGCCTTAATGAAAAAGTTGCTTATAATTTTCTCTTGCCTTTTCTCAATAATTCCCGTTTTTAGTCAAAATATCGATCCGCTTCTGGTACCGGACGAGTTGGTGGTACAAGAAAAATGGGTGGATAGCGTATACGGAAACATGGCGCTTCAAGAAAAAATTGGGCAATTATTTATGGTCGATGTTTTTTCGAGCGATCCTACCTCAAAGACCGACAAGGTAAAGGAACTTATTGACAATCAGTACATTGGTGGAGTTATCTTTTCCAAAGGAGGTCCGCAGCGACAGGCCAAACTCAACAACGAATTTCAGGCGCGGTCAAAAACACCGCTACTGATAGGGATGGACGCCGAGTGGGGATTGGCCATGCGCTTAGATTCTACGTTCGCATACCCCTGGAATATGACCTTGGGCGCCATTACAGATAATAAGATTGTGGAAGAGGTAGGCCAACGCATTGGGGAGCATTCTAAGCGGTTGGGCGTCCACATCAATTTTGCTCCGGTGGTCGATATAAATACGAATCCGAAGAATCCAATTATCGGGAATCGCTCCTTTGGGGAAGACAAGGTGAACGTAACCGAAAAATCACTCGCATTTATGAAGGGAATGCAGCGCGCCGGCATATTGGCGAATGCGAAGCACTTTCCGGGTCACGGCGATACCGATAGCGATTCGCACAAGACATTGCCCACCATAGACCACACCCGGGCGCGTATAGATAGCGTAGAGCTATATCCGTACCAACGCCTTATAGATGCTGGCTTAAGCAGCGTGATGGTAGCCCATTTAAACGTGCCCGCGCTCGAGGAACAATTTGATTATCCGTCATCGCTTTCAAAAACAATCGTCACCGACATTCTCAAGGGTACATTGGGCTTCAACGGATTGATCTTTACCGATGCACTAAATATGAAGGGAGCTTCCAACTTCAGTACTCCGGGGGAGATAGACTTGGCCGCGTTTCTAGCCGGTAATGATGTACTGCTCATTTCCGAAGATATCCCGAAGGCACACGAAATGCTGGTGAATGCCTATCGGGAAGGAGTGTTCAATGAAGAAAGGCTCGCCCTTTCGGTAAAGAAAATCTTGCGTGCCAAATACAAGGTTGGGCTAAACGACTACCAACCTGTAGATACGCTATACCTTTTTGAGGAACTGAATTCGGTTATCGATGAGGCGCTCTACGAGAAAGCGATGGAGAGCGCCCTTACCGTGGTGAAGAACGACGATGCGATACTGCCCATTAAAGACCTTCAGGAAAAGAAAATTGCCTATGTGAACTTTGGCGACGACAATGGCGAGGCGTTCTTGCAACAGCTTCGGAAATATGCCGCTATCGATTGGGTAAAGGAAGAAAGCCTGGACGATTATATACAGGCGCTCAAGGAATATAACTATGTAATTCTCGGCTTTCATAAAAGCAACGATTCGCCTTGGAAAGACTATCAGTTTACCGAAAATGAATTGGTTTGGCTATATGAAATTGCGCGTACAAATACCGTAATTCTCGACATTTTCGCAAGGCCTTATGCACTATTGGACCTAAAAACCACTGCCAATTTTGAAGGCGTCGTGGTTTCCTACCAAAACAGCGAGGTTGCCCAGAAACTTTCGGCCCAACTCATTTTTGGAGCGAGAGAGGCAAATGGGAAATTGCCCGTAACCGCGGGACCTGCGTTCCCTTTAAATACGCATCTTCAAACAAAATCGATGCGTCGGCTACAGTACGGCGTGCCCGAAACGGTGGGGGTTAACAGTTACAAACTTGCTAAGATCGATTCGTTAGCAACGGTGGGTCTCGATAAGGGAATGATGCCGGGTTCACAGATTATCGTAGCGCGCAAGGGTAAGGTGATTTACGAGAATTATTTTGGCCACCATACCCAACAGGATGACGTGGAGGTCAAATTTGACGACATTTATGATGTAGCTTCCCTTACAAAAATCCTAGCCACGCTGCCACTTATTATGGAGCTCGTAGATACCGATGTTTTATCGATGGAAACTACCTTGGCCGAAATGCTTCCGGAGTATAAGAAAAGCAACAAGGCGCGTATAACGCTGAAGGATATGCTGTCGCATTATGCCCGTTTTAAGGCGTGGATTCCCTTTTATACCGAAACCGTCGACGCTTCCACGAAAAAACCCTCTCCTAAATATTATTCAGGAGTCCCCTCAAAGCGGTACAATGTGCAGGTGGCCGAAAACCTATATATGCGTCGCGACTATCAGGACACTATTTTTGAAATCATTAGAACGAGCGACCTACGCGACCGGTCTGGCTATAAATACAGTGACCTTCCCTATTATATCCTGAAAAAATACCTGGAGGAATATTATGGGCTTCCCTTGGAAACCATCGTGCAGCAACGGCTGTACGGTCCGTTGGGAGCCAATTATGCGACCTACGTACCCTTAGAGAAATTTGACAGGCAAAATATCGTGCCAACCGAGGAGGATACCTATTTCAGAAACCAAAAAGTGCACGGCTATGTCCACGACCAGGGGGCAGCTATGCTGGGCGGGGTGAGTGGCCACGCGGGATTGTTTAGCAATGCCAACGATGTGGCCAAGATTATGCAAATGTTTCTTTGGAAAGGATTTTACGGCGGAAAACGATATTTTAAACCGAGCACCTTAGATACGTTTAATACGTGCTATTATTGTGACGATAACGTACGGCGCGGCGTTGGGTTCGATAAACCGCAATTGGGCGCCTCTGGCCCCACCTGTGGATGTGTCTCGATGACAAGTTTTGGGCATAGCGGATTTACCGGTACCTTTGCCTGGGCAGATCCTGAAGAGGAAATCGTGTATGTGTTCCTTTCAAACAGAACGTACCCAAGTGCCGATAATCGATTATTGATAAGCAGTGACCTTCGTAGCCATATTCAGCAAGCAATTTACGATGCCATTGACTATACGATAGAAACCAACTAAAAACGAACGTGTGAAAATAGGTATTGTTTGTTACCCAACCTTTGGCGGAAGTGGCGTTGTCGCTACTGAACTGGGCCTAGCGCTAGCGGCTCGTGGGCACGAGATCCATTTTATAACTTACAAGCAACCGGTGCGGCTGGAGTTGCTCTCCCGCCATATTCATTTTCACGAGGTGTCGGTGCCAAATTACCCCTTATTCCATTATCAACCCTACGAGCTTGCACTTTCAAGCAAATTGGTAGATATGGTAAAGCTCCATAAAATAGAACTGTTGCACGTGCATTACGCCATCCCGCACGCCTATGCAGGTTATATGGCGAAGCAGATGCTGGCCGAGGAGGGAATTCATATTCCCATGGTGACCACCCTGCACGGGACCGATATTACCCTTGTTGGAAGTCACCCCCATTACAAGCCGGCGGTGACCTTCAGCATTAATAAGAGCGATGTGGTTACCTCCGTTTCCGAAAGTTTGCGCGAAGACACCCTGAGGCTGTTCAATGTCGATAACGGTATTGCAGTTGTGCCCAACTTTATCGATGTTTCCAAGCACGAGAATACATTTACCGATTGCCAACGTGACCTCATGGCCGAACCGCACGAACGTATCGTTACGCACGTGAGTAACCTTCGGAAAGTAAAACGGGTTACCGATGTAATTGAGATTTTTGATCGTATTCAACAGAAAATTCCTGCAAAATTGCTCATGGTAGGCGAGGGGCCTGAAAAGGATACTTGCGAAGCCCTGTGCGTGGAAAAAGGTATTGACGGCAAGGTGGTCTTTCTCGGAAATAGCAGCGAGGTAGATAAAATTCTCTGCTTTAGCGATTTATTTCTGCTTCCTTCCGAAAAGGAAAGTTTCGGGCTCGCGGCCCTAGAGGCTATGGCCAGCAGCGTTCCCGTAATTTCGAGCAATACCGGCGGACTTCCCGAAGTGAACATTCATGGGCAGAGCGGCTACTTGAGCGATGTGGGCAACGTAGCGGAAATGGCCGAAAACGCAATCTCCATCTTGGAATCTGATGAGGAATTGCGTAAATTTAAAGAACAGGCCAGAGAGGCCGCCGAAAAATTCGATACCGAAAAAATAGTCCCGTTATATGAGGCAGTATACAAAAAAGCACTTCAAAAATAACGCATTTATAGGCATTCTTACGATTGCCGTTATCGCCTTGCTTAGTTGCAAGGGTAGCGCCAACGGAAATTCAAAAATTGGGGAAACCGTTAGTATGGAAGACAAAACGATACCATTTACGGTTTTAGCGGAAGGGCAGCATAGCAATTTTGAAACTAAGACTCGTAAAATTATTACCACCCAAGCAGAATTGGAAGCGCTTGTAGCCCAATTGAACGAAAATCGCAGTCCGGGAATGTCGGTCCCTGAAGTTGATTTTAAAATCAGTACGGTCATTTTTGCCTCTTCCGGCCAGTTGTCATCTGGCGGATTTACTGTCGCGGTCGAAAAGATAATTGAGACCGAAGATAGTCTTGAAGTGTATATTGGCGGAACCTCGCCAGCGCCTGGCGATTATGTAACTTCGGTACTGACTTCTCCCTATGTTTTGATTAAGGTAGATGAAATGAGTAAAAAGATTATTTTTAACGAACGGAATTAGAGTAAAATGCAATAAAAAAGCCCGGCAACTGCCGGGCTGTGTATTAGTGTATCTGCTTTTTAGAATTGATATCGAATACCCAAGGCTATGTCGAAATCTACATCGTCGTTATAATCGCCAAAACCTATTTCGGGTCTAAAATCAAGCGAAAGCAATAGCGGAAAATCAAAATTGTACTCAATTCCTATATCTCCTGCAGCATAAAGATAGGTTTCCGAATCGTCATCAAATCGATCAAAATTATCGTCAAAATCCACTTGCGCAAGACCCCCACCGGCACCAACGTACCAATTAAATCCGCCGTCCAGGTTCCAAACCCATTGGTACAGTCCGGTTAGGCGAAAGGCATCGAAATTTTTACTGTTGCGCCACCCAAAATCTACCTCCAGCCGGTTGTTATCTCCAAGCGCGCGCTGGTAGCTTATTTCGGTGCCAAAGCCGTCGCTGTCTCCTAAACGGAGCCCAATGGCATTCTCTGCAATGGTCTGTGCGTGGCCCTCGAGGGCATATGCGGTAAATACAAATAGAATAATAGCAAGTCGTTTCATACTGGTTGTTTTAAGTTTGTTAAGGCAAATGTAGCGATACCCATAGCCCGTAGTTGTTAAGACGGTAATAATGTTGCAAATTTATTTTAGAAACTTTTGTTAAAGAAGACCGAAGCGTTTTCTATTTTTACCCTATGCACCTACGGAACGAACTGCTCGCATTTTCTGAAACCTTTGAAGGCGAACTTCATACCGATTCGTTACACAGGGAAATCTACGCGACCGATGCCTCTGTTTATCGCAAGCTGCCACTGGCGGTTGCATATCCCTTTACTTCAGTAGGAGTTAATCAGTTGGTTCAATTTGCCAACAATCATAAAACCTCATTGGTGCCAAGGGCTGCCGGCACCTCACTCGCCGGGCAGTGCGTGGGGGAGGGCATTATCGTCGATATATCGCGGCATATGAACCGCATTCTCCACTTTGATGCAGCGAATAAAACTGTGATAGTTCAGCCCGGGGTAATTCGCGATGAGCTTAATGCCTATCTCAAATCGTCGGGACTTTTTTTCGGACCGAACACCTCTACCAGCAACCGGTGTACCATTGGCGGTATGGTTGGCAACAACAGCAGCGGGACGACGTCAATTCAGTACGGGGTTACTCGCGACAAGGTCTTACGGCTTAAAACGATACTATCCAACGGGGAGGAAATTGTCTTCGGTCCCATTTCCAAACAAATTTTTAAGGAAAAAAGCACCCTGCCCACCATGGAGGGAACTATTTATAGATCGCTTTTCGAATGGCTTTCACCACAAGATATCCAACGAGAAATCGGTAAGGAATTCCCCAAACCCGAGATTCACCGCCGCAACACAGGGTATGCGGTAGATTTGCTGTTGGAAAATGAAGTGTTCGATGCTGCTTCCAAAATACCGTTTAACCTATGCCACCTCCTGTGCGGAAGTGAGGGGACGCTTGCTTTTACGACGGAAATCACGTTGCAGCTCGACGAGCTACCCCCAGTTTTTTCTGCAATGGTAGTGCCACAATATAAAACTTTAGAATCCTGCCTGAACGATGTCGTCGTGGCCATGCAACACGACCTCCATACGTGCGAAATGATGGATGACGTTATTCTGGAATGTACAAAGAAGAACAGGATGTACGAGGCGTACCGGTTTTTCGTAGAGGGCAACCCCAAGGCGTTATTAATGCTGGAAATTCGGTCTAATAACGAGGCCCAACTAAAATCAGAAACCGATAAATTACTCGCAACCCTTCAAAAATCGGGGTTGAGCTACGCAACGCCCGTCCTGCTAGATCCGGCAATCGATATGGCCTTGGAACTGCGAAAGGCAGGGCTTGGCCTGTTGGGCAATATGGTTGGCGATACCAAGGCCGTGGCGTGCATAGAGGATACCGCAGTGGCATTGGTCGATTTACCAGCATACATAAGTGAATTTTCCGAGTTGATGGATGGGTACGGACAACGCGCGGTATATTACGCACACGCCGGAGCTGGCGAGTTGCACCTGCGACCCATCTTAAATTTGAAGGAGCCCGAGGGCGTAGACTATTTTAGGAAAATTACTACCGATGTTGCCAAGCTCGTGAAGAGGTACCGAGGGTCCTTCTCAGGCGAGCATGGCGACGGAATTGTTCGGGCAGAATTTCTTGAAATGATGATAGGTACTGCAAATTTCAATTTATTGAGAAAAATCAAGCATTGTTTCGACCCGAACAATATTTTCAATCCCGGTAAGATTACCGATGCTTGGCCTATGGACAAATCGTTGCGATATGAGGTGGATAGGGCAGAGCCAAGCGTAAATTCTTTTATGGATTTCAGTGATTCTGAAGGATTGCTGCGTCTTGCTG
>NZQO01000154.1 GCA_002693605.1 Flavobacteriaceae bacterium
AATTGTTCGGAGGCGTGGGACTGAGACGCGGAAGGACCAACGTAAACAAAATCAATGCCGGCGATGCGCTCGATTTTTGGAGAGTACTCTATGCCGATAAGGAAGAAGGTCGATTATTGCTATTTGCCGAGATGAAACTACCGGGAGAAGCTTGGCTGGAGTTCCACATTACCGATGACAATACGCTCTGCCAAACCGCTACCTTTAGGCCCAAAGGGCTCTATGGGCGCCTTTATTGGTACGCCATGCTCCCTTTTCATTATTTAATTTTTGAACGAATGGCGCAGAATATCGCCAAAGAGTGACTTACGCCTTCGGAAGAAAGATCTCGGCCATCATGCAGCGTGCACTGCCCCCACCGCACGTTTCAATGGTATGCAGATCACTGCTTAGAATCTGGCAATGATTTTCAATTGCGCTTACCTGTTGCGGCGTTAGGCTTTGATGTGCCGCTGCGCTCATAACCAAGTACTTTTGGTCGTTCGCCCCTCGTACCTGTAGCATATTTCCCGCAAAGCGGTGCATTTGGGCTTCTGAAATGGAAATAATTTCCTTGCCATCGTATTTTAGGTGCTGAACAATATTTTTCTTCTCCTTGGGATCGTCAATGGTGTCAAGACAGATAACGCAGAATTTTTCTGCCATACACATCATTACATTGGTGTGGTATATGGGAAGGCGCTTGGCGTCAACGGTTTGATTGGCCGTAAAGATAACTGGGGTAAATTCAAAATCTTCGCAAAACTCGATCAGCAAATCCTCATCGGCACGGGGCGAAAGTGCGCAGTAGGCCTTTTGGTTTGGCCGATCTAGAATTAAGCTACCGGTACTTTCCAGAAAAAGGCCTTCCTCTTCGGCTGCGGTATAATCTATGACATTCTTGATAACGAAGCCTTCTTGCTCCAGTCGCTCTAGAATATCCTCACGTCGTTCCTTCCTGCGGTTCTCGGCAAAAAGCGGATATAATGCCACATCTCCATTTTCGTGGGTGGTAATCCAGTTGTTCGGAAAAAGGGAATCGGGCGTGTCGCGTTCCAAAATATCATTCGCTACGATAACGTTTACCCCTGCATCCTTCAGTTTCCCCGCAAAAGCATCGAACTCAGCCTGTGCCTTTGCATTGATTTCCGAATTCTTTAAATCAAGATCTTCCTGAAAATAATTGTTAACCGCCGTTTCCTCGTTCATTCTAAACGCCACGGGACGTATCATCAATATGGTATTCGTAATCTGCTGCATAGCGGGTACATTTTGGGGTGCAAAATTAGGATTTTTGATTCGGAAAATACATTTTACCGTTCGAAATTTGAAGACCCTTTTGTTAATTTTCTGACGGGTAAAACGATGTCAGAAATTGGTGACGATGCCGCCCCCAAAACCTGGACCCGCAAACACATTTCTACCCGATAGCAAATAGGAAAAACTGAGGTAGACGCCAACTGTAGAATTAACCGAATAGTACCCAGTGTTGCCAACCTTGTGGTAATCGACACCAATCTCACGAAAATCCTGTGGAGCCGGGGTACCGCGATAATCTATACCGCCAAATGAATTTTGATACTCATAGTACACGTCAAAATACCACTTGTTGCGGGCACGTCCCACTTTGGCCACTATGGGAACGCCATTAGGCGTTGGGTTTGATTTTATCGAATAACCACTTTGTAAGGTGCCGAACCATCCATTAGGAATTTGATAATGCAACATTAACAGACCCTGAAAAGCAGTAGCCTGCTGCCCGATATCGAACAATCCACCGAGATCATAGTTGCTAGCTGGGGTAGAGACACCCACTGCCGTTGCCAGGGAGAATATTCCGTGGCCAGTCTGTTTAGCGAGAAGTTTATATTTCAGAAAAAAGGAGATGTCTTGAAAATTTTCGTTACCGCCCGTATCGATATACGGCAGTGAGACGCTCGCCTGTACATTGGCGGCGATGCCATAGGCCACGAACACATTGGTATAAAATAAATTTCGGGAAAGTTCTGATTCTTCGGAACCTATGAAATACGTATCGGTCTTTTCAAGGCCCGACCCCACTGCTATTGTCGCACTACCGGTATCGAGAAAAAACCCGTCTACACGACCTTGGCCGAAGCCCGTGACCGTAGCAAAAAATAGAATGATTAAACAGAAGTTGTGACACATACCATTAAAGATACGCAATGCGGGTGTCTTCGGTTTTAGCCGCTATCAAAAATTAGTCACGTATAAGTGGTAAGGTGGTACACCGCAGCAAGCCTTCCTGCTTGGCTATCTCGGCATAGGGCACTTCCTCCACCGTAAAGCCCTGTTCCCGCAGCCAGTTGTTTAGGCGGGTGAAATTCCTTTCGGAAATGACCACATCGGGCGATATGGAGAAAACGTTGCTATTCATATCGTACATTTCCTGCTTCGTAATATGGAAGCAGTTTTCCTTGCCGAAGAAATTGAGCAACCATTGATATTCTTCCTCTAGCAAGAATCCTTCCTTATGGATAATCGCCTTCCCGTTGCCCAATGGCTGGAAGCAACAATCCAAATGGAGGGCATTGTCTTGCGCTACACTGTTGCTCTTGCGCAGGCTAAATGATTTTACCTTTTTATGCGGAAACAGTTTCTGTAGATGTTTTACCGCCTTCTGGTTGGTACGGGCCGTGATAAAGCTTTTGTAGTCTTGCCCATAATAGGTGCCCACGAAAATATAATCGCCCCACGGCATTACATCGCCACCCTCGATATGGGCCTCTTCTGGAAACTCAATAATCTTGCAAGAATCGATTTGCTCTAATACGTGCTGGAGAGCCTCGATCTCGCGACTGCGATCTTCCAGGATATTGGCAATGATGAATTTGTCCTCTATAACGAAAGCGATATCCCTGGTAAAGATCTGGTTATAATCCTTAATAGTATCTGGACGGTATACAGTTACGTCGTATTTCTTGAAAACAGCCTCGACTGCCTCCATCTCGGCTACCATATCTTGATCTTTCGGATAGGTACCGGCTTTTATATGTTCCTTGCTCTTGGGGTCATATGCTACTTCTAAGGAAGGCACTGGACCGTTACTATCTGCCCTTCCCAGCACCACGGCACGTAATCGGGAAATTTCATCGGTAATGTGTAACTGTATCATGCTGCAAATATACTAATCTTGAAATTTGTTGACGCTTTTAGAGCGCTAATGGAATTGAGTACCTGTACATATAAAAAAGCATCCTTACGAACTAAGGATGCTTTTCATTGCAAAAATATCTTGCTTTATCGTTTTTCGATTGCCTTAAACTGGCGTAGGTTCTCTCCGATATAAACCTGACGGGGACGGCCAATAGGTTCTTTGCGAAGTCGCATTTCCCTCCATTGTGCTATCCAGCCGGGCAGTCTACCCAAGGCGAACATGGGCGTGAACATTTCCACGGGAATGCCAAGTGCACGATAAATAATACCAGAATAAAAATCGACGTTGGGATATAATTTTCTGTCTACGAAGTAGCTATCCTCTAACGCCTCCTTTTCAAGCGCCTTTGCGATGTCAAGAACTTCGTCTTCCATGCCCAATTCGGCCAGAACATCGTCGGCTGCTTTCTTAATGATCTTCGCTCGTGGGTCGAAATTTTTGTACACGCGGTGACCAAAGCCCATCAGGCGGAAAGGATCATCCTTGTCCTTCGCCTTTTCCATAAATTTCTTGGTATCACCACCGTCTTCCTTAATTTTCTCCAGCATTTCAATAACAGCCTGGTTGGCGCCACCGTGCAAGGGGCCCCAAAGTGCATTGATACCTGCCGAGAGTGATGCGAACAATCCGGCGTGCGAACTACCTACCATTCTAACCGTAGAGGTAGAGCAGTTTTGCTCGTGGTCTGCATGTAGAATCAACAACTTGTCCATCGCGTTTACCACAGTCTTTTTTGAAGTATAGTCACCACTAGGCTTTTTGAACATCATCTTTATGAAGTTGTCCACATATCCTAAATTTTCATCGCCATAATCTAGTGGAAGTCCGGCACGTTTTCTATGTGTCCAAGCCGTAAGTACCGGAAACTTGCCCAGTATCTTTACGATTGCCTTGTACATGTCTTCCTCACTGTCAACATTGACAGAGGAAGGGTTAAAGGCGATCAACGCCGAGGTAAGCGATGAAAGCACGCCCATTGGGTGGGCCGACTTGGGAAATCCGTCCAATATTTTCTTTACGTCCTCATCAACGTGAGATTGGGCCTTGATGTCGTTATGAAATTTGTCTAACTCTGGTTGTGTTGGCAACTCGCCGAAAATTAGCAAATACGCAACCTCTAGAAAATCGGCTTTTTCCGCCAATTCTTCAATAGAATATCCTCGATACCTCAAAATCCCCTCCTCACCGTTCAAAAAGGTGATGGCACTCTCACAAGAACCGGTATTTTTATAGCCGGGATCAATAGTTGTTATTCCGTTGGTTACACTTCGTAATGTTTTTATATCGATGGCCTCTTCGTTCTCCGTTCCTATTACTACGGGGAATTCGTACTTTTTTCCATCAATTTCGAGGATCGCTGTTTTAGACATATATTAAAATAATTAAATTCGGTTATTCGGAGCCGCTAAGATACAAAAAACTTACCCCATTTTATAATGTATACGGGGTCCGGTTAGGTTAAAAAATCTTTAAATAACAACGGTTTTCGAGATACTTGACCCTAAAAAACCCCTATTTTAGTAGGGGTTTTATTTCTGAGGGAATATCTCCTATATTTTGAATGCTCTACGTTTGGGATAATAAGCGGTATCGCCCAATTGCTCCTCAATACGCAATAACTGATTGTACTTGGCCATTCGGTCACTTCGCGAGGCGGAGCCGGTCTTAATCTGTCCGCAATTTAGCGCCACGGCCAAATCGGCAATAGTGTTGTCTTCGGTCTCGCCGCTTCGATGACTCATAACCGAGGTATATCCTGCATTATGCGCCATATTCACGGCCGCAATAGTTTCGGTTAGGGTTCCAATTTGGTTCACCTTGATTAGGATGGAGTTGGCGATGTTTTCTGAAATTCCTTTCGACAATCGTTCCACGTTGGTTACAAATAGATCATCTCCTACCAATTGTACCTTGTTGCCAACTTTCTCGGTGAGCGATTTCCAACCGTCCCAATCATTCTCGTCCATTCCATCTTCAATGGAAATTATGGGATATTTCTCGCAGAGCGAAGCTAAGTAGATCGCTTGCTCTTCTGAGGTTCGTACCTTTCCGCTTTCCCCTTCAAAAACGGTATAGTCATACCTGCCATTTTTGTAAAATTCGGCGGCGGCACAGTCCAGGGCAATCATAATATCGTCACCCAGAGTATAGCCTGCGTTTTCTACCGCTCTCGCTACTGTTTCCAGCGCATCTTCGGTACCATTCAGCGTTGGGGCAAAGCCGCCCTCGTCGCCCACGGCAGTACTTAGGTTTCTATCGTGTAGGACCTTTTTTAGATGGTGAAAAATTTCAGACCCCATTTGCATGGCGTGCGAAAATGTTGAGGCCTTTACCGGCATCACCATAAATTCCTGAAATGCAATTGGAGCATCGCTATGCGAGCCGCCATTGATAATGTTCATCATGGGCACCGGTAGGGTCTTGGCACTAACTCCTCCTACATAGCGGTACAATGGCTGGCCCAGCTCGTTCGCTGCGGCCTTTGCCACGGCAAGGCTTACGCCCAAGATAGCATTTGCTCCTAAGGATGATTTGTTGCTCGTACCATCCAAATTAATCATTATCTGGTCAATCTGTTCCTGCTCGAACACGGAAACCCCCAAAAGGGTTCCGGCAATTTTACCGTTTACGTTATTCACCGCATTTAGAACCCCCTTTCCCATGTAATCGTCGCCACCGTCGCGAAGCTCGACCGCCTCATGCTCTCCGGTAGATGCCCCCGAAGGTACGGCAGCCCGTCCCACGAAGCCGTTTTCAGTAATAACGTCTACCTCTACGGTGGGGTTTCCTCTTGAATCAAATATTTGCCGGGCGTGAATATCAATAATAATGCTCATGATAATCTATAATGTGTGGGTGGTTGCTATTTATTTAAACTGCGGTTGCCGATTTTGCCTCACGTATGTCGCTCAAAAAATCATCGAACAAGTACGAAGCATCGTGCGGTCCAGGACTTGCCTCAGGGTGGTACTGTACAGAGAACGCCGCTTTGTTCTTCATCCGGATACCTGCAGCGGTCTTATCGTTTAGGTGCAGGTGCGTAATGGTAATGTCGCTATTGGCCTCTGCGTCTTCCCTATTGATTGCGAAGCCATGGTTTTGCGAGGTAATTTCACCCTTTGCTGTAACGAGATTTAAAATTGGGTGGTTAATACCGCGATGCCCGTGGTGCATTTTATAGGTGGAAATACCATTCGCCAATGCCAAGATTTGATGCCCAAGGCAAATACCGAATAGCGGCGTTCCCTTGTCTATGGCCTTTTTAGTAACATCAATGGCATTGTGGAGCGGTTCAGGATCGCCCGGACCGTTGGAAATAAAGTAGCCGTCCGGTTCAAATTTTTCCATTTCTGAAAATGGAGTATCGTAGGGAAATACCTTTACATAGCAGTCACGATCGGCCAGGTTTCGCAAAATGTTCTTCTTAATTCCAATATCAAGTGCAGAAATGCGGTAAGTGGCATTTTCATCTCCGAAGAAGTATGGCTCCTTCGTAGACACTTTTGAAGCAAGCTCAAGTCCCTTCATATCGGGCACCTTCGCTAATTGTTCGCGCAATTCGTCAAGTTTATCGACTTCAGTCGTAATAACAGCGTTCATTGCTCCGTTGTCCCGAATATAGCTCACTAGAGCGCGGGTGTCGACATCGCTGATGGCGAGTAAATTATTGCGTTCCAGAAAATCCTCCAACGAATATTCGGCAGCGGGACGCGAATAATGGTAGCTGAAATTTCGGCAAATTAGGCCGGCAATTTTAATTCCGTCAGATTCGACGTCTTCGGGCGTTGCGCCGTAGTTCCCAATGTGGGCATTGGTGGTCACCATTAATTGGCCATAATAGGACGGATCTGTAAAGATTTCCTGGTAGCCGGTCATCCCGGTGTTGAAACAGACCTCGCCGAAGGCGGAGCCCTCTTTATTGCCTACGGCCTTTCCGTGGAAAATCGTGCCATCGGCCAATAAAATAAGTGCTTTTTTACGTGTTTGGTATTTCATAGCTGTTGCGTAAAAGGTTTTGCAAAAATAATATAAAAAAAGGGATAAACATTTAATGCTTATCCCTTTGTTATTTCACGAAATGAAGATCATTTATTCTTCTTCTTTCGTTGCTTGTTTTTCAGCGGCAGGAGCCACGGCCTTGTCCGATCCGCTTCCGCGGCGGCTACGGCGTGTCGACTTCTTCTTGGTCGCCTTGCCTGCGTTGTAAAGTTCGTTATAGTCAACCAACTCGATCATTGCCATATCGGCGGCATCTCCCTTACGGCTTCCCAACTTGATAATGCGGGTATACCCTCCTGGACGATCGCCCACCTTAACGGCCACGTCTCTAAAAAGCTCTGTTACGGCTTCTTTTTGGCGTATTCTGCTAAATACGATACGACGGTTGTGCGTGGTATCTTCCTTGGCCTTGGTGATAATTGGCTCTACAAATTGCTTCAGGGCCTTCGCCTTGGCAACCGTAGTGTTAATGCGCTTGTGCTCAATTAAGGAACAAGCCATGTTTGCCAACATAGATTTTCTATGGGCCGTTTTTCTACCTAAGTGGTTGAATTTTTTTCCGTGTCTCATGACATTTTGTTTTAATCATCATCTTGCATCGACCCTTCCTGGGGCGCAAAATATGATGTATTAATCTTTATCTAATTTGTATTTTGAAAGGTCCATCCCGAAATTAAGGCCTTTTACATTTACTAGCTCCTCGAGCTCGGTCAATGATTTCTTTCCGAAATTCCTGAACTTCATCAAATCGTTCTTGTTGTACGACACTAGGTCGCCCAACGTATCCACCTCGGCTGCCTTAAGACAGTTAAGCGCACGTACCGAAAGGTCCATATCTACCAACTTGGTCTTTAGCAACTGACGCATGTGCAATGATTCTTCATCATACGTTTCGGTCTGGGCGATTTCGTCTGCCTCTAACGTAATGCGCTCATCGCTGAACAACATGAAGTGGTGAATCAAGGTCTTGGCGGCCTCTGTCAACGCATCCTTCGGATGTATCGATCCATCGGTCATGATCTCAAACACCAATTTTTCGTAGTCGGTCTTTTGCTCGACACGGAAGTTCTCGATGCTGTACTTCACGTTCTTGATGGGCGTGTAGATAGAGTCGGTAAAAATAGTACCTAGAGGCGCATTTGCCTTCTTGTTCTCTTCGGCGGGCACGTATCCTCGTCCTTTTTCAACGGTAATCTCCATGTTGAGGTTTACCTTTTTCTCCATATTGCAGATAACCAGCTCGGGGTTTAGCACCTGGAAACCAGAGATAAATTTCTGGAAATCGCCAGCGGTCAACTGTTCTGATCCGTTTACTGAAATGGTCACCGTCTCGTTGTCGATCTCGTCAATCTGTCTCTTGAAACGTACCTGCTTAAGGTTAAGGATAATTTCGGTAACATCTTCTACAACACCGGCTATGGTTGAAAATTCGTGATCAACTCCTTCGATACGTACCGAGGTTATCGCAAATCCTTCCAAAGAAGAAAGTAATACTCGTCTTAGGGCGTTACCAACGGTCAACCCGTAACCTGGCTCCAAGGGGCGAAATTCGAATTTCCCCTCAAAATCGGTTGAATTGATCATGATAACTTTATCAGGCTTCTGAAAACTAAATACTGCCATAGTGTGACTCGTGTGTTTTTATTATTTAGAATATAATTCGACGATGAACTGC
>NZQO01000155.1 GCA_002693605.1 Flavobacteriaceae bacterium
CGAAAGGCTCCATTTCGAAAACGCCCACGGGACCGTTCCACAGTATCGTCTTCGATTTTAAGATAACACTTGCAAACTGCTCGTTGGTCTTGGGGCCCACGTCCAGCCCCATCCAGCCTTCGGGAATAGCATCGGCATCGTCGATCTCGGTACTGGCAAATTCCGAAAAGCTGTTAGCCGCCACAACATCGACTGGCAAATGTACCTGCACACCTTTCTCCTTGGCTTTGTCCAAAATTTCCAGAGAAAGCTCTTGTTTGTCGTCTTCAACAAGGGAACTGCCAATCTTGCCCCCCTGTGCCTTGATGAAGGTAAACGCCATGCCGCCGCCAATGATGAGATGGTCAATCTTGTCCAGAATATTCTCGATAATGGTTATTTTCGACGAAACCTTCGCACCGCCAATAATTGCCAATACGGGTGTCTCACTATGTTGCAAAACTTTGTTAACGTTCTTGATTTCCGAAGCCAGAAGGTATCCGAAGCATTTTTCCTCGGGGAAAAAATCGGCAATTACCGCTGTAGACGCGTGTGCCCTGTGCGCAGTGCCAAAGGCGTCGTTCACGTAGATATCACCCAGTTTAGAAAGGGCCTCGGCGAAATTCCGATCACCCGCAGTCTCCTCTTCATGATAGCGCAGGTTTTCGAGCAATAGTATTTCTCCGTTGGCAAGGTTGCTGACGGCATTCTGTGCTGTCTCGCCCACGCAATCATCGACAAACTGCACATTAACCCCCAGTATTTCACTTGCCTTGGCCAAGATATGTTTGAGCGAAAATTCGTGCTCCCTGTTTTTTGGCCTTCCCAAATGCGACATAAGGACACAGCTACCCCCATCTTCCAAAATCTTGATGATGGTTGGCTTGGCAGCCTCGATGCGAGTGGCATCGGTGACCTCATAAGCATCGTTCAGCGGTACGTTGAAATCTACGCGTATTAAGGCTTTCTTTCCCTTGAAGTTGAAATCGTCTACTGTTTTCATAATATGGCGTTAGCTTGCAAATATACGGGTTTTTGATAGGCAATAAGGAGGGAAAAAAGTGTAGTTTTGCGTATGGATTTTTCAGAAATCATAGGCCAAGAACACTTAAAGAACCATCTGCAAACCACCGCGGAAAACCAGCGGATACCGCACGCACAGCTATTTGTGGGCCAGACTGGCACGGGGTTGTTGCCCATGGCCATTGCCTATGCACGTAGCTTACTGTGCTTAGGCCTTCCAACGGGCAGTGACGCTCGTAAGGTGAGCGAACAGAAGGTTGACAAACTGATGCATCCCGACCTTCATTTCGTCTATCCTGTTACCAAGCGAAATTCGAACCATCGAAATCCAATTTCGAAGGACTTTTCGGTTGAATGGCGAAATTTTATACAAGATAATCCGTACGGCAGCTTATTAGATTGGATGCAATCTATCGGCCTGGAAAACAAGCAGGGAAATATAGGCGTAAGCGAAGCACAAGATATCGTTAAGACCCTCTCGTTAAAATCGTACGAAGGCGGTTATAAGGTTATGATAATGTGGATGGCCGACCGTATGAACAACGAGTGTTCCAATAAAATTTTGAAGCTCATTGAAGAACCGCCACATAAGACGGTACTACTTCTGCTGACCGAGCAAGAAGATAGCCTACTGGAAACCATAAAATCAAGGTGCCAGACACTCCATTTCCCGCTATTGGCCGAGGTAGATATCGCACAGGCCCTTATTGAAAAGGAGAATGTGGAAAATGCAACAGCTACAAAAATAAGCCGGTTGGCGCAGGGTAATTATCACCGCGCACTAAAATTGTTGCAAAGTGATGGTAACGATGCCGATTTTGAAACTTGGTTCATTACTTTGTTCCGTATTGCCTATATGGTAAGCAAAAAGAAGGACGAGACGCTAAAGTTAGTATCCTGGAGCGACACCCTTGCTAGCATTGGCCGCGAGCCGCAGAAGGCGTTTCTAGGCTATTGCCTTGAAACGATTAGACAGGCATTGTTAACAAACTACAACACTAAGGAATTAGTATATTTTGAATCGAACGACAAATCATTTTCCATCGATAAGTTCGCTCCGTTTGTACACGATGGAAATATTTTCAAATATACTGCCGCAATTGAAGAGGCAATCTATCACGTGGAACGTAACGGAAGCGCAAAACTCATTTTTTCCGATCTCGCTATGCAATTCGCACGAGCGGTACACGCAAAATCATCGTATCAAACAACTTGATAAAAATTTAATACACTATAATTTTATTCTATTAAAAACGTGCCGATTTCAGCCTGTTTCGTCGTGTTTTTGTACTGAATCGACCCGAAACCACGCTTAAAACCCTAACCGCGACCTAAGGCTCTTAAAATCGCTTTTAACGCTTTAGAATATAGATGATGGAGGAAAATTCCTTGGTCTTCATAGCTTTTATGTTCGAAATACCCCCGCGCAATAAAGCCCCTACTACGTAGAATTTATTCCCTCTATATTTTTCCGAAAGAAGGCTAACGTAAAACGAATCGAACCACATTGGTTTTTTGTCCACTACACGAAATTGAGTGAACAACTTCGGAAAACTCTTCTGTGAAAAATGCCAAAGGTGTCGGGGCACATCAAAAGCGGCCCAATATTCATTGTAATATTCCGCATCGTATGAATTAAAATTCGGGACGGCAATTACCAAACTTCCGCCCTCTGCCACCAAGTCTTCCAGTTTTTTAATTACATTCTGTAAATCTGGCATATGTTCCAGAACGTGCCAGAGAGTGACAACATCAAATCGTTGTCCGGCCAGCGAATCAATGTTCTCATAACATTGAATCTCTTTCTTTGCACACAGGTCTCGCGCTTTCGTGTTAGGCTCAACTCCCGTTACTTTCCAGCCATCCTTTTCCGCCTTTCTCAAAAACTCACCGGTACCAGCGCCGATATCCAATAGGGACCCTTGGGAATTATTTTGACGATTGACCAGTGCAATTTTTTTTCGTAGGGAATAATTCTTAACCGTCTGGTATACGAATTGGAACCACCCTTTCCTCGAATCGGAATGCGAGACATAGTCGTCGCTCTCATAATATTTGGAAAGATGGGCCGCCTCGGGTTGCAGATGGGTGATCAGCATCTCAAATTCTTGGCAATAGCGAAGCTCAAACCGCTCTCCCGTTACGAGAAAATCTTTTGTGGTTAAGTATTTACTAGAATTTGGCTTAATTTGATTCAATCGAAAAGTATTACAATTTTTATCCATGTTCCACGTGAAACAATTGGCTAACGTCCCATATACACTAACAATACTGAAATGTCATTGGGTGACACCCCGCTAATACGTGAAGCTTGCGAGACGGTGGCCGGCTGGATTGCTGCCAACTTTTCTTTCGCCTCGAAGGAAAGGGATTTGAGTTTTGTATAGTCAAAGTTCCGGGGAATTTTAATTCCCTCAAGCCTATTCAACTTGTCTGCGTTTGATTTTTCCTTTTCAATATAGCCCGCGTACTTTACCTGTATTTCGGCCTGCTGTAAAACTTCATAATCTAGATCATTCTCCTGTATGTACGATTCGACCGTGTCGATTTTCCTCATATCGTCCATTGATATCTCCGGACGGGAAAACAACTTGAACATCTTGTCGCTCTGTGAAATTTCAGATGAATTATTTTCTGTAAGGATGGGATTCATGATTTCTGGCGAAACACTTGTTTCCCGAAAGAAATTTACGAAAGAATCTGAATTATCCTTTTTCTTTTCCATGGCTCGTAAGCGTGCATCCGAAGCCAATCCAATTTTGTGCCCTAGGGGCGTTAACCTAAAATCTGCATTGTCCTGGCGCAAAAGGGTCCTGTATTCCGCACGCGAGGTAAACATACGGTAAGGCTCTTCGGTTCCCTTTGTAATGAGATCATCAATTAAAACGCCAATATAAGCTTCGCTACGATTTAGAATGAAAGGTTCCTTTTCCTGCACCTTTAAGCTCGCGTTAATACCAGCCATTAACCCTTGTGAGGCAGCCTCCTCATACCCCGTGGTGCCGTTTATCTGACCCGCAAAATATAGCCCATCAACCAATTTGGTTTCAAGGGTATGCTGCAACTGGGTGGGCGGGAAATAATCATATTCTATTGCATACCCCGGTCTAAAGAACTTAACCTTCTCGAAACCGGCCACTTCCTTCAGGGCCTTAAATTGTACGTCTTCGGGAAGCGAAGTGGAGAATCCGTTTACGTAATATTCAACGGTATCCCACCCTTCCGGTTCTACGAAAAGCTGGTGCCTATCCTTATCTGCAAAGCGATTTATCTTATCTTCTATGGAAGGACAGTAACGCGGACCAATACTTTGAATGGCCCCATTGAACATGGGGGAACGATCAAAACCTTCCTTTAAAAGTTCGTGCACCTGTGTGCTGGTATACGTCATGTGGCACGACCGCTGTTTCGTTAAAGGTGCAGTTTCGTTGGAATAGGAAAATTTCTCAGGATTTTCATCACCCGGCTGTTCTACCATTTTTGAAAAATCCAACGATCGGCCATCTACCCTGGGTGGGGTACCGGTCTTCATTCTTCCAGATTCGAAACCCAGATTCACCAAGTCCTGGGTTATTCCAGTCGCCGCTCGTTCACCAGCACGACCCCCTCCAAATTGCTTATCGCCTATATGGATGAGCCCATTGAGAAAAGTTCCATTGGTCAATACGACCGATTTTGCAAAGACCTCTAATCCCAAAGAAGTTCGTACGCCAACCACCTTATTATTTGAAACTATGATTCCGGAAACCATTTCTTGATAAAAATCTAAGTTCGCGGTGCCCTCTAACATTAAACGCCACAATTCTGAAAACCGCATGCGATCGCTCTGTACCCGTGGACTCCACATGGCAGGACCTTTTGATTTATTGAGCATCTTGAACTGAATAGCCGTCTTGTCGGAAATTATCCCGCTATAACCCCCAAGTGCATCGATTTCACGAACAATTTGGCCCTTAGCGATGCCCCCCATTGCTGGATTACACGACATTTGGCCAATGTTTTGCAGGTTCATGGTAATTAGCAAGGTCTTCGACCCCATATTAGCAGCTGCCGCCGCAGCCTCAGAGCCAGCGTGACCGGCCCCGACCACAATAACATCATATTCCTTTTCAAACATAAAACTCTTTGTATTTCAAAATTGTTCCACGTGGAACAATTCTATTTTGTTAAGCTGAATTTGCGGCCGCAAAAGTAAGTAAAATACTTATAATCAGAAAGTTAAAACACAGGGGTCCTGATATTCAGTAAATTATACGAAATCACGTTGTAAAAGGGCGTTATTTTCGGCATTTCGCATCTCCGATTCTTCTTCTGTCGTCTTGTCCCTAAGTCCGCAATAATGCAAGACACCGTGAATCATCACCCGATGCAGTTCGTCTTCGAACGAGACATTATATTCCTTGGCATTTTCAAGAACGCGATCTATCGAAATAAATATTTCTCCGTGAATTTCGTTACCCATTGTGTAATCGAAGCTAATAATATCGGTATAGGTATCATGGTTTAGATACTCCAGATTTATCTTGAGCAGACCCTCATCATCCAAAAAGTTATAGCAGAGTTCTCCCAATGAAAACTTCCTGTCTGCAATGACATTTTCTATCCACCTTCGTATCTCGTCCTGTTTTGAGAGTTGAAAATCTGTTTCAGAATAAAACTCAATCATTTCCCTTCTTAAAATATTGCTGTACTTTTTGCTTAAATTCAAGCCGCAAAGGTAATGCCTCTCTGTTAAGTATTTCGGTAGTATTGAAATATTCTTTTATTGCCCCAGGCGAGAGCCTAACATTGTTCCTGTAGCGATTTCTATTAAACTGCGATTCGCGCTTTTCC
Source organism: Flavobacteriaceae bacterium (assembly GCA_002693605.1). GTDB lineage: Bacteria > Bacteroidota > Bacteroidia > Flavobacteriales > Flavobacteriaceae > NZQO01. Next base: position 5,836 of record NZQO01000155.1, read on the forward strand.
TCCTGCCCCTGTTGGAAGGACGCTTCGTCTAACTTTAGCAGTTCATATTTTAAGTTTCGCATTTGCTCCAGTGTACGCTGGTTAAAGCCCCGTTCCAGGAGTTGCTGCTCTATTCCTTCCATTTTCCGAAGCAAATCACCGCCTGCACCACCAAGCCCTTCCTTGTTGAGACGATCCTCTAATTGTTGCCTTAACTGCTGTTGTTGCTTATAAATTTCAAACAGCGCTCCGTTCATCGATTCGTTATTTCCCTCACCACTTTGTCCTTCATTACCGGAATTCTCACCATTTTTCCCGGAATTACCGTCCGTGTCTCCATTTCCGTCGCCTTTTCCGTCTCCTTCACCTTCACCTTCACCTTCACCCTTCGACTGGCCTTTTCCCTCTTTCATGCCCTCCTTCATCTGTTCGGTAAGGCTCTCTTGCTTTTCTATTATATCCGGTAGTTGAAAACCTCGAATCTCACCCTGTCCCTGGCCTTGGCCCTTGCCCTGCCCCTGTCCGGAGGCAGCCATTTGCATTTGATTTTGCATATTTTCAAGAAGATCGCTCAGGAGTACGGCCAACTCATTAGCCCCCGTTACGGTATACTGCTGACTGCTAATGCCTTGGCGCATTTCGTTCTCGGCCAATCGGTCAAGCGCCTTGTCCAGATTGTATTGTACATCGGTTAACGACTCGTTGATTTTCGTACTTATTAATGGTTGACGTAGCGACAGCGCGAAAATACTATCGTCAATATGCTGAAAATTCAACTTTAAATCGTTCTGAAGATTTAGCCGCATGCCGAAGGTTGGGTTACCATAACTTGTGCTCTTGAACTGATCCATAATATCTTCCTGCTCGAATGAGAATACCACCAGGTTATCTAAAATTTGGCGGAGCATTTCTACATCCTCCTCAATGGTTTCCATTTGTCCCGACATCATTTGCATCTGTATTTGCTTGCCCATCTTTTTCATTTTTTGACCGGCCTTGTTCTGCTTGGGCTTAGCGTTTTCTTGCTGCTGTTTCTTCAAATCGTCAGTCGCTCCTTGTTGCTCCTGCTGAATTTGCTCCTCTTCTTTTGGGTTTTCGGGAATATCCATTGGCGATTTAAGGTCTTGGTTCTCCTCCTGAAGTTTATCCATCTCCTCTTTATACTCCTCGAATGCCTTATTGAGCTCTTCCTGCTTCTCGACCGTGTTTTCCTCCTTTGGTGAATTAGCCAATTTCTCCTGTTCCTCTCCCAACTTGTACAGTTCCTCGGCCAGTTTCTCGGCCTTCTTGGTAACATAATATCGCTTCGTGAGCTCTACGAGTTGCTCCAGGTTCTTTTCCTGATTTTTGTTCTGCTTTGCCAGTTTCTCCAGCTTTTCAGTTAAATCTTCCTTCTGAATTTTCTCCTGAAGTTCCTCCAGTTCCTTCAGCAGTTCTTCATTTTCCTCCAATTGCCGCTCATTTTCCTCCAACCGCTTTTCCAATTGTTCCTTAAACGGATCTGTCTCTTCTTTATCTGGCTGAAATTCCTCCAGTTGTTCCTTCAGCTCCTTACTGAAGTTCTTCATCATCTCTTCTTGTTGCTTCTGCCTCTTCAGAAAATCTTCGAGCTTTCTCCTGTCGTTATAGTTCAACTCCTTTTTTTCCTTTTGAAGCTTCGATAAATTTTCCAGAGCTTTCTCCTGTTCTCGCAACTCATCGAGGGTTTTATCCATTCCTTCAATGGTGTTCTGCTGGTTTTCCAATTGCTCGCGTTCTTGTTCCGCCTGGGTCAATTTCCTATAGGAATACACCGCGCTCTTACTCGATTTAGCACCGTTTACGCCGTCATTGTCAAAAACCTGGAAGTAATATTCGTACACCTCATCATCTTCCAAATCAATATCTGCCGGAAAAGTGTAGGTAAACTGATCGAATGTTGACTTGCTAAGGGGCAGAGGCACGGTGTTGGTGTTTTGCGGCGAGCCTTCGGGATAATAGACCAATTGGAGCTTTGAGAGACCATAGTCATCGCTTACGGACCCTAGATAATATATTACCTGCGAGTTGGTAGAATCTACTTTTGCCTCCACCTCAATATCGGGATAAGAATCTTTTATAACTCCAAGCGAAAACGATAGATTTTCATAATTACGAAGTCGCATGTTCGATGTTGTAAGCGTATAGTCGGTATTGGAAAAAATTCGGCGGTTCAGCTTAAACTCATTTTCCTCCTTTGAAAAATCCAATAACGTATCAGCCATTTTTAGCACCACATTTTCGGTATTCTTGGCACGTAGCTGCCAGGTTACACGAGTGCCTTCGGGAATGATTGCGTTACCCGTGCTATTTAGCGTTTCGTCTTTCTTTCCCGTATAGGCGGGATAGTTCAACTGCATATCGAACCCGAGCAGGGTGGGGGTTTTAATAACTTCCAACGTATACTCCCGAGATGACACCTCATTCGCCTCGAAACGGAAATCGACCGCGTCGACGGGCTGTGAAAAGGTATACTGAAATTGGCCGAGTGCCGATTGCCGCAGGATGTAGGTTTCATCATTATAGTTAATCCGAACCGTTTCCGGAATCAGTTTGCCCACCGTTTGCAGTTGCAAGGTAAAAGGCTTATTCTCTATAGCCGAGAGGGAGTCATTTAGAATTACAAACTGAAAGGGTGCGGGAGGTTCGTACGCCGTCCTATAATTCACAACTCGATTATAGCTGTTCTTGAAAAGCCCTTCTTCTCCCAACAGACCAATTAATACAAAGAGCATTACCGGTAGTATGGCATATTTCAGGTATATGGTATTCGTCCTGAAATTAACCGCTGTCTGGAACGGAATAGGTTGCAGCGCCGCTGCCTTTTGGTCGATACTCGCTGCAAGCAGTTCGCTCTCGATCTTCGTACTGTTTAGCTGAATTACGTTTATAAGTTTGTCCCGTACCTCCGGAAAGTGATCTCCAATAATACGGCTTGCTTCTTCATACGACAATCCCTGTTGTAACTTGAACAACTTTGCGAGTGGAAAAAAGACAAAGCGCCCAAGCAAAAGCAGTTCCACCACCACAAACAGCCAGAAAAGCAGTGTCCTTTCTTGTGGCGCCAACCAAAGAAAATACTCTACGAGCAAGGTGGCAAGAAAATACAGCAACCCGATGGAAAAGAACAAGATGATTCCCTTGATCAATTCATTCGTATAGTATTTTTTTATAAATTGTTCCAGCTTTTGCTGGATGATGCTAAATGAGCTCATACGGCGTGGTTTCCTTTGCTACAGAACTTCTAAAATACAATTTTATTTCCAAGCGTTCTCGGCACGGGAAATATATCAAAAATTACTCCAAACACCCGTTTATGAAAGACTTAAAATACCTGGCCGCATATTCAATTCCCCTTGCCGTGACAACCGGCCTGCTGCTGGGTGGTGCCTGGGCCTACTTTACACCCCTCTTTGCGTTTCTGATAATTCCCCTGCTCGAAATTTCCCTGCCGAAGGATTCGGGAAATCTACCTGAAGAAACCGCGGAAAGAAAGACAAAAAACCGATTTTTCGATTTTCTATTGTACGTAAATCTACCCATTGTCTATTCTCTCCTTTTTTGGTTCCTATGGAACGTTTCAGAAGAAGGCTATTCTCTTTCAGAAATTATTGGATTTACCTTATCTATTGGAATTTTGCTGGGAAGTAACGCCATTAACGTGGCCCACGAGCTGGGCCACCGCACCACGAGGTGGGAACGAACGCTGGGAAAGATACTCCTGTTGCCCTCGCTGTATATGCATTTTTACATAGAACATAACTTCGGGCATCACCAGCACGCAGCCACTGACGAAGACCCCGCAAGTGCGGCCTATAACCAGACCGTGTACTCTTTCTGGATTACCTCTACCGCCAGACAGTACGCGAATGCTTGGCGTATACAAAAGCAGTTACTGAAACGCGCCAACGCTTCTTTTTTCGATATTAAGAATGATATGCTGTGGTATAGCGTTTTTCAGCTAGCGTTCCTAGTTAGCATTTACGCCTATTATGGAAGTACCGCCGCAATTGTCGCGATTGCGTGTGCCGGGGTGGGGATTTTGCAGTTGGAAACCGTAAACTATATAGAGCATTACGGCCTACGCCGAAATAAGACCAAAAGCGGGCGTTACGAGCGGGTTCGCGAGGTGCATTCCTGGAACAGCAACCACGTGCTGGGGCGCGCCATGCTATTCGAGCTTACTAGGCACAGTGACCACCACTATAGGGCGCATAAAAAATACCAGTTGTTGGACTGCCACGAGTCGAGTCCGCAAATGCCGTTCGGCTATCCCACTTCCATGGTGCTGTCGCTTTTCCCACCCCTGTGGTTTCGCGTCATGAACCCACGGATTCCTTCGGAAATGCTTAAATAGAATCGTATCTTTGCGCTTTCAATAAAAACTTCATTTCATGAATGAGAAAGTCCGCGTAAGATTCGCTCCCAGTCCAACGGGACCCCTACATATTGGAGGTGTTCGCACCGCGCTCTTCAATTATTTGTTCGCCAAGAAACACAATGGTGACTTTATCCTTCGAATAGAGGATACCGACCAAGCCCGATATGTTAACGGGGCCGAGACCTATATCGTCGAAGCGCTAAACTGGCTGAACATTCCCTTCGATGAAGGCCCCGGTAAGGACGGCGGTTACGGGCCCTACAGACAGAGCGAACGAAAGCAATTATACAGGCAATACGCCGAGCAGCTATTGGCTTCTGGCAACGCCTACTATGCGTTTGATACTGCAGAGGAACTCGATGCCCACCGCGCCGAACACGAAGCAAAGGGGAAGACGTTCATCTACAACTGGCACAACCGGAACAAACTCAAGAACTCGCTTTCGCTATCTAGCGAGGAAGTTCAGAAACGACTGGAAAATGAGGAATCCTACGTTATTCGCTTTAAGTCTCCCGCG
>NZQO01000156.1 GCA_002693605.1 Flavobacteriaceae bacterium
AAACACCTTAAAATCGGAAAAGGGAATTTCTGCCACATAGGCCGCGTGCCGTTGCAATCGGTGTTCCTTTACCTGTAGCCATTTCGGTTGATAGGTCCCCCGTTGGGCATCGGTGTCTTTCAGCAGCGCTTCCAGAAAGTGCCGGGGACTAGAGGAAATGGCGTGGGTGAGGCTAAAATAAGTGTTGTACGCCTTTTTAGTATCGACGTGCCAATGCTGGGCCGGACGGTGGTTCCGCAAAAAGGCCTTCACTTTCTTTGACACGACCATGCCGCCCATAGTAAGCAGCAAATCGGGCTTTAGCTGCAACAGCGCCTCTTCGGAAAGGGGCGCTATCAATTGGTCGATGGCCGGCACGAAAGCCGGATGGTGCACGTTCGAAGGGGTCTCCGTCAATACGAGGACGCGTTCGTCATCGGCCAATTTTTGGAGCAGTTGCGGGGCGACGCTCCCGGGAAAGTCTACCCCCCACAATACGAGAATACGCTCGCTGCCTCGCCATGTTTTTTGGAAGAACGAGAAATCATCGGGCAGGCTTGGTACGGGCTCGCGCGCGGGCACGTTCTGGGGCTGCACGCTTGGTTTGGCAACGGTATCGTATAAGGGTTCCGAGAAGGGTAGGTTAATGTGTACCGGGCCGCGGCATTCGATGGCGGTATTCAGGGCCACGTTCAGTTCGGTCTCATTGTAACGCTGGTGCGCGCTCCCCTCCCGGGCGTTGGCGCTGTAGAGAATATGGTTGCCGTACACGTTTTGCTGCTGGATGGTTTGCCCATCGCCAATTTCCTGAAGCGCATCGGGCCTATCGGCCGAAATGACCACCAGCGGTAGGTCGCTATAAAAAGCCTCGGCCACGGCCGGATAGTAATTGAGCAAGGCCGAACCCGAGGTACATACAACGGCTACGGGCCGCCGTAGTTGCTGTGCCAAGCCGAGGGCGAAAAAAGCGGCGCAGCGCTCGTCGACAATACTGAAGGTGGTAATTTCGGGATGATTGGTAAAGCCAATGGTTAAGGGCGCATTGCGCGACCCGGGAGAAATGACAATGTGATCGATTCCCTTGGCTGCGCAAAGGTGGACAATGGTTTGGGCGAGCGGAATTGCGGCGTATTTCATGACTCGCAAAACTACGAATAACCTACGAATTTTAAAGCATGGGCTGTAGCACTTGCCCCATGGTCTGTAACTTGTTGTGCGTTTCCATCCACTCCAGCTCGGGGTCAGACTCGGCCGTAATGCCCCCGCCCACATATAGATGAGCGCGGGTACCCTCAATTTTCATGCAACGCAGGTTTACGAATAGGGAGGAACTTTTCTCCACCTGGTTCACCGGGCCCGTAAAACCGGTATAATAGCCACGCTGATAGGTTTCGTGTTCCTTGATAAAGGCCTTTGCCACCTTGGCGGGGGTGCCACATACGGCCGGCGTGGGGTGCAAGGCAGCGGTTATGGTCTCTAGGGTCGCCTTGCCCGTCTTGAGGATCCCGGTAATATCGGTACGGATGTGCGCTAGGGAACCTGCCCGAAACGTGCTCGCCTTTGAAATCTTAACCACCGAGGTCACCTTTTGCAGGCTGGTGGCAATGGCATCGGTTACCAGTTGCTGTTCGGCAATTTCCTTGGCGCTCCAGTGCGGGGTATCGCCATTGTGATGTTCTATCTTGTAGGTGCCCGCCAATGACATCGTGGTAAACGCGGTGTCTTCGGTCTTGAGGAGCACCTCCGGACTCGCCCCGCACCACAAGCCGGTGTCGGGATGGTACCATACATACCTATAGGCGGTTGGGTACAGCGGAAGCAAGCGGGTAAGCAGTTCGCCTATATCGAAATACGACAGCGACAGTTCCTTCTTGCGTGCCACGACAATTTTGTGGGCCTTTCGAAGCCGAATGGTGCGCAGGGCCTTGTTCACCAAGTCGAGGTGATGGTGGTGTTCCTTTTCGTTTTCCGAAATAGGGAGCTCCTTAATGGCGGGGGGCTGTAGCGTGTAATCTACCTGCATTACCTCGCTCTCGTGCTCGGGAATGCAGAGCGCCTCGCGGTCGTACTCAAAGGGGGCCAAGATAACGCCCTTGTCGCAGTAGGTAGTGGTGGTGTGCTTGGTATCGTTTTTTTGGAATACGCCGTAGACCGTCTTCGAATCGGGTAGCGAATAGACGGCAAAGGGAAGTCGCTTCCCATAATGCCCTATCATTGTATCGAGAAAATGGGCTAGTTCCATAGGTGTTATTTACGGAGGGTCAAGGTAGTGAGTTTTACCATAGATACCAACTCATTTGCCTCATTTACAATACGTATTTGCCATAATTGGGTTGTTCTTCCCTTGTGCAGCACGGTCGCATGGGCATACACGTTGCCGTCGCGAACGCCCCTTACGTGGTTGGCCGCGATCTCGATACCGCGTACCTGGGTGTCCTCCTCCAAGAACAGGAAAGCTGCCGCACTCCCCACACTCTCGGCCAGGGCAACGGTGGCCCCGCCGTGCAGCACGCCATCGGGCTGGTGCACGCGGGGGGTAACGGGCATCTTCGCCACAAGGGTGTTCTCGGAAACGTCGATAAACTCGATCTGCAAGGTTTCCATTAGGGTGTTCTCGCACATGTCCCGGCAGGCGGCAAGGGTTTCTTCCTTCGTGTATTTCATAACTTTCGGTTAGCTTTGTAAAAATATAAAAAATTGAAATGGCAACAGAGCACGAGGTTTCCTATACATCGAAAAATACCTATACCACCTTACATTCGTTTTCGGAAACCACTGAGAACGTATGGTTGGTTTTCCACGGCATGGGCTACCTAAGCCGGTATTTCGGTAGGTACTTTACCGATTTGGACCCTGCCTCCAATTATGTGATTGCCCCACAGGCGCCCTCCAAATATTACCTTAAGGGGCAGTTTACCCACGTGGGGGCCTCCTGGCTTACCCGCGAACAAACCGAGCTGGAAACCGAGAACGTACTTGCCTACGTCGATGCCGTATGGGAGCGAGCGCGCCCCGAACGCGATGTGCGCCTGTTCGTGCTTGGGTACTCGCAGGGAGTATCTATCGCTACCCGCTGGCTCGCCTCGCGGAAGTTAGACTGCCATCACCTCATCTTGCACTCGGGTGGGATTCCCGTTGAGCTGAAACCTTCCCACTTCGAGCACCTGTCGTCCACCACGCGGGTGACCTACCTGTACGGCGACCGCGATGAATACATTACCGAGGCGCGCGAAACGGAAGAGCAGCTAAAGGCCTCGGCCCTCTTTGGAGACCGGCTAAACGTTCACGTATTTGAAGGCACCCACGAGGTAAACCGTGCATTTTTGCGTAGGGTCGCGGCTAGGTAGTTTGTAGGACAAGAAATTATTTTGTGTATTTCGTCGATTTTTCTTGCGTTTAACCTTTATTTGTTTTTAATTTACCCTATATTGTAAGAAATTTCATTGCCCCTACATATGAAAAACCTACTACTTACCTGCTGTCTTATGCTCTTTTGCGGGATGGCTATCGCCCAAGTTAGCGCCACCGAAAAGCAGGCGCTCATCGATCTGTACAACGCCACGCAAGGTGACCACTGGAACACCAAGTGGAACCTAAAAAAGGACGTTGCCACGTGGCACGGCGTAACCGTTGCCGACGATCACGTAACGGGCATTAGCCTGTTGTTCAACAACCTTGAGGGAACGTTACCGGCCAGTATTGGCGCGCTCACCCACCTTCGGGTACTGGAGCTTTCGTTCAACAAGCTGTCGGGCACCTTGCCCGAGAGTCTCGGAAATTTGCGCAAACTGGAAACCCTTGCCTTTAACGGCAATATGTTGGGCGGTACGATTCCGTCGAGCCTGGGAAAACTGGGCAATTTGAAAAACCTACACCTTAGCAGCAATTCGTTTACGGGCACCGTGCCCACCGAGTTGGGCAAGCTCAAGAAACTGGAGGTATTTAACGTATTCGACAATCAGTTAACGGGAAGCCTTCCCGTGGCGATCGCCAAGAACATTAAGTTGAAGGAGCTTATCGTGGCCGAAAACAAATTTGAGAACACCGAGACCATTTCCATAATATTGTTATCTACCTCGGGAACAGGTCTTGACCTCAGCGTCCCGAACGTTACAAACACCAGCCAACCCATTATCGCCACCGAAACGAGTAACGATAACGAGTAAAATTTTCAAAAAAGGATATAAAGTTAATATTGGTTATTTAAAAATAATATCTTTTTGAAAGCACGGCCTCCCATCAGGGGCCGTTTTTTTTTTGGAGTATAGTGAAGCGAAAAGGCTAATGGGAAACGCTTAGGTATTCGAACAGGAGAACGATCTTTCCTTTCTTAATCTTCTGTTCCCGCATCTTCTTCCGATCGACCGAGGCATCCTTTCCCATAAAGGTAAGCGGGAGCCGAATCCGTTCCATTTCAAAGGAAACGATCACTTCGAAGGGCAAGGGTGCTGCGGCATTGGCATAGCGCATCGCAATATCGTAAGTGCCGTCCTTCTTGGTACTGATCGTAGCGCGTTTTATCTGACGGCTCTCGGGGTTCCAATAGAGCGTGGCTATGGAGAACTTTGCCGCATCCGTCTCGGGCACGACGCTCACCACCGATAACGGTGTTCCCCCAACGGTCTCCTCGCCCCTATCGACCACCAGGTAGGGATGTTCGAACAGTTCCTGAAACGTAAGGTCAAGTCCGCGCTTTGGCAGCAGTGCAAAATCGCTAGAGGTAACCTCCATCGAGGCGCCCTTTGCAAACCGTACCTGCGCTTCCTTTTCGGGCATCGTGATAAAGGGAATGTCCACGCGAAGCTTCACGTTTGCCGTAAAGGCCGTAATGCCTTGCATTTTCAGCAACAAGGGCTCCAATTTCTCGATTGGGGTTTGTGCACCGAGCCACGGGGCCATACAGAATAGTGCAATTAGAAATAGAATTTTTTTGTTCATCCAAGTTCCTTTTTTTGAAATCGATACACCCCCAGCCCCATGGCCGCAATGCTGTACACTGCCAGTACCGCCAGATTGGCGGCAATGCGGGGGTAGGGTATGTCGGAAATGAAAAAATACTGCCAGGTGTCGTTCAACTTCGGAAAGAATAACTGGTGCACAAGTTCCGAATTGAAATCGACCTTCATCAACACGTTGGCCAAGATTAAAAATAATAACGAGAGAATCCACGTGGTAACCGATTCTCGTACCCACACGGCGAGGGTAAGGCTTACGACCGAATAGAAAACCGTAATCCCCGCCCCCGCAACAAAGGCGCCCACTAAGCGCCAAAAGGCCGATTCCTGTTCATAGAAGACCAGGCCGTTTAAATATACGATGAGGTCGCCCTTTCCGAAAAGGAGGTAGGCAAAGAGAAACGAGCTAATTGCCAAACTGGTCACGATAAGCAGCGTAAAGCCAATGCCCACCACATATTTTGACAGGATGTACTGCCACCTCCCTACCGGTTGCATAAATACGGTTTGTATGGTGTTGTCCTTATACTCGGTAGTGAGCAGGCCCGACACGATTATTATGAGAATGAGCGGCACATGGAACCAGAGGGAGTTTAGCAGGAAGTAGGTTACCAAATTGCCATTTAGCAGGTTTCCCTCAAAGTAAAAGGTATCGCGCAGGCCCGCGAGCGCAAGGTCTATAATTTCGGCGCCCTGTAGATAGGCGCTGCCCATGACCATGGCCTCGATGGCCAATAGCGCCCCCAAGGCGTAATAGGTGCGGCGCTGCCGCCATAGCTTGAACCATTCTACTGCCAGCAATGCCCTCATACGGATGTGTGGAATAATTGATTCATATCCAGCTGCGGGGTGCAGGAAGTAATGGCAATATTGGCCGCTACGAGCTTTTGCAGCAGTGCGGAAATTTCCCCGTGGGGAATAGTTACCGTAGCGCACGTTCCATGGAAGGAGGCCGGGTACTCCTTCCAGACATCGGTTTCCCTTAGCTGCGGACCGCAAATCTGGTAGGTGGTGGTAAACCGCTCCAACAGCGTCGACGGGGCGCCACTGAACATGATCCTCCCCTCCCGCATCACGTGGATGGTGTCGCTCGTTTCGGCCAGCAGTGTTACGATATGCGAGGAGATAAGGATGGCCAGATTTTGCTTGCGCGCCAAGCTTTGTATCAGGTTCTTGAGCGATTGGATGCCCACGGGGTCGAGCCCCGAAAAAGGTTCGTCCAGCACCAGGCATTTCGGATCATTCAACAAGGCAATGGCAATGCCCAAGCGTTGCTTCATCCCCATCGAAAAATGGCGTACGGCATCGGTCCGGTCTAGTGGCAGCCCTACGGCCTGCAGGCAATTCTCCAGATGGGATGGCTGGGTCGCGCTACCTTGCATTTTTGCGAAGACCTTGAGGTTGTCGCGTGCGCTGAGGTATCCGTAAAGCGCCGGTTTCTCGATTATGCCGCCGATTTTTTTGCTTCCCTCGGCAACGAGCTGTATGCTTCCCGTATCGGGCCGCAACAGTCCCAAAATCATTTTGAACAGGGTCGTTTTTCCCGCCCCGTTCGCCCCTAGGATACCAACGATTTCACCCGCCGCACAGGTAAGGTCAATACCCCGTACCGCCTGGGTCGTGCCAAACGATTTTCCGACTTGCGAACAGGAGATGATTATACCCAATGTATTTGCGGCATATTTCTGTAGTTGTACTTAGGCGTATAGTTTTTTTCCAAAAAGGTACGCGACCAAAAGTGTTTTTTGAAAAGGAATAGCGGTTCGGCGATCATAAAATAGGGCACATAATGGTACCACCGCACCCCGTGCTTATGGTAATACGCCTTTATCTCGGCTTTCAGGCCCAGTTCCTCGGCAGCCGTCTCGACTGCCATGCGCTGGCATTTACTGCCCATATACATGCGCGCAATGCGGGGCCTAAACCCGTGAAGGAATAATTGGTCCTTGGCACGCTTGTAATTTTGGTAGCGCGACCAGCCATCCATTAGCACCAGGAAGATATGGACAAAGGAGAAAAGAAAGCAGAGCGTCCAAAAGAGTACTGCCCAGACACCTTGGTAGCGAAGGGCGTTGTACAGCTCGGCGCCATAGAGGTACGATTCTGCAATGAACAGCAACAGGGCCCAGTACAGTAGCCGCCCTACGCGAAGGTACGAGCGCAAGGGGTGTGGCTGCCGGGGCAAAATGGTGCGTTCCATACTCCCAAATATAAAAATTTAAACTACAATCCTTTCCTAATCGAACGGTAGGCGTATCGACATTGGCCAATAATAGGCATACTAGTTCTCAAAGTAATGCCTGTATTTTTTTGTGGTCCTTATTCTAAAAAACTGTACTTCAGATTCTTATAACGCAGGGTGTCGCTCTGTAGACCGTTAGGGCAATTTTTCGTATCTTTAAGGGGAGCCTTTCCTCCATTTTTTCATTCCGAAGGAATATTTCATGGGCTCTTGTAGATTTATATGAACGATTACCTTGACAGAAACATACTCGTAGTGGGCACGGTGCGAAATTGTGCGCATGCCATAGAAAAAGAATATAGGCAAATAGCCGGCGCCCTGCACCGTTATAAAAATGTGCGCTACTTAATCATTGAATCGGATAGTACCGATAAGACGATTGCAAAGCTCGAGCAACTGAAGGGTATGAATCCCCATTTTGATTACATTTCACTGGGCGAACTGCGCACGCAAATACCAAAACGAACGGAGCGGATCGCATTCTGCCGCAATAGGTACCTGGAGGAAATTGAGAACAATAAATTGTATCAAGATATACAGTACGTAATCGTTACCGATCTGGACGGAACCAATACCCTGCTTCAGGAAGCGCATATTGAATCATGTTGGAAACGCGATGATTGGGACGTTTGCGCAGCCAACCAAAAAGGACCTTATTACGATATATGGGCCTTCCGGCACCCGGTACATTCGCCCGACGATTGCCTGCAATATTACCAACGTTTATTGACCACCGAAAAGAAAAGCCCGTTAGAAGCGAGACGTCTGGCCATTTTTTCACGCATGATAACGATTCCGCAGAGTGATACGTGGCTGGAAGTTGACTCTGCCTTTGGGGGCATGGCGATCTACAAAAAGGAAAGTCTGGTAAAGGCGCGCTACCTAGGTATTGATGAAAAGGGAAATGAAGTTTGCGAGCACGTGGCGCTGCACAAACAAATAAAGGACATGGGCGGTAAAATTTACATCAACCCCAATTTAATAAATTGCCGGGCACCCCTGGAACACGTAAAACTATTATCGTTTAAGTATTTCATTAGTTGGTGCGTACATCAGGGCATACAGCTACCGCAAGGGCAATTATTTGAACGGATCAAGAGCTTTTGGATTCGGCCGAAGTATACCGTAAAATTGAATTCGGTACCGGTGAAGCGATACGATAAGCAATAAAACCTTTTCTTATTCAAAGCAAAAAACCCAGACCATACGGTCTGGGTTTTTCTATTTAGTTTCGGAAGTTCCCGAATTCCATTCGGGAGGTACCTTGCACACTAGAACGTGTTGCCTAGTAGCGCAATGCTTACTTTACTTCCTCAAAGTCTACGTCCTCAACGTCGCTGCTCTCCTCGGAATTGGCTCCCGTGGCACCTTGCTGCGCGCCGGCATCTCCTCCTGGAGCGCCTCCTTGCTGCTGCTCGGCCTGGGCCTTGTACATTTCCTCAGAAGCGGTTTTCCAAGCTTCGTTGATCTTTTCCAAGGCAGGTTGAATGTTCTCCACTTCCTTGGTTTCATATGCCTTCTTCAAATCTTCCAAAGCATCTTCGATGGGCTTCTTCTTATCGTCAGATAACTTATCGCCGAATTCCTTCAGTTGCTTTTCGGTCTGGAAGATCATCGCATCGGCCTCGTTGATTTTATCTACCTTTTCCTTGGCAGCTTTATCACTTTCGGCATTTGCCTCGGCTTCTTGCCTCATCTTCTTGATTTCCTCTTCGGTCAAGCCGGAAGATGCCTCGATACGGATATCCTGCTTCTTACCGGTAGCCTTGTCTTCGGCACTTACCTTGATAATACCGTTTGCATCGATATCGAAGGTCACTTCAATTTGAGGTGTCCCCCGCGGTGCTGGTGGAATCCCGTCTAGGTGGAACCTACCAATGGTCTTATTGTCGGCTGCCATAGGGCGCTCTCCTTGCAGTACGTGAATTTCAACGCTGGGCTGATTATCGGCCGCGGTAGAGAACACTTGGCTCTTCTTTGTAGGAATGGTTGTATTTGCCTCGATCAATTTGGTGTTTACGCCACCCATCGTCTCGATACCGAGCGATAGCGGGGTTACGTCCAATAGCAATACATCCTTTACGTCTCCGGTTAGAACTCCACCCTGGATGGCGGCACCAATGGCCACAACCTCATCTGGGTTTACGCCCTTGCTGGGCGATTTTCCGAAGAATTCCTTCACCGCTTCCTGTACGGCAGGAATACGGGTTGAACCACCTACGAGAATAATCTCGTCGATATCGCTCTTGCTCAAGCCAGCCGCTTTCAGGGCCTTCTCGCAAGGGGTAATGGTTCTCTTTACAAGATCGTCGATCAATTGCTCGAACTTGCTACGCGTTAAGGTCTTTACCAAGTGCTTTGGCCCACTGGCCGTAGCGGTAACGTACGGTAGGTTGATCTCGGTCTGTGAAGAGGAAGACAATTCAATCTTGGCCTTTTCGGCAGCTTCCTTCAAGCGCTGTAGCGCCATTGGGTCCTTGCGCAGGTCCATGTCCTCTTCCTTCTGAAATTCGTCTGCCAACCAGTTGATGATCTTGCTGTCTACATCGTCACCCCCTAGGTGGGTATCCCCATCGGTAGCGAGTACTTCAAACACGCCGTCACCCAATTCAAGGATACTAACATCGTGCGTACCTCCACCAAAGTCGAATACAACGATCTTCT
>NZQO01000157.1 GCA_002693605.1 Flavobacteriaceae bacterium
CCCATCACTACCTTTATGATTGCCGAAGACCCCTATCTTATGCAGTTTGTAGACCATTTTACCGAAGCCAATCAGGGCAAGGCATTTTATACTGGGCTTCAGGGCCTGGGCGAAATGATATTTACCGATTATGAACGTAACAGAAGGAAGAAACTACGCTAACCTGCTAAGCATACCAGTAACGCCCGTTTAAACAATTCCCTAGAATTTAAAAAAAAATGATTTGATGAAAATAGAAGAGATTAAAACCTTTGGTGCCTTAAAGAATGCCGGATACGAATACCAAACCATAAAGGAGGAGCTGCGGCGCAACCTACTTCAAAAATTGATGAAAAAGGAACCTACTTTTGAAGGTATCCACGGCTATGAGTACACGGTAATTCCCGAACTAGAGCGCGCCATCCTCTCCAAGCATAATATTAACCTGTTGGGGCTTCGTGGCCAAGCCAAGACCCGTCTGGCCCGGCAAATGGTTTCGATGCTAGATGAATATGTGCCCATAGTGGCCGGAAGCGAAATCAATGACGACCCCTTTAAGCCCATTTCCCGTTTCGCCAAGAAACTCATGGCTGAGAAGGGCGATGAGACGCCGATTGATTGGCTGCACCGCGATGACCGATTTTCGGAAAAATTAGCTACGCCCGATGTTACCGTTGCCGATTTGATTGGAGACGTAGATCCCATTAAGGCCGCGACCCTTAAGTTAACCTATGCCGATGACCGTGTTATCCACTTCGGAATGATCCCACGGGCCAACCGCAGCATCTTCGTAATCAACGAGCTGCCCGATTTACAGGCGCGCATTCAGGTGGCCCTGTTCAACATCTTACAGGAAGGAGACGTTCAAATTCGCGGGTTTAAGCTGCGGCTTCCGCTCGACATACAATTTGTATTTACCGCGAACCCTGAAGATTACACGAATCGCGGCAGTATCGTTACCCCGTTGAAGGATAGGATTGGATCGCAAATACTTACCCACTATCCCGATGAAATTGAAATTGCCCGTACCATAACCGAGCAGGAAACGGCGCAGGCACTAGCCGAAAAGAAAGATATCTATGTGCCAGAACTCGCCAAGGATATTCTGGAACAGATTAGTTTCGAAGCCCGCGAGAGCGAATATATCGATGCGAAGAGCGGTGTGAGTGCGAGGTTGAGCATAACCGCCTTCGAAAACCTGCTCAGCACCGCAGAACGGCGCGCGCTCCAGCAAGGGCAGCAAAAAACCTCCGTACGTTTGGGCGATTTTATGGGAATCGTTCCCGCAATAACCGGAAAGGTAGAACTCGTATATGAGGGCGAGCAAGAGGGCGCCGCCGAAGTCGCCGCACAGCTTATTAACAGCGCGGTCGTATCACAGTTTGAGCACTATTTCCCCAAAGTCGAGAAGCTCAGAAAGGAGAGCGACATAGATCCTTATGCCGAGATTGTGACATGGTTCTTCGAGGAAAGCGGGTTCGAGCTGCTCGATTCCCTTTCTGATATCGAGTACAAGAGACAGCTCAACACCATCGCTCCGCTAGACACACTATTGGACAAGCACGTTCCCGATCTTGCCGAAAAGGACCGACCCTTTTTCAAGGAATTCGTACTATGGGCCTTGGCCGAGTACGATAAATTGAGCAAATACTATTTGGGTGATGGGCTTCAGTTTAAGGATGTCTACGGAAGCTACATTAGCGACCTGTAAGTAGTTACGTTAGTAACACCTTGCGTTTAAGCAAGTTGAAACTGACGTTTTTTCCTCTTCGGAAGAAAAAATGTCAGTTTTTTTATTTTCAGAAGGGAAGATAATCCTGAAAAATGTTTACGAAATCCTAAATGTTAAAGCTAAAAAAGGTCTGGCAAAAAGTTTGATTTTAATGCTCCAAAATAAATGTTGAACTTAAAATTTGATGATTATGACAACCTTAAGCAAATCACCGAAAAACAGTAGTTTGGCAACGACCAATTCAGGATTGGGCGGAACGTTTCCAACATGGTCTTCTTGGATGGACGAGTTATTGAACAATGACCTGCCAAGCGTTTTCCAGTCTAACTTCAATTCGGGAATGAGCCTTCCCAAGGTAAATATTTCTGAAAAGGACGATGCCTACACGGTTGATATGGCCGCTCCCGGAATGAAAAAGGACGATTTTAATATCGAGATAGACAACCAGGTCCTCACCATTTCCTCTGAACAGAAAAACGAGAAGAAAACGGAAGAATCGAACTATACGCGGCGCGAGTTTGGGTATGCCTCCTTTAAGCGCAGTTTTACCCTGCCCGAATCTGTAGATGATGGTAAGATCGAGGCGAAATATAACGAAGGCATCTTGACCATTACACTTCCAAAGCGGGAAGAGGCCAAGAAAAAACCCGCACGATCGATTAAGATTAAATAAGATTTGTAGGATAATTAAAGAAAGACCGCCCGAAAGCGGTCTTTTTTATTCGTGTTTCACCCTATGCTTTTTCCGCTAAACTAGCTCGGTAACCGCTCGCACGATGAGTACTATTCCGCTAAGTACCATAACGGAAATGACCCATTTCCGGAAGACTAATTTGCTCATTCGCTGCAGCAGCCATTTGCCGATGAGGTTTCCCACAATGGCACCGATGCCAAGGGCAATTCCGTAGACCCACAGTTCGTCGGTTAGGAGCCCGAAAAACACATAGCTGCCAATTTGGGCGATTCCCAGGAAAAACGATTGGGCAGATTTGGTCCCTACCAGTTCTTCTTTCTCGATGCCAGCGTTGAGCATAAAGGGGTTTAGTACGGGGCCCATCCCGCCGGAAAAGGTCCCTACCATAGAAATCAAGAAGCCCAAGGGGATAAAATACCAGAGCTTTACCTCGAACGACCGTTCTTTCTTTCCAAAGCGGTACTGAAAAAAGGTACTTACCAGGAACAGCCCCACGATTATCTGTACCCAATAAATTTTTACTTCCACAAAAAGCCAGGCCGCCAGTACGGCGCCCAGCATGGCCGAGGGTACATAATACCAAAATACTTTCCATACAATATGCTTCCAAAAAATGATAATGCGGCTTGGCCTGCTAATAAATGTACCTAAGTTAATGACCGGTGCCGTCTGCGAGGTTCCGATAAGGAAATTTAGAACGGGAATTTGCATCAATGCGCCGCCCCCGCCGCTAATAGTGGAGAGCGTAAATGTAATAGCGCCTAAGACGAAAAGACCCAACAACAACACTATGGAAACGTCAGAAAACAGTTCGGTCATAAAGTGGTACAGTAGGTTGCAGTTAAATAATATCTAGCTGAACGTATAGGAACGTGTGGGGAAGATTGGGAAGAAAACACTTATTTATTCGGAATCACCAATTCCTGTCCCGAATGTATCATATCGGGGTTATCCAGTTTATCTCGATTCGCCTCGAAAATGCGCTGGTATTTCATAGGGTCGCCATAGTACTGCTTAGCAATTTTGCTCAACGACTCGCCCTTTTCTACCGTATGGTAGGCATAAGCGGTAGTATCGGCTACCTTGATATCGGCCATGATATCGTTCGGATTCTCGCCGCCAGACCGTTTTATTTCATCCCATAGAAGGTCTTTGTGATATTGGGTGTTGGCCGTGCCCCAGATTTTTAGCTTTCCCTCTTCCTCTTTCACATCGCCATTTTGAATTTTCAGCTTTTCGCCCAAGTCCAGAACGTTTTGATATTTTCTTTTTACCATGGTATTGAATTTTAAAGTTTTCCCTTAAAGATACAACTTTTCGCGGGGGAATGAAGACGGTATGCCCCTACGATTTTGGCGATGAAACACCTTCAGGTTATAATCCGAAAACGGGATTTACCTCAGACGATTATTTAACATAGTCTTACAGGTATTTAATATAACCTTATGATACCCAAGCGTATCTTTGCTAGAAACAAAAAATAAATCAACGTTATGAAAATGAAATCAATTTTTTTATCACTAGCAGTTATGGCCCTAGTATTAACGGCTTGTAACGATAATGAGAAGAAAGAGGCCGAGGCAAAAGCCGAAGCTGAGCGCATGGAAATGGAAGCTCAGCAGAAAGCTGAGGAAGAAGCCATGATGCTCCAAAGGGAATTCGAGGAAAACACCATTGCGGCAAAGGCCATGGGGAACGATCAGTTCTCGACCCTGGTAGCTGCCCTAAAGCAAGCGGGACTAGCCCAAACCTTTATGGAAGAAGGGGAGTATACCGTATTTGCGCCCACTAACGACGCTTTTAATGCGGTTCCTAAAAATACCCTGGACAACCTCATGATGGCTGAAAACCAGGATCAGCTGCAGGGATTGCTGAAATACCATGTAGTATCGGGCGAGTGGAAGGCAGCCGATTTGATTAAGGCCATTCAAGATAACGACAACAAGTATCGCGTAACCACCTTGCAAGGTGAAAACCTAATTTTATCATTGAAAAATGATAACGTGATGGTTACCGATGCAAAGGGAAATACAGCCACCGTTATAATGGCCGACGTAGATGCCACTAACGGGGTAATCCATGCTATTGATAAGGTAGTGATGCCAAAGGCATAACTGTTTCCTATTTAGTTAATGAAAGTTCCGGTGCTTACCGGAACTTTTTTTATATACCCAAACGAAGTTTGAAGGTTGCTAAAGTTATACTCGGTGCGAATTCCGGAGAACTAGAATTAGCGCACGCTGCTTACCATTGCCCGGCCGAAATCAGTTTCACGATTTGCGTATGGCCGGTTTGAAGGTCGCGTATTTTCAAAAAATAAATGCCCTCACTCAATGCGTAAGCTGGAAGGGGCAAGGTATGTGTTTCAGAATAAATTGCATCGTATAGTTTTTTACCTTGAATATCACGAAGCTCCAACTCAACGCGTTGCATGATATTGGGAAAGTACACCGCCGTCTCCTTGGTAATGGGGTTGGGGAAAATACTAACTTCACCGCTGGCCATAGGAGTGTATGTGTTTAGCACAGTTCCTTCTTCAATGCAGTGAAAATGTTCTAGCGCATTTTCCATTTTATCTAGGAGGGGGTAGATTTCGGCATCTGCCAAAACTTCTACTACTCGTTGAAGAAAATTGGACTGGGCCGTAGCAAAAATATTGGTTACCTCGTTAATATGGGTTTCGAGATATAATATGTGGGCGCTGGAGAGCACATCTACGCTCGCTACATATTCGATAAAATCCTGCTTATTAAAATCAATCGAGACATCCTTAAGCGTAAGTACGGCCAAATACCCATAGCTGCCATCTTCCAGCTGGCATTTCGTATCTATACATTGAAGGAAATTGATTGAATTTGAAAGCGTTTCGAGTATGGGTTGAATATCTGCATTTGCAATTACGGTAACCGATTGACTATCAATTATAGACGGCACGGTCTTTTTAACCGTGGTTATATGTAGTTGCAGTAGGTTGAAATCGTTGGGACTGATGGGGTCGTTAGCGAGAACATATTGCAGAAACGCATTTTTGTCAAAATCTGCCGGAATTGTATTGGTTTGCAAAAAAGTGCTGTAGCGCCAAGAACCATCGTAGGCTATACAATTGTCCTGCGCCATCGAAATAGTAGCGATAGCGAGAAATACGAAGTTAACTAGTAACGATTTCATACTGACTAAGTTACGATACAAATCCGTACGGACAAAATAGGTTTAAATTTTTTTACGTTTTGCAGTATTTTACACTTCTGAATAAAAAAATGCGGGATCAATCCCCCTGTAGTTCTGCTGCGATTAAAGTTGAAAGCTTCTCGATTTCCTCGTCCAAGTTCGCTCGTAAATTCAGCACATCTTGTGTAAAGGCGAGCTTCATGCCCAATAGGTTTCGTATGCGCGTATTTTCTACCAATAGGCGATAATTGTTTGAAGGTTCGTTGGAAAGGTCTATCTCCCGAATATTCGCCTTAACCAGCGGAATGAAGTTGATATCGTTTTCCAAAATATCGTCAATTCGAATTTGGTGTACGCTCAATCTGTCTTCCAGGATATCGTTTAGCTTATTTTGGTGAAATTCCAAATCGGTGAAACGCTCGTTCAGTTGCTTGTTCTTGATAAGGCTTAGCTTGTTGGTGTTTTTTAAATTGGCGTAGGCGTTGAACGTTGGTTGATCGCTTTGCAGGTCCCAAACCGCGCTTTTGAATATGGAATCGGGAATTGGTGGAATAGGCGAATGGGAACTTTTAGCGTCGATACCCAGAATACGTATCAGCCTACTCTTTAACGTGTCTTCCTCGGCAATAAAACGCTCTGACTGTCTTTTGGCGACGCTTAGGTTTTCTGCCAAGCTTTGCAGGATGGTTCGCTCCTCAATGCGGTTCTTGCGGTTTTCGTTCCAGGTATTTATTTGCAGCGCGATTAAGATACCAATTACAACTAGTACTATTTCCCCTAGGGCATAGAGCAGATACTTTGCCACGGGCGACCCGGGGGCATTCCATAGGTTTTTGGTGAGAAGCCTCTTTCTAATCTTTCCGAAGAAACGCAGCACGGGAGTTTGGTTTTGCTAAAGATAGAATAATTGCGCCACTCTTGAGGGAAGATTTTTCGGTATATATTTCGCCTATTCCTTGCGGAACAGTGCGTTATAGAGTAAATAACTGAGAGCGCCGGTGAGTACGGTTGCCAAGATATCCCAGATATCAATTGGTTTACCCAATAGCGGATGCAGAAGTTCAAAAACTACTACGCTAAAGGTGCCTAAAATGAGTAAGAAGTTTCCTTTTTTCGTTCCTCGAGATAGTAACCCGATAAGAAAGAAGAGGGTGGCCGCGGTGCCCAGGGTGTTGCCCAAGGTGTCTGCAATATGGAAATCGTTGATGCCGTTGCGGTAAATATACGGCCGGTACAAAGGGCGGCCAAGCAACTCGTAACTAAGCAGCGCCGTGGCGCCAATTGCGAGATTGACAACTTTGTAAGTAGTGAGGCTCCAATTTTTCAGCTCGTCGAAAAATTCCTTGATTGTCATATGGGCAAGATGATTTTTGCTATAGAAAAGTATAGGTTAACCAATCATTCCGTTAACGGAAACGTGAGGATGGGGATTTTTTTTCATTTTAAATCGAAACAAATTCGGGATTTTTCTAATTGATAAAATGTGAGTATAAAAACTTCTGCTAATATAGCAATTACTTATAGTCTGTCATAAGAGTAGTCTACCATCGCTACTTGCTGTCTAGAACTAAGGGTACCGTACCCTATAACGCCCACTCTCCGTGGGGAACAACCATCCTAGGCACCTCTAGGGTTGTTTCTCACGCCATACAGAGAGGTAGTGAAACCATACCCATTGCGTATGCAAACAACTTTTTTAGGTATGTTGAAAATAACAACTGGGTGCACTGCTATGTTGTTTCAAGGTTTTTAAAATTCCAATTGGTAATTTCGCAAGGAAAATTTCTTGTCGGAAAACAGGTGTAATGCTATCGCTCGCCTTGCAGGAAGCACGGTGACGTGCTCCTTACTGCCTAAGGATCTTCTCCATCTTTTTTCCACGGGCTAGTTCATCGACGAGTTTGTCTAAGTACCGAACCTGTTGGGTTAAGGCATTCTCAATTTCTTCCACGCGGTACCCGCAAATGACTCCCTTAATTAAATTAGCATTGGGATTGATGGAAGCTCCCTTAAAGAAAGCTTCGAACGTAACCTTATTGGCGATTAGCTCGTTTAATCGTGCCTCGCCATAGCCGGTTAGCCACTCGATTACCGCATGAAGTTCCTGGGTGGTCCTACCTTTCTTCTCCACCTTCGTTACGTAATGTGGGTACACCGACGCGAAGGTCATTTTTGCGATACGTTCATCGTGGCGCGCTGTACTTGTCATATCAATATTCCTTTGGTTATTGTGGTGCTAGGCGGTAAATAGAAAGATAAAGTTATCGAAAATTTATGGGCGATAGCCAGAGAAACCTATTAAGAATTACCAGATGCATTTTTGTAACCTTTATATTCGATCTATTCGAAAGGAGTTTTCTCGATGGCGCTCCTAACAATGCTATCTGTTACTGAAATCAATTCACGCTCAAAGAAATCGTCCCTATTTGCGAATAAGACTATAGTAAGCGGTCGGTCTAGATAGCGGCGCACATGCGTATTTACCCCAAACCAGCCACCTCCATGCTCGGCCATACTGTCGTTTACCACCCAGCCCATAGCATACTGTTGTTCCTTGCCGTTTGTAGTTTCGATCGAAGTTGGCTTGAATATAAGCCGATGCATTTCTTTCGATAGCAAGCTGCTGTCCCTCAAGGCTTGGTCGTACTGGAAATAATCGCTTAGGCTAGTATAAATGCCCCCGGCGCCAAACAGACCGGTAAGTGGGTGTCCATCCATCTTGTTCCATACCCCCGAACTATCCTGGTGATAATAATGGGCCCGTTCCCGTATGCTA
This sequence comes from Flavobacteriaceae bacterium, assembly GCA_002693605.1. Lineage (GTDB taxonomy): Bacteria > Bacteroidota > Bacteroidia > Flavobacteriales > Flavobacteriaceae > NZQO01. The sequence goes on from NZQO01000157.1 coordinate 8,350, forward strand.
ACCGGATGGTTGAGGTCGAATGCTACCGAATGTTCCATTCCGGCCTTTTCAAATATGTGTTTTTGTAAAAATTTATCATAACGTTCACCACTTACCTTTTCGACCACCAAAGGGATGAGTTCGTAGGTCCCGTTATTGTACCTAAAATTCTGGTGGGCAGTTTTAACCGATTTGTTCTTTTCAACATACCACTCCAAGACATCGTTATTGTTGGCAATTTTGGAAGCATCCCAATGGGTATAGAAATATTCCTCGGCGTCGTCCAGACCGGAGGTATGGTTCAGTAATTGTTGAATCGTGACATTGCGGAAGGTATCGTAGGGCAGAATATTGAAAAGGGTGTCCGATAGCGAAAGCTTTCCCTGTTCCACCAAACTTAAGATAGCAAGGGCGGTAAATTGCTTGCTTACTGAGGCCAATTCCATATTTGAAGTGGGGGTGAGGGGCTGCTTCGTTTCCAAATCTCTCAGTCCGTAGCCCTTTGAAAATAGGGTTTTCCCATTGTAGGCGACCATTACTGCGACCCCAGGCTCGTTGGAGCCCACATAGGCCGTGAATACCGAATCTAATTTTAGTTCCAGATGTTCCCACCCGGCTGTCACCGTGCCCGTGACTACGGGCTTATTCTGTTTACAGGACAACAACAGGGTAGTACTGCCTATGAGAAGTATTCTTATAATCCTATACAAATGTGATACGCGCATAAATACAGTGAATTCGATTGCACACCCTAAGGTACGAAACGCAGTGATAAAATATTTAGTTCCGAATTTTATTCTATTTCGAACATTTCCAATGCCTTTTCGTAACTTTCCAAGAGCTGTTCTTCCTTGATTACCACATCGGTCATCGAGATAGAGAGATACATTAATAACTTTCGGATTGTTTGCTGTAGTTTTTCAAAATCTTGCGAAATCAATCCGCTCAAAAGTAGGTTGGCAAAATCCTCATAGGCGCGCTGTTTTGTGTAGACGTCGTTAATGGCCTGTATTTTTTCCAGGTCCATTTCATTCAGTAGGCCGGTTTGCACGCCCGTATCAAAGGCGCTGTTGGAAAGGGTCAGGGTATTAACGCCCCTAAAAAAAGTAGGTTGTCCCGGAAGCTCGTGTTGGCTGCGAAGGTAATAACGGCTGCTGTCGCGCAACATCCGGTGATAGTCGATAACCTTTTCTACTTTCTCCTTGTTGTTTTGTAATTCGGCTCTTAGGTTGTTTTTCATGAGCGCCGCCTTCTCGTTTTCCCGGCTGCTTTCGGACCAGCTGGAAACCACGAACCCGAGAAATACCCCGATCATTACCGAGATTATCTGAACCAACAATTCTCCAATTCTATTTTTCATGTGCACATTTTATAGAGGTTGAATAATATTTCTTGTGAATAACCTAGGCTTCCAGTTCGGCGGTTATCAGTTCGATAAGTTCGGTCGCGTCTTGTTGCAATTCCTGAAATGACTCGATAATTACATTTTCGCCAATTTGTTTCCAGAGCATGTAGGCTTCCAGTTCTAGAATGAGTTGGGGGAAGTTGCTCTGAATGTTCAGGTAGCTTTGTAGCTTTGGCTGATTTCTCAACCTCCCGAACATATCTGGGTTTGCGATGCTCGAGGCCTTTTGCAAGATGTTATTGGCCCCTTCGTTATTGTTGCTCGATACGGCCTTTATGTGTGTCTGCTTGCCAAAATAGGAGGTAAGCTCGGTTCGCAAGTGCTCGGGCAATATCTTAATATCACCGGTGCTTACGAGGGTTTGGAAGGTATTGGTGCTAAATTCGACCTCAACAGAGCCATAATCTATTTGCTGAAGTGCCGAAAGGACAGTGGTTGGCTCCAGATTGGGCTTTTCGAAAAGGGTCTTATAATTTTCGTAGCCTTGCGCCACCTGTTGCAATTGGGCGATGGTAGCGGCGTAATAGGCTCTGTCGCTCTTAATGTCCAACAGCAATTGTTCTAAATAAGTTTCTTGAACTGCCTCGATCTTTTGGCGCTCGTTCCAATTGTTTATCTGAAGCGCGATCAATATCCCGATCACCACGAGCACTATCTCGCCAATGGCGTAGAGCAGGTATTTGCTGAAGCGGTTTTCAGAAATCGTCTGTTTGCGAATATTTCGGAAGAATTTTATCATCTATTATTATTTGCGGTATACGCTAGTTGCTACGTCTTACTTTTGCGATTTAACTTTTCTTCAATCAAACTTACTAAAACCGTCGTTTCCTTTTTTATATTTTTCAGGTATGCGATACAGTCTTTATTAATCCAATAATGAAGTGCGGCATTTCGCAAGAATATAGCTTCGTTGGTTCGTAGCTCCCTCGCCAATTGCTCATTGCTTTCTTCACGGAAAAGGGACTTTGTGAACTTCTCGTCAAATTGTAAGGCATTTGTATTGATAAACAGTGGAGAATCAATGGGTATGGCCCAATCTATATTTATCTTGAAATTTGATTCAACGAATTCGTAAGCTTCGTAATGCTTTACAATTAGATCCCGCAATTCGGTATCTTCAATTAAGCTTAGATTTCCTGTGCTGGATAAATCTTCATAGGTAGAGGTTGAGGGGTTAAAAATAGGGTAGAGGGAGCCGAAGACCATATAATTTCCGGCACTGCGAATAAGAAGGGTATCGGCACTGGTTCTATCCTTAAAGGCATTGCTCAATTCTTGGATGGTGGTATTGTTGTTCTCTAGGCGCTCGATTTCCTCGGTAAAGCTCTCAACATCTTTTTTGTTTTCCTTGAGTAACCGATTAAGGTACAGCGTTTCATGTTTCCTCATTTTTTCATATTCATTCCACGTATTAATCTGCAGCGCAATCAATATCCCGATTACCACGAGCACAATTTCGCCAATGGCGTAGAGCAGGTATTTACTGAAACGATTTTCGGAAATTAGACGCTGACGAATATTTCGAAAAAACTTGATCATTCAGTTGTATTTAAATCGGTGGGCATAAGGGAAAGCGTACGATCAATTGAATGAATCGTCTCCTCTAAATTTGCTATAGAAGCACCAATATTGTCACGGTTTAGCATTACTATTCTCCAGGTATCGGTCTCGGCAAAGAATCGTGGTATATCGGCTACCTCAAGAATATTCCTGAATTCAAAATTGGTGGCGTGCGCCTCCATTAAGGGCAGCCACTGCTTGTTGAAGGCGTATTCAATATCGCCCAACGCCTTGTTCACGTGTGGTACCTTGTCATCGTAATATACTCCTAAGCTTTTTCTCAACTCTTTATCCCTCACATTTTGAAGTCCGGCAGACTTTAGTGCTTCGTATGAATTGGTAAGGGACTGGAATCGACTGAAATGTACAACTTCCCCCAGCCAGGTAGGAACGCTATCTAAATTATTGTTCCTGTGGGTATCATCTACCAGTTTCTCCGATGCGATATACGCCCTTTGGTGCCAGTTTTTTATTTCTATAAGATTTGTGCGATCCTGCTTCAGGTTTTCATTTATCTGCGAAAGTATCTCCCGCTCATAAGTATTGTTTTTTCGTGCCTCATTCCAGGTGTTAATTTGCAGCGCAATCAAGATGCCGATTACCACGAGCACAATCTCGCCAATAGCATATAATAGGTATTTGCTGAATCGGTTTTCAACCAACAGTCGCCGACGTATATTTCGGAAGAATTTTATCATTCTCTAGTGACTTCGGTTAAAATATTTATAATTATGACATTGGCTTCTTGAAAATAGTTCTTCATGAACTGGGCGTACAGGACTTTCTCGTCTATTTGGTTTTCAAATTTCGCATCCTTGAGCAATGGAAAATTACTTACTTGTAACAAAGAGGAATCTGTTGCAATGCGTTTGTGGTTAATATTGCGAATAGATCCATTTGCCTTAATGTAATCTATGATATCCTGGGAACTTTTTTCTACCCTGCGGTTCCATTCTTCAATAATCTCAATTTGTTTTTCCCACTTAAAAAGCAGTTTTTTAAGTGTGTCATTTTTAATTAGCGCTAATTTGCCCGTGTTCTTAAGTTCGTCAAGGGTAAAATTACTGGGTTTCCAAGTGGGGAAGAAAAGTGTTTTTTCGATGGTCTTATTTAGTTGTACTTCTGAAATTTCCTTATTCGGCTTACCAACTATTGATAGAATATCCATACCACCGGTTTTCGTGTAATCAATTAAGGCCAACACGTTTTCTAGTTCACTTTGGTTGGCTTTAAATTCTTGATCGAGATTTTGGATAATAAGCTGCAGCTCGTTGTGTGATTTCCGTGCCTCGTTCCAATTATTAATTTGCAAGGCAATCAATATCCCGAATACCACGAGCACTATTTCGCCAATGGCATAGAGCAGGTATTTGCTAAAGCGGTTTTCAGAAATTAGCCGCTGACGAATATTTCGGAAGAATTTGATCATGCAGCTGTTTCCGCTTCAGGCGCTTTTTCAGTAAGTGAAAATAGCACTACGGCCATTCCATAAATTTTAGGGTTGGTTACTAGTATTGGCACCCACCGCAGCTTGATAGGGTTAAAAAATTAAAAACCAAATGGGTAGGAGGTTAAAGATAGGAATTTTCTCGATATGACGAATGTATTTTATATGCTGCGGAATGTACTATTCCTTTAAACGGCGCAACGGCCTTCTGCGGTCTAAGCACTATTTTTGGAACGCGCATCATCAAAGGTGAGAAGCCGATACGAGATAATGGCAGGTAAAGCAACCATTAGCACACAGACCAGTCTTTCATAAGCTCCATCCCAGCCATCGGGCACTAACGGAAAAAGAGGTGCCATGAGCAACCAGAAACCGCCTATCCAAAGTGATACGCGTTGTAAGGAAGGATGCACTTTTTTTAAACCGTTGCTAATCAAGAAATTTAACAATAAGAAAAGTCCCGCCAGAATGAGCACTAACGTGCGGTGTATGGAATTGCCCGGCCTTCCTGCGTACTGATTGTGTTCTGCAATCAGTATTAAGGTTATGGCCATAAGTACAAATAGCGTTAAACCGGCTAACCACCGTTTACCGTTGTTTTTAAACAGGTATAAACCAATGGCCAGGGCAAAGAGGCCTACGGCAAAAATATCGAGTCCCCAATCCTGTATCCACCCATATTTTCCCATGGCCAGCATACTTATGGTGTCACTAATGGGGTCGTGTTTTTCATGCAGGGCGATGCCTATAATATCTCCGGCTACAACAGCAATACACCCCGTAAGACCAATAATACCGAAAAGAGTGTACTTGCTATATTTTTTCAATAAAGGTGTTTCCTATGTGTTGTTAACTAGATTCGTTGTGAGGATTAAAGGTACGGCTTTTTGAAAGGGTTTGATGGCAATTTAACACGGATTCTATGGCAAAATAATTGACTTTCCTTTATCGTGAAACGCCGCACGTAGAATATCATCGAAAAGTTAGACCCACTAACCCGGGTAGAACTGACGGTGGAACGGTGCGGAATTATCCTTTGAACATAGTCCAATCCGTACCTTTGGCCTGACTTCTGCCCAGCCGGCTACTTCTGGAAAATTAGTGCATTAAATGTGATAGCATCCATAGAAAACTTCCCAATCCTAGAATTCCGTGGAGATATACTGTGTATTTGTTAACTCCTCTCTTTCTCATATCTCTTTCCAACACATATAGGCCTAGTAATGCTAACAATGCGAAAGCAATTAGATTGGGGGAATTTGAGTATTGAGATTTTCGGCAGGTGAATAATCCACCGCCATTTTATCGGCTGGTAACAATTGGGAAAACCACTTGTCATTTAACACTGATAATGCTGGGGAAGATAATATTAGGGCATTGGGCATACTAGAGACACCGGTTTTTGTATCAGTTATCGGAAATATTGCCGTACTCGCAGCTAAGTGACTCCCAGCAGACCATCCATACACCACTATTTTATTAGGATTTACGCGCAATTCGGCGGCATTATTTTTTAGCCAAATAATCGATTCTCTTGCATCTGCCATTGCGTCAATCGGACTTAGGTCGTCTTGGTTTGAAAGTCTGTATTCCACCGCCATAGTGATGAAGCCTTTAGCGGCAAATCGCTTCGCTAGGCCAAACGCCCAAGAGGCGCTGCCTCCTGACCACCCTCCGCCGTGGAAAATAACCGTAGCCGGTTTGATTCCGTTACTGGTTTGGCTGGATGAGTTAAACACATGAATTTTTAGAGTGTCGCTTTGTTTAATGGCGTAGGTATAGGTGGTTTCTGAAATGCCAGCATCACTTTGGGCAATTCCATTAAAATGTACAATTGTTACTAGAATAATTGCAAGTAAAAAATGTTTCGTCAATTAAATTTTAAAGAAGGTTCCTATTTAATTTCGGCATCCCAAACAAGCGAAATCATCTTATAAAAATCGCCTTGGCTGAAGTTGTAATCCTCTTCGGTATCTACCCGATGCACTAATACCACATTGGAAGCGGGATATATACCGAGCATATGGATTCCTACTCCGGTATGGAAAAAGGACTTCGATTTTCTCGTTTCGGTTTCCATAAGAACGTTCCAGAGCATCCCGTACGCTATGCCGTAGTTTTCATTGTACACAGAGTGTGCTTTTGTAGAACGTTTGATCCATTCCTTCGGTATAATTTGCTTGCCGTCCCACGTTCCGTTATTGAGGTAGAGCTGCCCGTACAGTGCCAAGTCTCTTGCCGAAAGCCGAAAGTGATAGGCCGGATAGTGAGATTTTGTTCGGTCGTACTGATAGAAGCCATCCGTTTGCGGGACGCCGTTAGTTTCCGTTTCGGCATAGATCGAAACATAGTCATTGGCGTACTGCATGCCAAGAGGTTTGGCAATATCCTCATAGAACAGGTCGTAGATACTCTTGCCCGTAATACTTTCCAAAATAAATCCGAGCACGTTAAAATCCCAATTGTTGTAAAAATAGGCCTGATTTGGCTTATGCGTGCCCCGAGGGGGCAATTGTTCCAGCATTGCCTGATTGGTGGCGGCTGAGGGGTGATAAATGCCCGATCGCGACCGCAACAGGTCGGCAACGGTAGCCAATCGCTCACTTTCAGACAAAGGGGGCGCAATATCATCTATGCCTAGCTGCCCAATGGTGGCCGTGGTATCGATGGCCCCGTTGGAAACATAAATCCCGTATAACGAGTTGATAAGTGCCTTGCGGATGGAATGGACGGTGTGCTTCCTTTTGGTAGCTCCCCATTCGTACACCACTTGACCGTTCTTTAAGATTAGCAAGGAAGAAGATCCTGCCTGGGTTAAAAACGAGCCGAGCGATTCCAGTTTTTCAGCAGAGAAGTCTTGTGACTCAGGCGGAACAGGGTCAAAGTCGAAGGTGCCTTGCGCCGTAGCGCTGTTGAAGGTGAGTAAAATTGTAAAAATGGTAATCTGTAAGGATAAAGCGAAGAAGGTGTTCAAAACTAGATAATGGTTTTTTCTTTAGAGACGAGCAAGATAGTCACGTGTTACAAAATTAAGCTATCTCGGTGGTATGTGTTTGAAGTAAACCTGTCTAATTGCCATAGTGGGCGAGCCCCGGATTGACAATAAAGCGTTTGTTTTCCCTGATAAAAATGGTAGGTTTTTGCCCTATTATTCTCTTAAAGTCGTTGATAAAATGTGCTTGGTCAAAATAGCCGCAGTGGTAGGCCACGTTCGTTAGGTTAATTGGGCATTCGTTATGTAACATTCGCAATACCTCGTTAATACGAATAATACGTAGATAATGTTCGAGACTGATGCCTACTTACTTTGTTTCACATTTTTTTTCTAATTGTAGTTTCAAGTCATCGATTTCTTGCAATAACATGTCATAGAGTTCAACTTGCCTTGAGTTTACTCCCGCGAATTCAACCGATTCGTGCAGTAGTCTTTTTCTCATTTGGGAAGAGAGAATGCCATCGTCAAAAGAAGAAATAGCCTCCTTCAGGTTTTCATCTAATCCATTTTGTAATCTGCCTTCCACCATAGCGGCTCGGTGCGAACCATTCGCAAAATTGTCATCGTGCGCAAAAGCAAGATCCACGGCGTATTTTCCATTAATCATGATGATGCTCTTTAGTTCATCAACTCTATTAAAATAGTGGTTTAGTGTTTTTATCACAGACTTATCGGTGATTATATTAAGATTGGCGCCCGATTTTAGGTCTTGATATGCTGAATTATTGGGCTCAAAATCAGAATAAATAGCTTTTGTTGCGAGTTTAATTTGAGTGGCAATCGCAATTTTCTCTGATTTTTCATCAATAAGTAACCGTATGGATTGATTCGAAGCCACGAGACGGTCTTCTGCCAGCTGGATTAGATTTTCCATCTGCTCTTTATCCAGTTGGACATCTTCGAGTAATCGACAATAGTATTCGTTTTCTAATGCTATTTCTTTCCGATGGTCATTCCATTCATTTATCTGCAACGCAATCAAAATACCAATAACCACAAGAACAATTTCCCCAATTGCGTAAATTAGATATTTACTGAACTTATTTTCAGCTACCATTTTTTGTCTAATTTTACTGAAGAATTTTATCATTGGTTTTTAGTTAGCCAGGATAAAGCAAACGGTTTTATAACCTTAGGTTGGGGGTTAATATACACTATCTTTTCGGTTAAGCACAGCCGCTTCCAATTCCAGGTGATTCGTATCTGCACGAATCTGTCGAAATGCGCGTCACACCTTGCGCGCTACAGGGTTTTTATCTTTAATTTCAACGGCACAAAAGAGTATCCACATAACAAATACCAACTCTATCATTCTTTGGTAAAGGCCGATATATCCAGAATTCGATTTTGCAACTAATACATTTACGAGTATGATACCGATTGTCCCTAACGCAATTGATTGTAACGAAAATGTATTATAATTGGATAGTTTTTTTAATCTAATTCCAATTAAAATCATAAATACAGGAACGAATAGATACGTAAGTAAACCCACAAAATTATGGATTAACTGAGAAGCGCTCGGATCGATTAACTCTTTGTTACACCCACTATCACAGGGAAATATTCCTACCACTACGGTGGCAAGTCCATAGAATATTCCGATTCCATAAACTAATTTGAGTAGTTTTGAAGGTTGAAAATATCTCACTGCAAGAAAGCAAAATACGGTAATAAAAATACCACTTGGGATAATGCCAAATATTCTTAGGAGTGTGCCGTATTCAGTGTCAATCGCATACAATTCGCTTATATATTGACCTATTATGCTATAATTTTTAATGAGGAATCCACCTAAAATAGAAGATACCGCAAATAGGCTAACTCCTAATATTCCAACTAAAAAGGGGGTTTTATTGTTCATTCATTGTTATGTTAAACCCTACCCTTGCCGAAAAGGTTGCGGTAGGAGATCAAAAGTAGTAGGCCTTTTAGTTTCATTCCAATAGTTAGTGTGCAACGCGATCCAAATTCCACTAACAGCAATGATTAGTTCGCCCATGGCATATTTTAGATACTCACCACTCTTTTTTCTGGAAAAATCGGTCTGCTATATGTAGGACAGAACCTCACCGCTTGGTACAGATTACAAGGGGCGAGGGGGTGTCTCGTTATTTTTCTCCGCTGTGTTTTTTATAGAATTTCCATACCTCGTTAGCCACGTCTCGTCCCAATTCCAGCCCGGCCACGTTATCTGCTTGAATATGGTAACCGCCCAAGACTCTTGAAATACCTGCCATTTCTGCCGTCTCTGTAAAAGTTGGAAATTCTAAGGTTACGGTTTCTCCCAAGTTACCTGGGTCGGTCATAGCACCGGCGATTAGTTCTGCACTAGAGCCAAATTCATCACTACCGGTCCAAATTTTCAGGGCTTCTCCACATCCTCCACTAATGGTACTATGTCCGGAAACATAACTTGGAAACGGGGGGCATAAAAATGTTTCGGGTGAGTAAGGTCTCCATTGTGTTCCGTCCATTTCAATCATCCCTTTTCCTTCTCCGCCCCACGCTTTTATTTTTTGGTTCTCATAATACTTATGAACCAATGCATACGGTCTGGCATAATCGTAGAACATTTTGGAATCCCACGAAGCTATAAAAGCATCCATGGCTACTACTTGATTATAGAAGTACATTTTTACATCCTGGTCTAACGTATGTTTGTCTCTTCTCGAAACGTCTTGGGCAAATTTCAACCAATGTCCGGCTTGCTGCACAGATTGCGGGCCGTCGCGCATAAATTCAACCAATGCTTTTTGATAATCGGTTAAATTGGCCTGCATTTCGATTACTTCTTGCACTTCCCTTTCCAATTGTTGAGACCCTATCATGGGTGGTGGACCTGGTCTAAACTGGTCTCCCGATTGTAAGGCAATTGGCTTTACTTTGTCCCAAAAAGGTGTCAAACAGGCTGGGGCAAACTTTCCTCCTTTGCCGTCAGAAAAATATTTTGGTTGCCACCGGTTAGCGTCGACATTCGCATCTGCTGAATTAAATGGTTGATAACCTACATAATTGAAATAAGGCTTTCCATTTGATCCTTCTTCCTCTCCATATTGATTTGCGCCATCTCCTTTTCTAGCTTCAATTACCGATCTTGCCGCTAAATTTCCAATTCCCTCTGGCGTGTTTGGGTCTAAACTTTCATTGGTAGGGTCTAAACCCAATTCTCTCATATACGCTTCAAATAGGTGTTTATCGGAATAGTAATATTCGTTCATTGCGCGAAGCGCGGCATAGCTTATGGCTATTTCCTTATTTTTCAGGCTTTGTTCATTCGCTGGTCTCCTTTCCACCCCTTGAAGATACACGGGGATAGCTTTTTCATCATATCTCGACCAAGCGTCGAAAACTGCTACAAAAATGAGCCCTAGGTATCGGGATGTAATGGTGGGCCTTGGTCGAAAACGTTCCGTGTCATTCGCTGTCGCAATTAAAGCCATTTCTCCCCACTTATAGGCAACGTTCTCTGTTCCTTGGGGCTCGATTATCTCAACTGAATTTTCTTGTATATATTGGGAATTCTTGCATCCATAGAAAATTAAGACGACGATTGATAACAGTATAATTTTTTTCATTATTCTATATCGGTTTTGCTGTGAAAGTTAAAATATTTTGAAAAAATTTTTATTGATCACCTTAAATTTTTTTACGATTAGGTGTTGCGCGTTTTGTTTTGTGGAATATAAGCGCTGTTCAATACCATGCTCACAATGGGGATACCCGTTACTTATTTAACCTAAATGGGAAGGAAACCCTAACTAATGATAAAGGGAGAAAAGAGCGACTTATTACAGAGAGCTGTCTGTGAGTACGTAATTTTTTTCAATCTTGAAGGTAACGGTGCCTTACGTTTCTGTTTCCGTTACTGCTTGGCAATAGCGTTCGTTAGCTCGAGCTTTCTATTCATTTTTCATTTGGGTGAGGTCGGTCAACTGCTTTCCGTCATATTTCCAGAGATTTCCTTTTCGGCCCCCAAACCAGATGGTTCCTTTTTTATCTTCTATGATTGTTCTTATTGAAATTCCAGATAGTTCTTGAAAGGTTGTAAACGCTCCATTTTCGTAATAACAAACTGTTTCCCTGTCACTACCGAGCCAAATTTTCCCATCAGTGCCCTGGAATATAGCGGTAACGTTATTACTGCATAAACCAGTTTCTTCATTGAAGTTTGTGAAGGTATTATCATCAAATTTGTCCAATCCTCCCTTTCTGTTTCCGTTTGTGCCAATCAAAATATTCTCTTTGTTAAAATTCGAAAATTTCTCACCATCATATTTGAAAAGCCCTTCCGTAGTTGTTCCAAACCATAAGTTTCCATTTTTTATCCTTCATACTGCTTGTAACAATGTCGGCATCAGTATAAACTTTCGGTTCATTTTTTTCAGCAATGTTGCTTTTCTGTCCGTTGCAAGAAATGAAAAAAAGCAAAATAAATGTAGACAGAAAAAGTTTTATTTTATACTTGATTCCATAATATGGGTCATTGGCACATGTGGTTTTTGAAACTAGAATACTCATATAATCCTCAAAATCAAGGGTGGGAACCTTACATCTGCCAAATTAAAAATTACCCTTTCCTCTTCCCGTAAATCACTGAAAGAGCTTGGAAACCCCGAAATCTTATTTCGAAGTTTTCCGTTAGTAAAGGCTAAAATTCCAATAACCGCGAGGACTATTTCGCTTATAGCTTCAGCTAAACATTCAAAGTAGGTTGCCCACCCACCACGGCCGCTACTTGTACTTTACAAGTTTAACGATCTGCCCCTCAAGGTGCACATAATACACGCTAGCGGGATATGGCGATAGGTCAATCTCGTTATTGCCCACGGTAAGGGTGCCCTCTGCCAGGCGCTGCCCTAGGGGAGAATATATCTGATAGTCAGTAGCTTCCGTAAGGTTAAAATAAACGGTGCCCTTAGTGGGGTTTGGATAATAACCTATGGTCTGGGCTGGCGAATTTACCCCCAATACCTCACATTCGAAGTCTTGCAACACCTTCGAGGCGGCCGGTGGGCTCACCAAGAGCGCGTCGGTTAATAGCGGACAGTAACAATCGTTTCCCTCTACGTACAGTTTTAACCATGACAGGGCTAATTGGCCCATAGCACCGTCCCCTCCAGTAGGGGTGTTGGCAACGGAGTGGTTCCCGTTGGCTACCTCGAACAGCAGCTTATCGGTTGCATTTGGCGTGGCATTATAATGGAGGTCTGCGTGCTGCCCGGGAGGTGCCACCGTATCGTCTTCCCCACTTAAAATAAGCACGGGAGTTTCATGATCTAACTGTGGGTCGGGCAGCCAAGGGCATAGGGCTACGACCCCTTTTATGGTATTGTCGAGAACGGCGGCCCGTTGGGCACCACCCCCTCCCATGGACCAGCCACTAACGGCCAATTGGTCGAGGTTAAGGGCACCCTCCAGTGGGGAGGTCGCGCGTGTTTGTTCCTGTTTAATGGTTTCCAGGGCATCTAACAGTGCGGTGGCCCGCGCCTCTGGAAAATCAAAAATGGAGTTGGTGCCTATAATTATGGTAACTATGCCGTGCGAGGCATAGAAGGGACCCCATTCTTCCACACTGGAGGGCTGCGCCGTGAAGCCAGGCACTATGGCAATGCTTGCATAGGGAGGGGTAGCATTGGTGGGGTAGTAAATAGTTGCCCCTGCATAGCCAGGGCCATTGCGTATGCCATCGGCCTCGCTAAGCGTCGCTACGGTATAAGGCCCGGGATTGGTAAGACTTTCAAGCGTAATGTCCTCGCATTGGGCCAGGATCCCCTGGGTCGCGAATGCCGGCACTAACAGTAGCAATAAGATGAGATAGCTTTTTTTCATAGATTGAATGTAAGCCACTAAGATAGGGTTTTTCTGAAATGAGCACACCTATATTCGGTTTTTTGCATTGGTCACAGGGCGCGGTTGTCGGTTTTTTTCTTTGTCCTGCAAAGATCCGGTTCTGAACAAATGTATCTTACAGATAGCTAGAAACATTTCGTTTCTGTCTTCGGAGACTAGTTCAGTGTAACGAGAGGAATCATCCAAATATAGGGAGACGTACGCGAGAGCGGCATTAATTAATTCCCTGGGGAATGATATGTTATTCGCCGTTTAAAAAGTTAGCCACCAGCGCATTGTTTACAGACTCCATTTCACAGGTCCAACTACCAATCCACCACCTACCTTTTGCAAAGTATAGTTGTATGCTGTTTAGACCTCTTCCTTGCGACTCCCCATTCGGGGAGGTGCGTATTTCAAATGCGCTCCATACCTGCGCGATATTTCCATAATGGCGCACCTTTCGTTTTAGTTCCCTTTCATAAAAATCTGTTTTGGGCGATAGCCCCATGGGAATATATTCTGCTTCGAGCGAATGCGTATTGGCCTCTCCATTTTCATTTAGTCGCGTTATGGTAGCATTTTCAGAGTGCAGGTATTTATCCCTTTCAAATTGCCAAGGATCGCTGCTAGCGCCCGACACAACATCGTAGTAGGCGGTGATAATGGCGTCTATCGAAGTTACATCACTGGCAAATTTGTCGTTTTCCGTTTGACCGAAAACCAAGATAGGCATTGAGAGTAAAAGAGCCAGTACGAGTTGTTTCAACATAATTTTATTTTTTATGGTGCGGGTGTATGTATTCCATTGGCCCTAACGACCAACCTTCTAAAGTAGTAAATACCATTTAAATGGCATACAATTTCTACTATTTCCGAGTAGTTCGCACTCAAGTCTAACCGCCAACCCCCCTCCGGCACCAGGTTAACGTCTAAACTTCACCGAACTCCATAAAAAAAGCCCTCGGAATGGTACCGAAGACTTTATCTACTGTTTCCGTGCTATTTAATTCTGGGTGAAGGTGAGCGTGTCGGTGCCACCATTGCCACCGCTGATGTCGATAAGGGAAATGACCGTAGGACTTACCGATATAACATCCCAATCGTCGTTCAAATCTTCAAAATCGCTACTTTCGGGAACGGGAAAGAAGATATTGAAATCATCGTCGTCTGTGCTATTACCATCATCATCGGTCGAGCTATTGCTGCTGTCATCGGTTACCGACCACGTACCGCTAACGGTGGTGGTGCCGTTTACCGCTACCAAGCTCCCGTCGGTGTTAAAAGTGAAGACATAGCCGTTGAAATCGGTCGTTTCGTCTTCACCCGAATCGATAAATGAACTAATGCGCCAGGTACCAGTCTGTGCAATTTCAGTGGTTTGATCTGCACTGGTCTGGTTGTCGCTGGTATCGGCATTATCGTCATCTCCACAGGAGATCAGGGTAAACGCCCCGGCAAGCAATAGGCCGAAAAGAATGTGATTTTTCATAAAAGAGGTGTATAGGTTATTGTTTTTATTGTAACGACGCTTTACTACCCATTATTGTTTTTCTGAAATTTCTGTACCAACTTCATGGACTTCGTTCGTAACTATATGTTCGAGCAATAAGCTACGCCCCATAAACAAAGCGAATCGTCATCAGTAAGAATCCAAAATAGGCGAGAAGGGGCTAAGCAAGAATAGTCTACGCCCTTCTATCTATTAAGCCAAAGCGCCGAGGCCGCCAAAAAATACGACAATAACAAAAAGTACAATCGGGATTGCTATAAGCCACCATACAAGTATGGAAGTATTCGAACGAATCTTCTCCAATTTTTCAACTTGCAAACTAGTGGCGTATAAGATTTCCTTTAAAGTTTCGGTGTCATTAAGCCCACCGTATTTTTCATGAAATTTGATTCGTTTTTTGGTTTTTGGAATCGTGTCTTTTCCCATATTAATTAATCAGATTTTCGGTTAGAATTCGGCTACCATACTAATAAAATATTCTTAGAATACAAAAAGCACCCGATGTATACCCATTGCCTAGATTGAAACTAATAATGCAATTGCTACGCAATTGTCTATTAATTAAGCTGTAAGAAATACCAGGGCGCTCCGCAATTAAGATAATTGAACGTTATTTCATCAACTTGTTACCCTAACCGGGGGCCTCACTAACTTCTAATTTTAAGTTTTTTTGTATTGCTCGGTTAATCTGATAAACGGGGATATGCGTATGCTTCTGTTCAGCTGATTAGATACATTAAATCGGCAAGTAGCAATACCTGAAGTATAAAAAGGATGCTGCCTATTTTCCATTTGCGGCTATACGCTACAGTTAATGCAAGTAGCAAGAAGAGTGGCAGTACAAGTCCTGACACGATGCGTAGCGAAAAATAGGAATTACCCTCGGCTGCCCGCGATCGATACCAGTTTACCTCGCTAAATAGGGGCGAAACGGTGTATGTAATATCCTGCCCTATAAGGGCTGCTTTTGCAAATGTCTCCGATACCAAAAATTTGTCGGTCGTGGTTACCACCTTGTACGAGTAATGATAGTTTCCGGCGGCATTGTAATAGCGCTGTTTCTCCCGTTGCACTTTTACAATTTCATCGTTACGTAGGGTTCCCGGTAAACTGAAATCGGCTAGTATAACCAGCGCCGCAACGGCGAACAAGGCATAGATAGTCAAACGGGATGTTTGGTGGTGCATATTTAGATACAATTTAATTGCGCAGCTAGGCCTCTTGGTTATGCTGAGGGCTAGGATGCGCACACATAGAGGGCAATTTAGTGAGCCCAATATTTCGCCTAAAAGGTAGACCCCGCAAGCGAGTAAGGTCTTTTAAGTGATACTTAAATAAGCAATGTTGGCCGCAGGTTAATCCGCTCGGTCTTCGACGTATCAATTTTGTTTTGTTGTTTTTTTTTCTTCTTCTGAGAATGAAACTAACGCTAATGAACCCTAGTAAACACAGTAAAATAAAAGTATCGCCAATTGCCGAATAAACAGTCCTAACCCCTTTTGTGGGGAGGTGGGTAATAAGTACTTTATCATCATCGGTAAAATGGCTCATTTTACTAACAACCTTTCCGGTGTAATCTGTGCCAATTGATATTCCCAGACTTGTTTGACGGATAAAATTAAAGCCTTGCTCGATTGCCCTAAATTTTGACATATCGGAATGTAGCCTTGCGACTTCTTCCCAATCGTTACTAGGGGATAATAGAATGTCAGAACCGCTTGCCCCGGTCATATACCCTGGAAAATCGAGGTCAAAGCATATCACTGCGGCAATAGTCCCAAAATCAGTTGCTGTTTTTTGGATTCCGGTAGCTTTATTATTGCTAATGGGTTCTTCGGCACCAGGAACAGAGATACCCTTCCAATAATCAATAACCTTTTTTCCTTGGTTATTGAAGAGCACAAACTTATTTTCAAGATACTTACTGTTGGTAGGGTCAATTACGGCCACCCCTACGCCCAAATAGATATTGTGTGCTACCGCCACCTCCCTTGCATTTTCGTAAAGCTCCAGTTCGTCTTCTTTCAAGATAACGGCATTGCCTTCTGCCCAAAAAACCAGTTCCGCGCCAGCTTGGGCTTGTTTGACACTTCTGTTGAATAAATCCTGATTTAATTTCGTTGTATTTCTTCTGGTTTCAATTTTAACCTCTTGTTCGGTTTCTTTGTTATTTATTCCTTCAATATCTATCCCGGTTTTAAGGCTGTCTAGGGCAGAAATAGAGGCTATTCGAACCGTCTCGGGGTGCGATGCTTGAAATAGTACGCGATATATCCCAAACGATAACGTAAGGCCCAGAACAAGCCCGTAAGCGAGTAGCGCCTTTTTTATGTTTTTCCTATTGTTGCGTTGCTCATAAATCCAATTGGCAACCGATGCGAACCAGGCAATCAAGAACGTAATATACCCCAAGCCAAAAATAGATATGGATTGTAATAATAGAAGTTGCGATTGCTGGGTGTACGCAAAATGCCCAAACGTACCGAACTGATTGAGTTGGTGATACCCATATTCAAGTAACACTACCGAACACGGAAAGATCAAGGTGCTTAGAAAGGAGGCACGCGCATTTCGGAAAAAGGAGTCGATTAGGTAGGGTACGGATGAAAACAATGCAAAAATCAAGGTTACGATTATTGGAATTTCGATAGGTAAAAAGGGGACAAAATCGAAACCAATATAGTAGCCTATGCCAATGGCCACATACGCTACTAAAAACCCTTGCCACCTTCTTAAGCTTCGAACGGCAAACAGTAGCATTGCCATAAAAACCCAGATGGCAAAAAAGACAACGTACTGTCCGTTGGAAAATACAGCGGCCAGTAATAGGAGTACTACGAATAGAATTTTCTTGATAATGCTAGAGATCATTTTTACTGTTTTAATAGTAGATACAGCAAAGATGAAATAATAACTCGTTTTTTACCTGACACCTATGTGACAAAATTAATTTTTGGCCAGCTTGCTTCTAATTCTGCTTAGAGATTGTCGCTCAATACCTAAATATGATGCTAAATGGGTTAAACTAATGCGATTAGTCAATGCTTGGTTTTTGGCAATAAAGTTCAAGTATCTTTCTTCGGCACTAGCAAACAAAAGGCTTTCCACTCGATCTGTTTCTCTCGTCAAAACCCTTTCGGCAACTAATCGCCCATACATTTCGTTGCCCTTATGTTTGTGGTAAGCTTCCTGTAATTTGGCGTAGGACATACTTACTATAACCGTGGGTTCAAGGCACTGTATATGGTATTTGGAAGGTTTCTGCCTTACAAAGGAAGGATAATCGGTGGCATAGCCACGTTCAGGGATAAACCCCGTAATTATTTCACTGCCTTTTTCGTTAACGTAATACTTTCTCAAGAGCCCTTGGCATACAAAACCGATATTCGTTTGTATTTCGCCACAGGTATAGACAAATTCCTTCTTTTTATACTTTTCGAGGGTGATAAACGACCGCGTGAAATTTTTCGCTTCAAGGCTCAACAGCGGAAATTGTTCAATGAATAAATTGAAATAGCGTTCTTTTTCGTGATCCTTTCCCGTCATTCTTGGTTTTCGTTCGGATGTTTTTTACTCGTTTGCAACGGTCTGGTGTTACTGTCAGTTACGGATTGAAAGGTACTATTTTTCGGGTAAGCACCGATGTTCGCAATTGTGGGTGGATTTTGGACGTAGCCGCTTTCGTAATTTTTTAGTTATTATTTTTCAAATAGGTGGTAATTGATTCAATTAGCTCTTCTGCTTTTAGGATTGCATCTCTTGACAAATTAATTTCACCGTTTGCCCGAAATTTTCTTCCAATTAATGCATTTTCGAATGCTGGTTTTCCTCGTAAAATATCAGTGTTATCCAATGCTAAGCTCCGCTCGTTGGAATATGCGTTCGACGAGGGGAAAAAAGTTCCAAATTCCATTTCAGTGTATATGAAACTTTCGATGTGTTTTTTAACGAATTGATTGTTTTCATTTGTAATATTTGAAAATCTATCGAGAACTGCGTAATATTTGAAAATAGATTCTGCCAGTTCTTGATTGTTAATCCATTGAAAGTGCGAACTAGACTCCATAGATTTATAGGCAGTTTTACTGGGTAGAAACGTTTTTTCGGAAGCGATATCCTTAATCTCATTGGCAAAATTAGATAATGCTACGTTCTCATAGTCGGGTAATGAGATGATTCGAAAACTAAATTCTATTGCCTCCTGCACATCCCTATTGTATTCAATCTGTTTGTTCAGGTTTTCTATATCTTCGTTCAGGTTTAAAATCAACGAGTTTAGGGAGGCAGTAAGCAGGGCCTGCTCCTTGTTAAATTCGTTCCAATTATTAATTTGCAGGGCAATCAAGATTCCAATAACTACCAGGAAAATCTCTCCAAGTGCATACTTTACGTACTTTCCGGTTTTATTTACACCCATAAGGCTAAACCGTATCTTCCGAAAGAATTTTATCATTGGGTAACGTTCCGTTATAACGAGGCACAATGTGTTTGTGTATCACTGCGTTGCGTTGTTCAAGTAACTAATTTAGCAAATACAAACCAAACCGACCTTCCGTCAGGCACGTAAAAAATCCGCGCCGCACGACCACGCCTTGCGACCCGGTGCTCGCATTACTTGGAAGTAGGCGAGAACAAGCAATTACTTATTGTAATTATTTTGCATTCGTTATTTGTTGAGTTCGTGGTTTATTGATTCAGCAATTTCGGTTATATCAGCTTGTAGGTTCCTCAAACTGGCAGAGACGTTTTCCTCATTCATTTTTTTGTAGAACATAGCTATCTCAATTGACCATATTACCATATCCAAATTTTCCTGAATCCCCAATTCGTCACGCAGTAATGGTTGATTTTTGATTCTGTTCTGAAAATGGGGTTGAGATCCATAGATTCCTGCATTTTCAATTCTATCAAAATAGTGGGTGTTCCATTGGTTATTAGATTCCACGAGATAGTCTTGATTCCGTTTCAGTTCGGTTAGTTTTTTCCGTAATTCGGAAGGAATTAGTTTGATATCGCCGGTGTTTTCCAACGATGTAATGGTACTGTTTTCGAACCGGATGGTAGTGGTTATAAAATCCAGTTTATTTTGATTATCCAAAACATCATTCATGGTAAGGTTTGGTGTTTTATAAGTAGTTATATAATCGTCGTAAAGGGATATACCGTAATTTAATTCTTCCAGTTTCTGGTGAATGTGAATCGAATCTGTTTTTAAATCCTGGAGTAGGTTTAAATAGTTGGTTCTTTTAATAGCTTCAACTTTTCTGTTTTCATTCCAGTTGTTAATTTGCAGAGCGATTAAAATACCAATAACAACCAGTACGATTTCTCCAATTGCATAGAGCAGATATTTGCTGAACTTGTTCTCGGTCAGCATTCTTTGTCTAATTTTTCTGAAGAATTTTATCATTCGAGCTTGCTTTCTCTAAAGATATGGTATTTAATTAATTGGAGTTCTTAAATAATGAAACACAATATGTTGACTGTGGATCGTTGCGGGTGCAAGCACTACTATGGGCAACTATAAACCGAATTGAGACGAGCGCAGCGAACTGTGCGTAGCAAAAAGCCGCGAGGATATTCGTAAGTAGACTATAACTAGCTATGAGCTATACACGGTGTTGCCTGTAGTGTTTTAATTTTTAGTCAAAATTTTAATCAGTTTAGATTTTTTCAGTGGTTTTAATTCAAAACTTAAATTGTCGTATGCCTTAAATTCTACATTATAGAAAGGATTTTCTTTTAGTACGTAATATGGTTCGTAAACGTGCATGTCCGCAATAGTCTCCGTCAATGCGACTTTAATGTAACCCCTTATTTGCCTTTCTCTGATTGAAGTTAAAACTCTGTCTCCAATACTTGTGCTTTTACCTATGTACATTAATGCCTTACTTTCATCATACAAGAAATATAGTCCAAATTTCCCAATATGGTTTTCAATAAATTCTTTAAACTCTGTTGACGGGATGAATTCCTGTTCATTGAGATAATTAAATTTATTTCTATCCTTTACAAATTGTTTGAGCCTGTAATGAGGTTTTAAAAAATCGCTGTCGAAATAATTAAACAGGTTGAAATCTTCTTTGATTGACTCTTTTTTTATTTGTTCGCAAACAATTTTTGCTTGGTCGAAGATTTCGCTTACTTCGATAAAAATATCGAAAAAAACGTTCATTTTTTGACCTTCATCACAGTAGTAAAGCTGTTTTAACTCTGTAATGAAATGGTCGGTAATTCTTGATGCTCCAATTGCAAATAATTCCATCTCGTATTTAGATTGGAATTCGTAAAACTCTATGAGTTTAGAGGGAATTTTAGTTTGCTCGAATTCGTATTTGTCGTAACCGCAGGATTCTGCAATTTTCCTGACGTAATTTTTAAAATGTGTTGCATTTTCAAATCTCATAGTAGATGTAACTTCCTAGAATTAGGCTTTTTTACTTTTTCAAATCTTCGTAAGTCTTTCCGCCAGAGTTTTTTATGTGGTCAAGAAGTTTATCGGTATTTATTAGGTCAAATAAATATTCAGATTGCTCGTGCAGATATAAATATTCCATTTTGCTTATAGTAATCTCTCCATTCTCAACCTCTGTATGATGACCTTCTATTTTTTTGTCGGGAACGTCATAATTGTAATCTGTTGTCAAAAGGTCATTAAGTTTGATTTGAGCAAAGTCCACACAGGTTTGATATTGACCATACAACAGATGTTTTTTCTCAAACTCCAAACTTTCCCCTTCCTCAAACGCCAAAGTGTCTCCGATGAAGTTTATGTCCGCACCTTTTTTAAGGAAGTATTCAAATAGTTGTTTGGAAGGTGCTCGTAAAATTACTAAAGATAGAAAAGTCGGTGCCCAATGTTCAATGTTGAAATTTAAGTTCAGTTTTGAGCCAATAATTAAGTCAAATGCTTTTTTAAATTTTGA
>NZQO01000158.1 GCA_002693605.1 Flavobacteriaceae bacterium
ACAAACGATTTGACCATAACCACTGGGTATGGCGATCAGTTTGTCGTGGTTTGGATCGATTTTAACGATGACTTTGTTTTCACAAACGATGAGAAAATTATCGACAACGTTGAAATTGCCAGTGGCTCTGGAGCTGGGTCTTTTACTGAAACATTTGACTTCGTAATTCCTTCAGGTGCAGCCACGGGTGAACACTTAATGCGCGCCAAGACTAACTGGAACGCACCGGTGCCTGCCAACTCGTGTACTGAGACTACCTATGGTGAAACCGAAGACTACCGCGTGAATATCGTTGATCCGCTTGGAACCACTGATAATGCATTGGGCAATTCTGACTTGATCATTAGCAGTACAAATAACAAGGTGTTCAACATTGCCCTGCAAACGCAAGGCGGCCTGGACAAACTTGAAATTTCGGTATTTAACGTGCTTGGGCAACGTATTGTTTTCCACAGAAAGGAATTGGTAAATAACCAATTTACCTACACGCTAGATATGTCTTACGTTAGCAGCGGGGTTTACCTCGTTCGCG
Organism: Flavobacteriaceae bacterium; assembly: GCA_002693605.1. Classification (GTDB taxonomy): domain Bacteria; phylum Bacteroidota; class Bacteroidia; order Flavobacteriales; family Flavobacteriaceae; genus NZQO01. Next base: position 533 of record NZQO01000158.1, read on the forward strand.
TAGGAAACGATAAGACCGGCAAGGTCGAGAAGATTATCGTGGAGTAAGTTATCGCAAACTTTTAATACAAAAAGAGCCTTCGTATGAAGGCTCTTTTCTTTTAGAAAAATGCCCGTAATTGCACCGTTCCGGTGTGTACGGCCTTGCTGTTCTCGCTCTTTCGGCCAAAATAGGAGAGGTTGGCATCGAGGTATTTTGTAATTCTCTTCTGAAAAAGTAACTGCCAGGTAAAATTCGTGCCGGGCTGTAGCCCTTCGAGCATTTGGTAGGCCACCGGCGAAAATGCGCTCCCGTCAAATGCATTGTCTATATAATTGAATTCCCCACTTACAGAGATCTTTGCCGCATTCGCATAGGCGAAGGAAATTCCTAACTTCTGTTGGTCCAAATTTTCCATTGCTCCCAACAGGTTGTCCTTGTTCAAAAACTGATAGAATACATCAAAACGCGTCTGCGGATCTATCAAATAGGAAACCTTCGGGTTCAACTCGTACGTATCCAACTCATAGTTACGTCCAGGGAAGTTCTCGGAAATACTCTCATTTACACCCACCGCACCCTTCAAGGTAAGAAGCCAGGTTTTCCAGAATAGATGGTTGAAGTTCAACTGATGGCTCTGTAGGGTGCTCTCTTGCAGTCCCACGGTTAGCAGGTTGGTACTCGAGGTTGAAATGAAGTTATAGCTCGTGGTGTAGCGTTGTTTCCCCCGGTTGAAAAACAAGATATTCCGGAAATTTAGCGAGAGCCCCAATTGGTCGTCGCCGCCATCCTCAAAGGGGTTAATCTTGAACACCTCGTTGCGGCGCCTAACCTTGCGGTCTAGTATAAATGAGGTTTGGTTGTAAAATTGCGAAATCGTCTTCCGAATTCCAGTACTAGACGACCATTGCTGTGGATTTAACGTTAATATCTGGCTAAATTTATTCTCCCGAATGCGCAGGAAAATCTGGTTGGGCAGTAAAATCCGGACATATTCGGCCTGATCCTGGAACTGCGCCACCTCAAATTCTTCCAGTTCCTGAATGCCATTGTTGTTGTAATCGTTCCACGTATAGATACCCTGTCCGGGATCTACCTTAACATAGGTAAATTCCTGTCGTGGAATTACCCCGTTGTTCGTTTCCAAGGCGGTATTGGAGCGAATTCCGCCGTTCCAAAAACTTTGGTTGTACAAAATCCTCGAATTTAAGGATTGTTCGTCGCGACGGTCGCCATCTTCATTAGTATAGTTCAACTCGCGGTAATTGGCAAAGATGGAAAGCTGTGAACGCTCCGTATTTAATAATCGCGACTTTACGTAGTAGGTGTTAGAGGTATTTACGCGCTTAAGCGCACCGTTGCGCAAACTGTCGTTCACCCTATATTGGTATCCGCCGGATACATATATTCCCGTACTGTCGCCAATGCCCGAAAAAACCTCGTATTCCGAAAAGCGCTGACTAACCGGTGTAAGGCTGTCACTGGCCACGCGTCGCACCGTATTATCCTCTAGGCCCACCTTTGCACCTACCCAGGATTTTTTGAATGAATAGGAAGTGGTATTTGCGAGCCTAGTAAATTTGGAGTCGAGCGAGTCGCCCGTACTGTTCAGGTAACTGCCGTTGGTTAAAATTCTCAATTTTTTAATTTTCAGTGCCGAAGCCAGCACGTGGCGAACCCCGCTAAAATTTTCGGAAAAGTCCAAGTTCTGAAATTCATAGCGAGCCCCGCCCAGCCCAGGCTGGGTTAGTTCGGCGCCCCCTATTAAAAAACGTTGGTTGCCAAGGGGGTTAACAAGGTTCCAATCGCGCGCAAACTCGATATTATAAAGGCGCTCGATGGTACGAAAATCGCGGTTCACGAAATCGACAGAGCCAAAGGCGTCTATTTTCAGCGTATCGGCTGTGGTCAAAATATTCTGCGTCGCCGCCAATCGCGCAGCAAAACCATCGTTGTCGTTGTCGTCGAGGGTCGAAAAGAGGTTGAGGTCGTTTTTGCTGCCCGCAATCTCGAAGGCAATGTTAGTTCTATCGGTAGGGCGGTACGTTCCGTTCAATCCCCCAATTTGCAACTGAACCGGTGCCGTAAGCCGAACAATGGGAGCGTAGTTCCCCTGTGGAACGCCATTTATGGGGGGAACATATTCAAAAATTTGGCTAATGGCCGAGGTTTCGCTAAGGATATAGTTTCCCATATTGGGACCCACCAGGCTGAAACGAACGCTAAAAAGCTCATCTTCGGGATTGTTCGAGAAAACGAAAATTTCGGTCCCGTTCAAAATTTCCTTCCTATATAGAACCTTGTTTTCAGAAAACGTATCCGGTATTGCAGAAGGCGCGGTCATATCTTGCCTGTCGTCGCCGGCGGCCTGCAAGATAGCTACCTGTTCTTCGCTCAAATTTTGTTGCAGGGGCTGGTTTTTGGCGTCGCTCTCGGTATAAGCGTAAGCGCCAAGCTCTAATGTTTCAGAAGAAAAATTACCGCCTCCGTAGCCAATAAAACGCGTGTAGCTCCTATCGGTATATTGGTACTCTACTACTATACGCATATTGCTCGTTATGGGGTAGGTGGGGTTAAATTTGAGCTCGCCGGCGTTGTAATCGATTACGTAATCATTGTTTTCGCCGCGTTCCAGTAACAGGCCGTTTACGTAAACGCGCTCGCTACCAGAAACGATTAAGATGAAAAGTTCGCCATTGGGCCCCACCAGCTTATACGGGCCTTGGTTTCCTTCGGTGCCTACAAACTCACTGCGGGCAAAAACGCCCCGTACCAACGCGCCCGATGCAAAGGCGCTGGTTTTTGAGCCATTGGCGTGGGTTAAGGTGCCGCCCAGGGAGATGCCCTGCACTTTTTTATTGAACTTCGCGAAGTAGCTAGTGGTATTACTAAGGTCGACGTCTCCGGCGCGAATGCGCCAGTCGTCACTGAAGAGTTCAATGAAGATTTGGTCAAATTCGTCCAGGCTCTGCGAATACCCCCCTTGCTGGGTGGGGATGTTTGCATCTTGAATGGAGGCCCGCAACGCTACTTTTTCGCTAAGCTTGCCGGTAATCTGCAAATCGAGCTCGCTGTTAACCACGGCATTTTGGTTGTTCCCCACGGTAATGCCGCGGGTAATGCTCCCCACGGTATTGAGTCCTTCAAAAGGGGTAAAAATATTCTGCGTGTTGCTCTCCTGCAACGAGTAGAGACGGTCAATCGTTCCGGTATTCTCGACTATTAACTTGGGATCGAAGGTGAAATACTTCCGGGTCAGGAAATTAGGATATCGAGTGTACGCTATGGAAACGGAATCGATCCGCTGCCGAAGGGAATCGCTAAGCCAGAGCCTTCCGGTCTCGAAGTCCATACGGTACGCCGCGGGGTCGATCAATTTCCCCTGGGTATCATTTATCTGAAACCGCACCGGGTTCAGCGAAAGGGTGTCTACTATAATAGTATCGGCAACGGCCACTTTCTTGTTTCGATGGGTCGAGGAAAGGTCCTGTGAAAGACCCGCCCATCCCATTAACATGCATAAAAGTAGTAGCTGTGCCCTCATCAAGTATACAACTTACAACAACCGAATTTATTTTGTGGACTAATTTCTGAAAACCTTTCCTATATCAGCGGGTATAAAAATACAAACTTGATTATTTTCGCAGGGAGCGGGTCCGTGGTCAAATTTCGGCCAGAAAAAACCTGCTGTTTTAGGAATTAGATTCATTTTGAAATTTTAGCAGTGTGAAAATAATATCGTACAACGTAAATGGCATCCGTGCGGCCATGCGAAAGGGATTCATCGAGTGGTTACAGAGCGCAAACCCCGATTTGGTTTGCCTGCAAGAGACCAAGGCCACGAAAGACCAAGTAGATGTCGAGGCCATCGAGGCGGCCGGGTACCCATATCATTACTGGTTTAGCGCCCAGAAAAAGGGATATAGCGGGGTGGCTATCCTCTCGAAAATGAAACCGAATAACGTCGCCTATGGCACCGGTATCGAATATATGGACGCTGAGGGACGCAATATCCGGGCCGACTTCGACGGCGTCTCGGTCATGAGCCTGTACCTTCCCAGTGGGACAAACATTCAAAGGTTAGAGCACAAACTGACTTATATGGCCGATTTCCAGACGTACGTTACCCAGCTAAAGTCCGAAATTCCCAACCTAGTAATTTGCGGCGACTATAACATCTGCCATCGCGCGATCGATATTCACGATCCCGTTCGCAATGCCAACGTTTCCGGATTTTTACCCGTGGAGCGTGAGTGGTTAGGAAACTTTATAGATAGTGGATTTATAGATAGTTTCAGACATTTCAACAAAGAGCCGCACCACTATACTTGGTGGAGTTATCGAGCCAATGCCCGCAATAACAACAAGGGGTGGCGCATTGACTATAACATGGTAGCAGCGCCCTTGCAAGAAAATTTGAAAAGAGCCGTTATATTGCCAGAGGCCAAGCACAGCGATCATTGTCCGCTATTGGTTGAACTGGCTCTGTAAGAGCGTCAGTCCTATAATTTAGTTAAAGCAATATCCCATATGGTACGAAAAACAGTATTTCTTCTTTTTATCTCGGTAACAATCTCATCGTGCGTTTCCTCGAAAGTATACGAAGATCTTCAGGGTCGCTACAACGCCCTGAAGGCAGAGAACGAAAACCTGATGTCGCAACTGGACAATGCCTCTTCGGAAGGAAAGATTTATTCCGTAGATCTTCTAAAAGACGAAATAGCCCAGTTGAAGGCCGACAATAGCCGGTTGGCCATGGACCTCTCGGCCTGCGAGAAAAATTACGCCCGGTTAAAGCAATCGTACGATGCGCTGGAAGCCAACAGTTCCTCTGCCCTAATCGAGAACTTGGAGCGAAATCGTGCCCTGCTGGTGCAGTTGGAAGAAAAGGAACGCGCCCTGGCCGCCGAGGAGGCGCGACTTGAGCAGATGCAGCGGGAACTTTCAAAAAGATCGCAACGGGTAGATGAGCTCGAGGGAATTATTGCGGCCAAAGATGCCAAGATGCGCGCCTTGAAGGACGCCATTTCGGCGGCCCTAACCAATTTCGAGGGCAACGGGCTAACGGTTGAGCAGCGCGATGGCAAGGTCTACGTTTCCATGGAGAATAAACTACTGTTCGAGAGTGGTAGTTGGTCAGTGAACAGTCGCGGTCGGGAGGCGGTCGTGGCCTTGGGCAAGGTCCTCGCCGCCAACCCAGAAATTGCCGTGCTCATCGAGGGGCATACGGATACTGTTCCCTATGGGGGTAATGGCGCGCTGGAAGGCAACTGGGACCTTTCGACCAAGCGAGCCACTTCCATCGTTTCCATATTAACCGAAAACGCGGCAATTCCGAAGAACAACCTGACAGCAGCTGGACGCAGTGAATATGCACCCCTTGCAAGTAATGAAACGGCCGAGGGCCGGGCCAAGAACCGCCGCATAGAGGTTGTGCTTACCCCAAAATTGGACGAGATTAACCGACTGCTGAATGACCTCTAGAAAACCGACATCTACGCGGTATAAATAGTTAATAATGGAGTACATTAATTTTCCGAACACAGACCTTACCGTTTCCAAAATTTGCCTGGGCACCATGACCTGGGGCGAGCAAAATTCGGAAGCAGAGGGGCACGCGCAGTTGGATTATGCGATCGAGCAGGGGGTGAATTTCATCGATACCGCCGAGATGTATTCAGTGCCCGGTCGCGCCGAGTCACAGGGCAGTACCGAGCGTATTATCGGCTCTTGGCTAAAGCAAACCAACAAGCGAGGTAAAATTATATTGGCCTCCAAGATAGCAGGCCCGAATAGGTCCTTTCAGCATATACGAACCAAACTGGATTTCAGCAAGGCCTCCATTGAAGATGCCTTGCACAAAAGCCTTGCGCGCCTGCAGACCGATTATCTCGATCTGTATCAACTGCATTGGCCAGAACGCCCCGTGAACATATTTGGGGTGCGCGATTTTCAGTATGAAACCGATTCAAGATACGCAGATAATTTCGCGGAAATATTAGATAGGCTAGAAGGGTTTGTAAAGGAGGGAAAAATTAGGCACGTTGGCCTTAGCAACGAAACACCGTTCGGTACAATGCGGTATATGGAGGAAGCTCGAAATGGAAGGCTCAAGATGGTGAGCATTCAAAATGCCTATAACCTGTTGAACCGCCGCGACGAAATTGGTCTTACCGAAGTCTTGTTGCGTGAAAATCTGGCATATTTGCCGTATTCGCCCCTTGCCTTTGGCCAACTAACCGGAAAATACTTGAACTGGGCAATGCCGAAAGCGGCCCGGGTAACCCTTTTTCCCAATTATTCGCGCTACCATACAATTGGAGCGTTCAAGGCTACGGAAAAATACCAAGAAATTGCCCAGCGGCACGGATTGTCCCTCACCCAAATGGCACTTGCCTTTATTCGGCAACAACCCTTTGTGACTTCCACCATTATAGGGGCTACGACCTTAAAACAACTTAGTGAAAACATTGATAGCGCGAAGGTGATGCTATCCGAAAAGGTGCTACAAGAAATACAGGCAGTCCACGAGCTACTTCCCAATCCCGCGCCCTAGCTCACAAAGGCACTGTACCCGGTAATGGCACGGCCCACGATAAGCGAGTTGATTTCCTTGGTGCCCTCGTAACTGTAAATGGCTTCGGCATCGGCGACAAAGCGGGCCACATCGTACTCGAGCAAAATACCGTTGCCGCCCATTACCTCACGGGCACGGCTCACCACATCGCGGGTGCGCATGCTACAAAATACCTTTGCGAGCGAGGCGTGCTCATCGGTAAGAAGGCCTTCATCTTGCAATTCCGAAAGGCGAAAGCACAAGGTCTGCATCGCGGTTAGGTTGGAGACCATTTCCACCAAATGATTCTGTATAAGTTGGAAGGAGGCAATTGGCCGGCCAAATTGTTCCCTTTTCTTG
>NZQO01000159.1 GCA_002693605.1 Flavobacteriaceae bacterium
ATCTGCGTAAAAGTATAAATCGTACCCTTACAAACCTATAAACCACCCGTTTTTTTATGTCGTTGGATACCGCGAGAGCTATAATTTTAGACATACAACGAGGAAATATAAAGCCCATTTACTTCCTCGCCGGCGAGGAGCCTTTCTACATCGATATGATTTCAGGATATATCGAAAAAACGGTACTGTCCGAAGATGAGAAGGGTTTCAACCAAATGGTTTTATACGGTCGCGACGCCGAGGTAGAGGATATTATAAGCAACGCAAAGCGATATCCTATGATGGCCCAGCGGCAAGTAATTATCGTGAAAGAAGCGCAGGATCTGTCCCGAACTATAGACAATCTAGGGGCGTATGCCCAAAACCCGCAGCCAACGACTGTATTGGTGCTTTGTTATAAGCACAAGAAACTCGATGGAAGGAAGTCGCTTGGCAAGCACATCAAATCGCACGGGGTTTATTTTGAGGGCAAGAAAATGTACGACAACCAGGTGCCGCGGTGGATAACCGATGTACTCTCTAAAAAAGGGTATAGCATTACGCCCAAGGCATCGTTGATGCTCACCGAATTTCTGGGGAACGACTTGGGAAAGATCATGAAAGAGCTGGAAAAGCTGGAGGTAATTATAAGGCCCGGCCAACAGATAACCCCACAAATTGTTGAGGAGAATATCGGCATTAGCAAAGACTTCAATAATTTTGAGCTCCAAAACGCCATTGGGTCGCGAAATATAAAAAAAGCGTTTGCCATTGCTAAATACTTCGGCCAGAACTCCAGCAACCATCCATTGTTAATGACCACAGCCATTCTTTACATGTACTTTTCGAAAGTGTTGATGTACCATGCATTACCTTCAAAAGGCAATGCTGCAAAGGACCTTGGTATTACGCCCTATTTCATAAAGGACTATGAAATGGCTGCACGAAATTATTCCATGAAAAAAGTGGGTGCCATTATACACGACATTCGTATGGCCGATGTAAAGGCGAAAGGCGTCGGCTCTGCCAGCGCTAGTGACGGTGAATTGCTGAACGAGCTACTCTTCAAGATTTTCAGTTAAGGGGAAATTATCTACACCGATTGCTACGACCGGTCGAAGGAGTATCGTCCCGGCCCAACTAGTGCGATGACAATGAACGCAACAAGATAGAGCAGTGCTTTTTCCTTTTGGCCAAAGGGGTCATTCCCGTGAACAACGAAAGCAGCGACCGCCATAGTTATTATGGTGGGTATGGCCGCCCAACGGGTTTTCCACCCCACGATAATCAATAGTGGGCAAATAACCTCCCCGATAATAACGAGCAGTAGGGAGAGGGTAGGGCCGAGACCAAGAGGATCGCCAAATTCAAGATTTCCCTGTAGGGCCCTTAGTAACTTAGGTAGGCCGTGGGTGAGCATCAGTCCCGAGAATCCCAGGCGAAGCAGCAGTAGGCCGGCGTGGTAGGAAGTAACCATAAATTTTTTGTATAGGTTAAAGCAGCTAAAGCTAAGCAAATTTCTGTAACCGCAGTGGGTATGGCACGGGCTAAGTTAGATGAGGGTTAAATCTAAATCCAATGAAATTTTCAAAGGGGTAACCAATTTTATTTTATACCGTATTTTTGCGCTCATAAATAATTGAACATGGTTAAATTTCGAGCATGGATTTCCGCCGCCCGGCTGCGCACCCTGCCGCTATCGGTATCTGGAATAATCACTGCAAGTGCCGCTGCTGTGGCAAGCGGGCAATTTTCGGCAACGATATTCATATTGGCGTTACTTACTACTTTGGGATTTCAGATTCTTTCAAACTTTGCCAATGACTACGGCGATGGCGTTAAGGGAACCGACAATGCCGAGCGAATTGGCCCCCGCCGGGCCATGCAGAGCGGATTGCTATCGGCGAGTGAGTTAAAATGGGGGATGGGCATCACCGCAGTACTTACGTTGTTGGTAGCCACCCTGCTCATCTTCGTCGCCTTCGGAAACGAGAATTTCCTGCTTTCATTCCTATTTTTCAATCTGGGAATTGCGGCCATTATCGCGGCCATCACCTATACGGTAGGAAGTAAGGCCTATGGTTACCGGGCCTTGGGTGATGTTTTCGTATTCCTATTTTTTGGGCTGTTGGGTGTTATGGGGTGTTATTTCCTCTATGCGCAACATCTGGGCGATTTTATCGTATTGCCGGCACTTACCATTGGCCTCCTGAGCGCTGCAGTGCTCAACTTGAACAATATGCGCGATAGGATACCCGATGCGCGGGTAAATAAAAATACGTTGGCGGTATTATTGGGCGAGAAAACCTCCAAGCTCTACCATACGCTATTGGTATTGCTCGCCTTCGCAGCGGCTATGATCTATACGTTCCTCATGGGTAATGGCTGGATGAGGTTTCTGCCGTTACTTGCGTTCCTGCCCCTTTTTCATAATATTAAGGTGGTATTTCGCAACACATCGCCAGCCTTGCTGGACCCCGAGTTGAAAAAAGTGGCGCTCAGCACTTTCCTGTTTTCCGTATTGCTATTTGCCGTTATCTACTTTAAAGATTATATTTAAGGAAAAATAGCCACTCATGAAAATTACATTTTACGGACAAAATACCCTAGCCATCGAGGTAGGGGGAAAGCACTTACTGGTAGACCCATTTATAACGGGCAACGACCTTTCAAAAGATAAGGTTGATATAAATACCCTGAAGGCAGATTATATCCTGCTAACCCACGCGCACCAGGACCACACACTGGATGCCGAGGCAATTGCCAAGAATACCGGTGCCACGATCGTCAGCAACTACGAGATTGCCAATCATTACGAAGAAAAAGGCATAGAGGTACACCCCATGAACCACGGCGGTGGCTGGCAATTCGATTTTGGGTACGTAAAATACGTCAATGCTATTCACACCAGCTCCTTTCCCGATGGTAGTTACGGGGGTCAGCCGGGCGGTTTTATTATCGAGGGTGAGCATAAGAACATCTACATCGCGGGAGATACCGCACTCACTATGGATATGAAACTAATCCCGATGCGAACTAAGCTCGATTTGGCGATCCTGCCTATTGGCGATAACTTCACGATGGGAATTGAAGATGCCATTCTCGCCAGTGATTTTGTAGAATGTGATAAAATTTTGGGCGTACACTTCGATACTTTTGGGTACATAGAAATTGACCACGAAGAGGCCAAGCGGAAATTTTATGACGCAAACAAAGACCTTATGTTGCTGGAAATAGGCGAAAGTATTGAACTTTAGCCCTTGACTTTCTATGGATGTAAACGCCACCTACCAAAAATATATATTGAATTTCAAAAGGCCCAGCGGCACTTCACGCGGTATCCTTAAAACCAAGGAGACGTGGTTTTTGCGGCTGCAGCAGGGCAATCGCTTCGGAATTGGCGAGTGCGGTCTTTTGCGCGGCCTAAGTAGTGACGATAGGCCCGATTATGAGGACAAGCTGAAATGGACGTGCCGGAACATACACTTGGGCGAACAGGCGCTTTACGATGCGCTGGCAGACTACCCTTCCATCCAGATTGGGGTGGAAACGGCATTTCGATCGTTAGGCGCGAAAGACCCCTTCGAGATTTTCCCTTCTGAATTTTCAAACGGCACGGCAGAAATACCGATCAATGGGTTGGTGTGGATGGGTGATAAGGGGTTTATGAAGAAACAGATTTCAGAAAAGATATCAGCCGGTTTCTCCTGTATAAAATTAAAGATTGGGGCCATTGATTTTGATGCTGAGCTCGACTTGTTAAAATTGATACGCAGGAACTTTTCGACGGGCGAAATTGAAATTCGGGTAGATGCCAACGGCGCTTTTTCGGCCGCAGAGGCGAGAGAGAAACTAAATAAACTTTCTCAATTTCACATTCATTCTATCGAACAGCCCATTGCCCCCGGACAAAAGGACGAAATGGCGCGATTATGTGAAGATTCGCCCCTACCTATCGCACTGGACGAGGAGCTAATTGGGGTCACCTCGTTGGATGAAAAGGAAAAACTGCTCCAGCATATCCTTCCGCAGTATATTATTTTAAAGCCAAGTTTGGTTGGAGGTTTCCGTGGCACCGACCAATGGATTGAAATTGCCGAGACGCAGGACGCGCAGTGGTGGATAACCTCGGCGCTTGAGAGCAACGTAGGATTAAACGCAATTTCACAATATACCTATACAAAAAATAGTAAATTGCCGCAAGGATTGGGCACTGGGGGCTTGTACACGAATAATATCCCGTCGCCACTAGAGGTAAGTCGAGGAAAAATAAAATATAACCGCGATGGCAATTGGAACTTGGCGGTACTTTCCTGAAAATTAAACAAGAATCTATGTACATAAAGCAAGCATTTTATTACCTGCACGATTGGTGGCGCTACGCCATTGGGGTCTTTGTTATTTTTCTGGCTTCGCAACTTGGGGCCATTCCCTTCGCCGTGATAGCCGGTCTCAAGGTTATGAGTTCCAATGGTAACCTATCCGATCTTGAGGACCCCGCCAAACTGATGACGGTGCTAGACTCGAATCTCACGCTCTTCCTAATGTTGTTGAGCTTTGCCATAGGCCTTGGTGCCCTTTATTTAATAGTGAGATATCTTCATAGGCAAACTTTTACTAGCTTGACCACGAGCCGAAGGAAAACCGATTGGGGTAGAATCTGGTTCGCCTTTGGCCTAATTGCCATTGTTACCGTGGTGCTTACCCTAATCGATTATTTTAGCAACCCAGATGATTATGTGGTGCAGTTTCAATGGGGACCTTTTTTAATTTTGGCATTGATCTCGGTATTGATGATTCCGTTGCAAACCAGTTTCGAGGAATATCTTTTCCGTGGCTACCTTATGCAAGGTCTTGGGGTTATTGCCAAGAATAAATGGGTTCCGTTACTAGTTACCTCGATTGTTTTTGGGGGGCTCCATTTTTTCAATCCCGAAGTGGAAAAGCTGGGAAATATTATAATGGTATACTACATCGGTACCGGGTTCTTGTTGGGAATTATTACGCTCATGGATGAAGGAATGGAGTTGGCCCTGGGCTTTCACGCTGGCAATAATCTTATCGCTGCGCTACTCGTCACGGCCGACTGGACCGTTTTCCAAACCCACTCGATCTTCAAGGATATTTCCAACCCTACCGCTGGCGTCGATGTATTGGTTCCCGTATTGATTATGTACCCCATATTCATTGCCATTTTCGCCTGGCGCTACAAATGGTCGGACTGGAAAAATAAATTGTTCGGAACGGTCGAGGCGCCGGTTATACAAGCTGAAGAGCCACCCGTAATAGAGCATTAAGCAAATCCAACCCCGTGCAACTATTCCATCCATCATTTACCTTCAACGGACTCCACTACGAGTCGGCCGATGAGTTGCTGCACTTTGCGAAAAAGTTGAAGGACCACGGCGATGACTACGAGATTCACATGGGAAAATTTTTGGAAAAGTGGCTCGGCCCCGATACCCACATACTAGTAAAAACATCGGGTTCAACAGGAAAGCCTAAAAAAATATCCCTTTCAAAAAGCGCGATGATACATAGCGCTAGGGCGACTGCTACCTACTTTAAGCTAGGCGAAAATACATCGGCCCTGTTGTGCCTTCCGGCTAACTTCATAGCGGGCAAAATGATGCTCGTTAGGGCAATGGTATTGGGTTGGCAGTTACATGTAGTAGCGCCCGAAAAAGACGCCCTTACACAGTACGATAACGATTACGATTTCGTGGCGATGGTTCCCTACCAAGTGTATTTCTCGCTCCCGGCTTTAAAAAAAGTGAAGAAATTGATTATAGGCGGCGGGCCCATCACCTCAGACTTGGAACAGAAATTACAACACGTACCTACCGAGGCCTTTGCAACGTACGGGATGACCGAAACCGTTACCCACATTGCCATTAGGCGCATTAACGGCCCGGCCCGTACCGAGGTGTTCTCGGCACTTCCTACCGTAAAATTTTCCGTAGACACCCGCAACTGCCTGCGCATTCAAGCTCCCGGCATCATCGAGGAAGATATTGTTACCAACGATGTCGTAAAGCTTATAAGTGCCACTTCGTTTGAATGGTTGGGAAGGTACGACAACGTCATTAACAGCGGGGCAGTAAAGGTTTTTCCCGAAAAGGTAGAGGAAAAGCTTGCCGCGCACATCACCTATCCGTTTATAATTGCCTCGGAAATAGATGAAGCGCTAGGAGAGCGCATCATTTTGATCCTCGAGAAAAGGGACGAGGCACTTCTTCCAAATTATGCCCAGGCATTTGCCACGCTCCATCCCTACGAGAAACCGAAGCGCATTTACACGGTCTCAGAGTTTCCGTATACCGAAACAGGAAAGGTGAAGCGCAACGACGTCATACAAATGTTAAGGAAATACAAATAAATGGTTCCATTGCGGCGCGATTTGTACATTTAGCCATCTTAAAATTCAACCTATGCGACATGCTACCTTCATTCTATTTTTATTCATCTCTGTTTCAGCCGTTTCACAAATTCTGCCCGAGCGCGATCGCGCAACGTTGAAGGACGAGCTCTTGGCCGATCGTTTCAACAACCTGCTTCCGCAGCTAATGGACAGGGCCGATATTGATATGTGGCTTGTAATTTCAAGGGAATATAACGAAGACCCCGTTATGCGTACGATGTTGCCAGCATTATGGCTCAACGCACGCAGAAGGACAATTTTGGTATTTTACCGCAACAAGGAAAAAAACACGATCGAGAAATTGGCAGTTGCGCGCTATGACGTGGGCGAGAACATCGTCTCTGCGTGGGATAAGGAAAAGCAGCCCGACCAATGGGCGCGCTTGGTAGAAATTATCGAGGAGCGAAACCCCGAGAAAATTGGCATTAATACTTCAGAGCACTTCGGAATTGCCGATGGTTTGGTAAAAACCGATTATGAGGAACTAAAGGAAGCGCTTCCGAAGAAATATGAAGACCGTCTTGTTTCTGCTGAAAAGCTAGCGATAGGGTGGATTGAAACCCGCACTGAAAAGGAAATGGAACTCTACAATACCCTCGTGGCGGTAACGCACGGCATCATCGATGAGGCGTTTTCTTCTAAGGTAATTACACCCGGCGTTACCACGACCGATGACGTAGTGTGGTTTATGCGCCAGAAGGTTACCGATATGGGACTGGAAACCTGGTTTCATCCCACCGTTGACGTACAGCGCAGTTCCGAAGCCCTGAAAAGTCATATAGAATCGTTCAGTAAGGCAAAGAAAGATGAGGTGATACGCCGTGGAGACTTGCTACATTGCGATTTTGGTATAACCTACATTGGCCTGAATACCGATTGCCAGCAGCATGCCTATGTGCTGGAAGAGGGGGAACGTGACGTACCCCAATACCTGCAGGATGCTTTCGAAAAAGGGAATAGGGTGCAGGATATCCTTACCAATAACTATGAAACCGGAAAAACGGGCAACCAGATTTTGCTAAAATCGCTGAAAGAGGCCAAAGCGGAGGGATTGCGCCCGTCGATTTACACGCACCCGCTAGGGACATACGGCCACAGTGCCGGGCCCACTATCGGGATGTGGGATTCACAAGGTGGCGTGCCGGTTAACGGCGATTATCC
>NZQO01000160.1 GCA_002693605.1 Flavobacteriaceae bacterium
CTTCGTCACCTTTCCATGAGAGGCCGCTAAATTTGATATCCACCAGGGTGTCTTCGGTAATTTCCTTAGTCTCTGCATCCATTACGAGAACCTTGCGCCAATCGCTTCCGCCTTCGGAAATACTATAGGCAGCCTTCGAACCGTCCTTTGAAAAACTGAGTCCGCCCAACGAAATAGTACCATCTTCCTTAAACGTGTTAGGATCGAGGAAAATTTCAGCGGTGCTGGGGTCCTCCCCGGTTTTGTAGCGGTACACTACGTACTGGTTTTGAAGTCCGTCGTTTTTATAGAAATAGGTATATTCTCCCTCCTTGAACGGGGCCCCAATTTTCTCGTAGTTCCATAGGGTTTCCAATCGCTGTTTCAGGTCCTTTCGAAACGGAATTTTATCTAGGTAGTTATGGGTAACCTCGTTTTGCCTTTTTACCCAATCGCCCGTTTCGGAACTCATATCATCTTCAAGCCACCGATAGGGGTCTGCCACCTCGGTGCCGAAATATGTGTCGACGGTATCTACTTTCTTTGTTTCGGGATAGGTCACTATATATGCTTCGTTTTCGGGTTTGTCGTTACAGCCCACAAAAATAAGGGCAAACATACAGAGGGGTAATAGATTTTTCATCTTTGTGCTGATTTGTGTTTTTATCGGAAAATTAAAGGTACTAAATTACCCCCAAGGCTAGAACGCATTGTGCGCTATTTTCGAGCCATCAGACTTATTATTGAAACAACGGCCTATACAAGCGCCAATACTTATATATTAGTATGGCATTAATCGATGCGATTATCAACGCGGGGGCAATATCGGGCAGGTCCAGAAAGAGATGGAACAGTAGAATATTTAGCGCAATTGGTGACAGAAGGAGTAGGGCGAAGGGCACCCATTTATTGAGCAACAACAAAAAACCCACAAAAGCTTCTAGGATACCTACCACATAGAGCACATACCCGGTGGCCCTAAGCGAAGCCATAAATTGGGAGGCATCTTCCGGAAATTCAGGTGCGGGTATGAACCCGATAAATTTGTTGGTGCCAAAAACAATGAGGCCAATGCCCAGCACTATACGCAGTATCTTGGTAAAGGTAGAATTCATAAATGGAAGGTTCGCGTTTCGCAATTAAAGATAGGGAAAATAACCACATTCCTTTTATTTCAAATATCTACCCCAATCACCTTCAAGTCCTAGACTAGCTTGTTCTCCACAAGATACTCGGCAATCTGGATGGCATTGGTCGCTGCGCCCTTGCGAAGGTTGTCACTCACGATCCACATGTTTAACGTGTTGGGCTGACTCTCGTCCCTGCGAAGCCTTCCTACGAACACATCGTCCTTTCCATGCGCGTACATCGGCATTGGGTATGTATTTGTCTCGGGATTGTCCTGAAGGATGATGCCCGGCGCCTCGTGCAGTAATCTTCGCACTTCCGCAAGTTCAAAGTCCTGTTCAAAAGCCACGTTTACCGCCTCGCTATGCCCACCGGCCGTGGGAATTCGAACCGCGGTGGCGGTTACGGCAAAACTGCGGTCGTTCAATATTTTTTGTGGCTCTCTGGCCAGTTTCATTTCTTCCTTCGTGTAGCCATTCTCCTCAAAGACATCACAATGCGGAAGGGCATTTTTATGAATGGCATATGGATATGCCATAGCGCCCTTTTCGCCCCGAATCTCATTCTCAAGTTGCTGGACTGCCTTTACGCCGGTACCGGAAACCGATTGGTAGGTAGAGACTACTACGCGTTTCATCTTATATTTTCGATGAAGCGGTGCCAAGGCCATGACCAACTGTATGGTTGAACAATTGGGATTGGCAATAATTTTGTCTTTCCTTGAGAGCGTGTGCGCATTAATCTCGGGTATGATTAGTTTTTTGGAAGGATCCATTCGCCAGGCAGATGAGTTGTCTATAACCGTGGTGCCCACTTCGGCAAACGCAGGGGCCCATTGCAGGGAGGTATCGCCCCCGGCCGAGAATAGTGCCAGTTGGGGGGCTGCATCTATTGCGGCCTGCATCGAAATAACCGTATGTATTGTTCCCCTAAAGGAAATTTCCTTTCCCACCGATTGCGCTGATGCGACCAGCAATAATTCGTCAACGGGAAAATTTCGCTCTTCGAGCAGTTTGAGCATTACCTCGCCTACCATTCCGGTGGCACCAACCAGGGCTACTTTCATAACACATATAAATTTGGCATCAAAAATACAATATAGCCCTTGCTTTATCTGAAAATAAGTTCCAAAAAAAGACCCTCCGCGGTATACCCGGGAGGGTTTGGTTAAACTTCGCAGTGTAGCGGCTCTTCCCTAGTATGCGGAAGCGTTCGTTTTATCGGTTTTGCCTTTTGAGCTCATCCCGTATTTCAATTAAAAGTTCTTCCTGGGTTGGTCCCTTGGGCGTTTCGGGCTTTGGCTCCTCTTTCTTTTTCGTGGAGTTGTAGGCTTTCACTATGAGGAACAATACAAACCCAACGATTATAAGGTTTATGATAGCGTTTACCCATTTCCCCCACATAATGGCATTCTCGGGTTCAAGGACGGCGCCGTCTAGGCCCAGTTCGGCCTCGGAGAGTACGATTTTTAGATCGGCAAAATCTACCCCGCCCACAAAATGGCCCACAATGGGCATCATGATATCGTTGGTAAATCCTGTAACCACCATGCCAACGGCCCCTGCTAGGATAACGGCCACGGCAAGATCGATTACATTGCCAGTCATAATAAAATCTCTGAATTCTTTTAGCATCTTGTATGGATTATAAGTTAGTTCTGCCCAAGGTACGGAATTCCAAAAACCACGAGAAAAATTTCTACCGGAACACTAATTATTTTCGACAAATGACACGTTTTATCCGTTGCGAAATAGCCGTCAACAATTCATACGGAATCGAGCCGATGGCCCTCGAAAGCGCTTCGGCGGTAGCTTTCTCACCAAAGACAATTACCTCATCGCCCTCTATACAGGGGATATCGGTTACATCTACCATTATCATGTCCATACATACATTCCCCACCAGCGCGGCTTTCTTCCCCTTGATGGTAACCCACCCGGTACCGTTACCGTAGGCACGGCTAATCCCGTCGGTGTGGCCAATGGGTAGCGTGGCGGTGCGCATCCTGCGTGGCGCTTTAAAGGCCCGGTTATAGCCTACCGATTCGCCCTCCTGGATCTCATGCAGCTGCGAAATGACCGTTTTTAGCGTGGCAATGGGCCTAAGATTTGCGTTTTCTGAGACATTGTTGCCGAAACCGTACAGCCCAATACCCGTTCTTACCATCTCGTATTGTGATTCGGGAAAGTTGATGATTCCCGATGTGTTTAGCGTGTGACGCATAGGACGGTACCCCAACAGTTGCGATATTGCTTCGGAAATACTTCGAAATTTTTCCAATTGCCCTTCCGTATAGTTTTTTTCCGATAGGTCCTCGCTCGCAGCTAGGTGCGAAAAGACCGAACGCACCGTAACCGCATTGGTGGCCTTTATTTTTTCTGAAATCGTCGCCACATCGTTTTCTGAAAAGCCAAGACGGTTCAATCCAGTATTGAATTTCAAGTGGATGGGATATTCCTTCAAATTGTTCTTTTCCGCATAGGCGATAAAGCCATCCAGCATCTTTTCCGAATAGATACTGGGCTCTAGGCAGGACTGTACCACAAGATCGAAATTTGCCGGAAGCGGGTGCAACACGAGGATGGGCGTATTTATTCCACCCTTTCGCAAGACAAGTCCCTCGCTGGTATAGGCCACTCCGAAGTACGAAGCGCCCAGCTGCGCAAGTTCTTCGGCCACGGCCACGGCGTCACTGCCGTACCCAAAGGCCTTTACCACGGCGAGAACCTTGGTTTCGGGCCGAATTTTGGACGTGAGGTATCGATAATTATGCCCAAGGGCATCTAAGTTGATTTCGAGAACGGTTTCTTGGGTTTCTGGCATAGGTTTAGGCTTGCTTGCCCTCTTTCTTCGTTGGGACGGTCGCAGCGACCTTTTCGGCATCGGTAACTTCTAGTTTCTTGACTTTTTCGCGCAGTACGGCCTTATAATAGGCAGCTCTGCTAAGGGGTTCGTATTCTTCTGTTTCCCCTAGGAGTACAAGATCGTCGCTTTGTGCCTTTCTAAAACTGAAATGCGCCAAGTTGCCCGTACGCGTGCAAACTGCATGTACCTTGGTAACATACTCGGCCGTTGCCATCAGGGCCGGCATGGGGCCAAAGGGGTTCCCCTTAAAATCCATATCGAGGCCCGCCACGATAACGCGCATCCCCCTATTGGCCAAGTCGTTGCACACCTTCACGATCTCATCATCGAAAAATTGTGCCTCATCAATCCCGATCACGTCGCAGTCGTCTGCCAAAATAGGAATATTGGCCGCTGCTGGAACCGGGGTGGAGCGAATTTCATTACTGTCGTGCGAGATTACCTTGTCGTCATCATACCGTGTGTCGATAGCCGGTTTGAAAATCTCGACCCGTTGCCGCGCAAACTTCGCCCGTTTCAGTCTGCGTATTAGCTCCTCTGTCTTTCCCGAGAACATAGAGCCGCAAATGACCTCTATCCAGCCAAATTGTTCTTTCTGATTTACGGTGTTCTCGAGAAACATACTTTGAGTTTAGAATAAAACGGAATTCCTTGACGTTTACACATAGGATGCGTAAATTTAACAAAACAAAACAGCACAGAACCGATACACTCTAAAAAAGTTATGAAGAAGCAACTTCAAAAGGAAATACAGCAATTGGCACAGCAACTTGGGTCGGAAAATAGAGCTTTCGATACCCAGGCAATTATTCGTACCGTCGTAAAGCTTCATGAACGGTTGGTGGTGCTTCGCCACCTGGAAAACCAATTATTGGGCGAAACCGTGGAGAACGGTGCAGAGTCTTTCGACTCGAAAAGCTTTCGCGAGCAAAATTGGTTCAGCGAGCCTGAACCGGTACCGCAGCCAGACCACAAGGAAGACCTAGTGGAACCCCTGATGGAAAAGATTAAGGATCTCGTGGCGCAAATGCCCGAAGAGTCACAACGTATTGGCGAGCTGCTGGAGGAAGTGCTTCCGAAGAAAAATATAACAAAAAACGATTTAGAGGAGTTTGCCTCCAACTACCAGCAAACCCCAACGTTCGAACGAAAGGAATCGGCGCCGGCAAAACCGTCGCAACCTCAATCTACCACGCCCAGGGTGGCCGAGCTGGCCAACGATGAGAAGCCGAAATCGTTGAACGATGCCGTAAACAAGGGCTTGAACATTGGTCTAAACGACCGGTTGGCATTTATAAAACACCTGTTTGATGGCAACGCTGAAGACTACACACGGGTGCTTTCGCAAATCAATACGAAAAATTCACTTTCCGAGGCAGAATCGTTCATCAAGGGCAAGGTCAAGCCCGATTACAACTATTGGTTGAACAAAGACGAATACGTAGATCGATTCATGAGCGCCATTGAAAAACGCTTCAACTAACATTCCTTAAACGCTACTCTTTTATGGGAAAATTATACGTGGTTCCCACGCCCATAGGCAACCTGAAAGATATAACCTTTCGCGCGGTGGAGGTACTTCGAGGGGCCGGGCTCATTCTCGCCGAAGATACGCGTACCAGTGGTAAATTATTGAAGCATTATGATATTGCCACGCCTATGCAATCCCATCATATGCACAACGAACACAAGACGGTCGAGGGTATCGTTAGGCGAATCGAAAATGGCGAAACCGTAGCGCTCATTAGCGATGCGGGGACCCCGGCCATTAGCGATCCGGGCTTTTTGCTAACGCGTGCGTGCGTGGAGGCCGGAATTGAGGTAGACTGCCTGCCCGGTGCTACCGCCTTTGTGCCTGCGCTGGTAAACAGTGGCTTGCCGAACGACCGGTTTGTATTTGAAGGATTCCTGCCCGTTAAGAAGGGTAGGCAAACGCGACTGCGCTCGTTGGCAGAGGAAAACCGCACCATGGTATTTTACGAATCGCCTCATAAACTGGTAAAAACCTTGGGTCATTTTTCCGAATATTTCGGAACAGATCGCCAAATTTCGGTATCTAGGGAACTATCAAAGCTACACGAGGAAACCGTCCGCGGCACCATTTCAGATATTATTGCACATTTTGAAACTAAACCCCCCAAGGGCGAACTGGTAGTAGTAGTTAAGGGAGCGCCATAATGCAACGGTTATTGAAGGAAATACGAACTTGTACGCTCTGCGAATCGCACTTACCCCTCGGGCCCCGACCCATTGTGACCGCCACCCGACAATCGAAAATTATACTAATAGGCCAAGCACCGGGAAGAAAAGTACACGAATCTGGCATTGCCTGGAATGACCAAAGTGGAAAAAAATTACGGGAATGGCTGGGGGTAGACGATGAGGTTTTTTACAATCCCGATAATTTTGCGGTCGTGCCCATGGGATTTTGTTATCCAGGAAAAGGCAAGTCGGGAGATCTGCCTCCACGGCCAGAATGCGCTCCCACCTGGCACGAGAGCCTCTTTTCAAAATTTACCAACGCACGTCTTCAATTGGTTATTGGTGCGTATGCGGCTAATTATTATTTGTTCGAGGATAAACGTAACTTAACTGATAAGGTAAGGAATTATACAGATTTTCTTCCGAAGGTGTGGCCGTTGCCGCACCCGTCACCGGTAAATCGATTTTGGCTCAGTAAGAACCCGTGGTTTGAATCGGAAATTGTTCCTAATTTACAACAGACCATTAGCCAATTGCTGAAATGATTTCCTAACCGTGCTTCCCACTGTTCCAACCGTGCTTTCTCAAATAGCGATCGCCGCTTTGCACGGCACCCTCTTCAATTGAAGTTCCCATAGAATCGTTCCATCGGTTAAGATATCCAAACAGGGAGATTACACCCAACATTTCAACGATTTCGCCCTCGTCCCAATAGTGCTGCAGTCGTTCCTCAATTTTTGAGTCTACGGCATTGGGAACCTGACTGGCAGCGAGCGAAAAATCGAGTGCGGCCCGCTCGGCCTCGCTAAAGGCGGGGTGGGTGCGATATTCCCAGATATTATCAAGCTGTTCCTGCTGGGCGCCGTAGCGCTCGGCAGCACGAATGGCGTGCGCCTGGCAGTAGCGGCAACCGGTGGTGTTGCTGCTTACCCACGCAATCATGCGCTTGAGGGCCGAGGTCACCCGTCCTTCATTCGCCATTACGGCCTTGTTGAGGTTGATAAAGGCCTTGCTAATAGCGGGCCGTCGTTGCATAGTTAGGACGCTATTAGGGCAAAATCCTAAGGTTTCATTGAAAAATTCGGCCAATTCTTGGGTTTCGGTATCGTGATTTGCGGACAACGGGGTAACTAAGGGCATAGTATATGAAGTTAAGAGAGCTTCGAAAATACGGTTTTAAAACCCTCTTTCAAAAAATGAATTTGATTCGACACCTAAATTTTCAGAAGGCGAAATACGCTTCCCTGAATATTTAGGAAATAGACGCCAGCGGCCATTTCTGAAATATCTACGGAAGTATACTGCGTAGAAATCAGACCTGTTTTTATAGTTTTTCCGGTAATATCATAAATTTTATACGGCTGGTCATGCGCATCAACTTCCTGAAAGGAAATGTTGAATATTCCGGCAGAAGGATTTGGCGAGACAAAAATAGAGCCGGTTAGGCGCTCGACTAGCCCCAATGGGTCGTTTGAATACCGTTCGATAATAAAATCGGGATCGCCATTGTACCAGGCAGAGGTGCCTAGGCATACAATCTTACCGTCTTCTTGCAAGAGCATCGTACTTGCAAAATACTCCGGATTCAGCTCGGTATCGATAGAAAGGCTCGGGTCGATAGCGCCATTTTCAAAATAACGCTTAAGATAGGTTGGGCCGCCCCCCTCGAAGAAATCGGTAAGTTCTCCGTAAAGCAGCAATCTTCCGTTGGGTTGCGCTGTAATTGTAAAAACAGTCAAATTATTATCTGGAATACCTAGTATTCCTTGCGAGCCAAATGCGGTATTGGGTTGCCCATTCGGTAAGTGTTGGGCGATTTCGGTTTCATATCTGTCCGGGTTCATAAAATACTTCGAGCTTAAGAGAGCCACCTTCCCGTCGGGATAAAGAGTTGCCGATATCAATGTAAAGTCTGGATCTACCAAAGTGGTTGCCACCCCCAAATTGCCATAACTGGAGTCAATCTCTCCACTTGCGTCAAGTTTTACTATTTGATAGCCACCTGCTTGGGTAAGGAACGAATTCAGAATAACGAAGAGAGAATTGTCCACGCCGACTAAAACCTTGGAAATTGTTCCCGAGGTAGCGAGCCCGACCGACGCGGTGGCAATTCCGTTAGAACCATAGGAAATATCGTTGGTGCCATTAGCAAGGTAGCGCTGCGAAACGAGTTGAAGCTCCCCGCTCTGGTCGCCTACGGTTACCACTAGTATTTTGTTGTCATTGAGGACCGCGGGAGTGCCCAATTGGTTGTCGGCCAAGGCGAGCAATGCCCCGTTATTACCAAAATTGGTATCGAGCGCCCCGTTCGGCAGGAAACGGGTAAGCTGCTGTTGGAAATTGACATAATTTCCGGCCAATATCGTGTTATTTTCGTGCTCGGTTACAAATATGTAGGGACCGGCACTTCCTGTTTCCGTGCCGAGTAGCACTCCGTTGTCGCCAAATGAGGTATCTATTGTTCCATCCTCAAGGTATCGTACAAGCGCCGGATATTCAATATTATTTACCTCGGCGGTCCCACCTACTAACAGGCCACCGTTGTGTTCGGCTATGCTATAGGCAACATCGTATTCATTATTAATGTCGGTCTGTACTGTTCCCCCATTGCCGAAGGAAATGTCGGGAGATCCGTCCTGCGCCCAAGTAGCGGTAACGCAAAC
This sequence comes from Flavobacteriaceae bacterium, assembly GCA_002693605.1. Taxonomy (GTDB): domain Bacteria; phylum Bacteroidota; class Bacteroidia; order Flavobacteriales; family Flavobacteriaceae; genus NZQO01. The sequence goes on from NZQO01000160.1 coordinate 8,838, forward strand.
GAATGCCAATAAAAGTCCAAGGGTAATTTTCGCCATGGTAATTGTTTTAGAAGGTTTCTATTATGGGGGAGTATTTAAAAGTAAGAATTATTTTCAATTTTTCGTTCAAGAGAAATCTAATTTTTATATTTATCGGCTCCCCTTTGTACCTAGCAGCTAGGTGTGTTACGAAGCAAAATTTCGCATTAGAGATAGGATTAATTTCACAGGAAATAAATATGCGCTGGACCATGGCCCCAAAACCTCCCGTTGAAAAAGTGAGGAGCCTTTCAAAACAACTAAATGTCGACCCGGTAATCGCCTCGCTGCTAATTCAGCGCGGGGTAGAAACATTCGAGGAAGCCAAGAAATTTTTCAGGCCATCGCTGGACGAACTTCACGACCCGTTCCTAATGCGCGATATGGAAGCGGCCGTTACCCGAATTGAAAGGGCTATTTCTGTCGGGGAGAACATTCTGGTGTATGGCGATTACGACGTAGATGGCACCACGAGCGTGGCGTTGGTCAGTTCGTACCTAAAAACATTTTACCCCAATGTGGCCACCTATATTCCAGACAGGTATGAGGAGGGTTATGGAATTTCTTATCAGGGAATAGATTTTGCACACGACAACGATTTTTCACTCATCATTGCCCTTGACTGCGGCATAAAGGCCATCGACAAGGTGGCGTATGCCACCCAGAAGAATATCGATTTTGTTATATGCGACCACCATCGGCCTGGGGCCCAATTGCCAAAGGCAGTGGCCGTGCTCGACCCCAAGCGAGACGATTGCGAGTATCCGTATAAGGAGCTGTGCGGTTGTGGGGTGGGGTTCAAGCTGGTTCAGGCCCTAGGTAGCCGGCGCGGACAAAACATTCAAGATTTGCTTCTTTTCCTGGATCTCGTGGCAACGGCCATCGGTGCAGATATTGTTCCCATTACCGGCGAGAATCGAATTTTGGCCCATTATGGACTTCAGGTAATAAACCGGCAGCCTCGTACTGGGTTTCAGGCCATCCTCGAACAAGTGAAGAAAACAACGCTAACCATTACCGATGTCGTGTTCATCATCGCGCCGCGAATCAACGCTGCGGGAAGGATGAAGCACGGGAACCACGCAGTGGCGCTGTTAACCGAAACCGACCTCGCTACCGCCACCCGGTATGCTGCCGAAATCGAGCAGTTCAATACCGAACGGAGAGCGACCGACAGTGCCATTACCGAGGAAGCCCTTCAGCAAATTCTCGATCAGAACGAGGAAAACCGGAATACAACAGTGGTTTATCAAGAAAATTGGCACAAGGGGGTTATTGGCATCGTCGCCTCCCGCTTAACCGAGACCTACTACAGACCTACCTTGGTCTTTACAAAGAGCGGCGAAAAATTGGCCGCATCGGCACGTTCGGTTTCGGGGTTCGACGTTTATAATGCACTTGAGGGCTGCGCTGCGCATATCGAACAATTTGGCGGGCACAAGTACGCTGCGGGCCTAACATTATTGGAAAAGGATTATGAGGCCTTCAAGGAAGCATTCGAAAGGGTGGTTTCTGAAACAATCGACCCGAAACTGCTACAGCCCGAAATGAAAATCGATTGCGAAATAAACTTTTCCGAAATTACCCCCAAGTTCTATCGTATCCTGAAGCAGTTCGCTCCCTTTGGTCCGGGTAATATGACGCCGGTATTTATGAGTCGCAATATATACGATACGGGATGGGGCAAATGTGTCGGCGAGGACAAGAGCCACTTGCGAATTACCGCACAGCAGGGAAAGATTGGGCCGGCCTTTGTCGGCATTGGTTTTGGCATGGCCGAAAAGGAGCCCGTTGCCTGCGGCGGCAAGCCCTTTAAGGCGGCGTACGTTATCGATGAGAACGAATGGCAGGGCAACGTGAGCCTACAGCTTCGGCTTCGGGATATTAGGGAGTAAATTCTTTCAGCTCAAATGTGGTGCCATCAAATACCCCGTAGCTATAATGGGTTATCCAATCTCCCAGATTGAAGTAGGTGGTCCGTTCGCCTACGGAAATTTCCATGGGAAGGTGCCTATGGCCAAAAACGAAGAAATCGTAATGCTCTTTTGCTAGCTTTCGCTTTGCGTACTGCGCCAGCCATTCATTTTCCGCCCCCAGGAAGGTGGCATCCTCGTCGCCAGAAATCATCTTGTTCTTAACCGATAGGTGCTGGGCAATGCGTACCCCGATATCGGGATGTAGCCAACGGAAGAGCCACTTGAAGAAGGGATTGGTGAAGATTTTCTTCATTCGTTTATACCCCTTGTCCCTTGGTCCCTTTCCGTCGCCATGGCCAATAAAGAATCGCTTTTCATTTAGCTCAAACGCCCTGGGTTCGTGGTATACGGGAATATTCAGTTCGGTCTCGAAATAATCGTGCATCCACAAGTCATGGTTGCCCACAAAAAAATGAATGGGAATACCGCTATCGCGAAGCTCGGCCAATTTTCCCAATACACGCACAAAGCCCTTGGGCACTACCGTTTTGTATTCAAACCAAAAATCGAATAGATCGCCCAGTAGGAATATGGCAGCGGCATCGTCCTTTATACTGTCAAGCCAGGCAACGAACTTCTTTTCCCTGGGCCAACTTTCCTCGGTCGTGGGAGCCCCCAAATGGTTGTCGCTGGAGAAGTAAACTTTTTTTCCGTGGGGAACTTGCATACGGGTAAAGATAGTAATTTGCCGTGAACCAATTACGCGTTGTCGCTTGCGAACCACTCGGCATAGCTACTACCGGTTTCCTGAAGCCGGAGTGAATGTAGGCGGATATTCTTAGGAAGCCGGGCCGATATCTTTTCAGAAAAATCAATCACCATCATTTCGCTCGTGGGTTGGTAGTTTACCAATAGCACGCTATGCCCGCGAGATTTTAGTTCGTTGGCAAGGTCTACATGCGGGGTGTTTTTGTTGAATACCGTGGCATGGTCGAACACATCGACGATTTCCTCCTTAACTATTTTTTTCAGGTCGCCAAAATCTATCACCATTCCGTACTTCACGTGCTTCGTATCTTCTATGGGCATGCCAATTACCGTCACCGACAGCTTGTAGCTATGGCCGTGCACGTTACGGCACTTTCCGTCGTAGCCGTAAAGGGCGTGCCCCGTTTCGAAGGAAAATTGCTTGGTAATTCGAATGTGGTTCATAAACGCGGTTTGATTGCGCAAAGATACGGGTTTTTGGGAGTCTTTATTTTTCTGAAATCCATATTGTTTTCTCACGTATATTTACCGACTTTTTCAAAACTTCGGAACCTATGGAAACAGAATTATTCGAGCAGCTGGACATTGTACTGCGCCCAAAATACGAAACGATCATCACCGATTTGATCGAGCGGCAGTATAGCATTGTGGACGACTTTTTTGCCGAGGCCGAGGTACGGCAGCTGCGTGACTCCCTCCTTCAGAAATATGAAGATGACAGGTTTAAAAAATCGGCCATTGGCAACCGCACCAACGAGGAGGTTGACAAGGCAGTGCGGGGAGACTTTATTCTCTGGATAGATGAGCTGCGGCAAAACGATGCCGAAGAGATTTTCTTCGGAAAAATCAATGATTTGGTTTCCTACCTGAACAAAACATGCTTTTTGGGCATCCTTCAGAAAGAGTTCCATTACGCAGTATACCCAACCGGGACATTCTACAAAAGGCATATCGACACTTTCCAAAACGACGATCGCCGTAAACTTTCCCTGGTATGCTATTTGAACGAGGAAAACTGGCCGGTGGAAAATGGCGGCGAACTAGCGCTGTATCCGAACGGGAAGCCAATGGTGGAGGTGGTGCCACTGCCCGGTAGGGTCGTTCTTTTTGAAAGCCAAATCCTGGAACACGAGGTGAAAACGGTTAAAAACGGAGAGCGCTTGAGTATTACGGGCTGGCTGAAAACTAGGTAAGCGGCCCAATAAGGCGTGCGGCTTCGGTGGTATGGGCTATTTATGCTTGTGCAAGTGGCACGTATTTCCTCCAGAATTTTATTAGCAACGCGACGCCGCGGTATCCCACCCATACCAAAAGTGCTACCCAAATACCCTTTAAGCCCCAATTTAGGTACTTTGAAAGGTACAGAACCGGGATGAAGCCAATGAGCGTTGCACCCAACAAGACATTGCGCAAGTACTTCATCTCGCCCAGTCCCTTAAAAATGGAATCTAAGGTAAAACCGATTGCGTTTAACGGCTGGCTCAATAAAACCAAGAAAAACATACCGTAGAAAATACCCAGCACTTCTGCATCCTTATTGAACAATAAGCCCAGCGGCTTATACAGGATTACTCCTATAAGCATTAAAATTCCTGCGACAACGATGTTGTAGAGGGTCACTTTTTTCGTTAGTACCCAAAGTCCTTTATAGTCGCGGGCGCCCAATAACTTTCCGCTCAGGATATTGCCCGCTGCGCCGTAACCATCTAGGAAGAAAGCTGTAAACAGCCATAGATTTATGGCAATGGCATGTGCGGCAATGTATTCCTTGCCCAAGGCCGTGGCTTCGCGTACCGCTAAGAGCAAGGCGGCATTTAGCGCTACAGAGCGGATAAACAAATGAAAGCTCATCGATACCAGGCGATGAATTTCTGGGTGCAACGGAAAACGAAGTTTTAGCGAAACCTCTGTTTTCCAAAGAAGGAACGCGAAGGCTAGTAACGCCATTACGCCTTGGGCAATTAAACTGGCCCAGGCGGCACCCTCAATGCCCATTGGGGAGATTGAGCCCTCTACGCCATATACCAGCAGAAAGTCCAATACGATATTTAACGAGGCACCCAAGGTCGCGATAATCATTGGCCAGAAGGTATTCTGAAGTCCCCTAAAGAGCCCGAAAATGGCAAAGGTAAAGAGCGTTAGCGGAAACCCCCACACCCGTATATTGTAATAATCAATGCTGTACTGCAGAACGAGACCGTCGGCATTTAATAGCCCGAAAATCTCCTCCACGAAAAAATAGGTCGACAAGAGCACCACGATACTTAGCCCAACGTTAAAGTAGATGGCCTGAGCCGGAAAGCTGTCCAGGCCCTTTAACTTGCCCGCCCCCAAATTTTGCGATACAATGGCCGAAATGGCGCTGCGTGTCTGTCCCAATATCCAAATTAGCATAGAGAGAAAGGAGCCTACAATACCGACTGCCGCAAGCGATTCGGTGCCAAATTCGGGAATGTTGCCCACGATAGCAGCATCGGTACTGGAAAGCACCGGTTCTGCAATACCGGCCACGATGGCGGGCAGTGCGAGTTGTTGTATTCGCGAGAACGAAATATTGGTCTTCTGTAACTTCAAGACTCAAAAATAGCCATTAAATTGAGTTATCGATACGTGATAGAATAGGCATTGTCGATATTTCCGTCAGCTTTCGTTATAATGCAGTACTTTCTCAAAACAGTAAAAAGGATATGGGCTCTGGTTGGGGAAGTAAATAGCATCCAGTTGCCGGTACCCCCTGTTTCTGTAAAAGCGCTGGTTACGCTCATTCCTGCTGAACGTATCCAAGCGTACCGAACGCGCGCCGTTGTGGGTCGCCAACTTTTCGGCAAAATCCATAAGACTTCTGGCGTTGCCGCTACCTTGGTGTGCTGGGTGTACCGCCAGGCGATGGATGTAATTATGGATCCCTTCCGCGGTAAGCCACACTATTTCCTCATACTCGAGATCTTTTTTCGTGGAAATGGTTATGCACCCAACAATACTGCTATCGTCTTCGAGTACGTAGAGTTCGTTGCGCCGCAGGTCTTCGCGAAATGCGGCTACCGAAGGATATTGGTCGTTCCACTGGAAAATTCCACGGGCCCGCATATGTGCGGCGCACGCCTGGGTGATTGTTATAATTTTCTCAATTTCCGAAGGTTTGGCATGTCGTATCACGAATAAAAGGTAATTTTGCGAACGGACTAAAGATACAACAGCATTATGAGAAACATACTGGTACCGGTGGGTTCTTCCGAAAATTCAACGAGCAATCTGCAATACGCCATCGATCTGGCCCAGCAAACAGACGCTAATGTCTATGTGGTTTCGGTTTTCCAGGAGCTGTCGAAGGTAGGCGGTCTAGCCAAGGTAAACACGCTGTTGAAGGAAGAGTCTGAAAAGAACCTAAACCAGGTGCTCTCAAAGGTAGATATGAAGGATGTAACCGTTGTGGCCCACCCTATAAAGGGCGGTGGCATCGTGGAGGGAATTATGCGTTTCCACAAGCATGTGCCTATAGACCTGATGGTGCTTGCGCCGCGCAGTAATTCAATCAGGGAGGAAGTGTACCTCGGAAATACTTCCGGCAAGTTACTGAAGGGAACGAATATCCCCATTCTCGTCGTGCCCGAAGGCGCGGTATTCAAACAGCCGGCAACTATGTTAATGGCGTTTAAAAATGGAAATTTCGACAAGAAAACGCTGGAACCGGTAAAGCAATTCGTGAAGCACTTTGGCACCGAGATTAACCTGCTGCACGTAGAAACCCCCGAAACCACAGCGGAAATGCAGGAAGTAAGCCCGCGGTTAAGCAAGCTTCAAAACCATTATACCAAGGCCGAAAATGCAACGACCTTTCAGGCCGTGCTCGAACACTTTCAATCCAACAACCCAGATATACTCTGTGTGGTACGACGGAAGCGTGGCTTCTTCAAAAAATTGTGGGAGAAAAACGTTATCTTGAAAAAAGAATTTCACACCAGTAAACCTTTATTGGTTTTACAAGTGCAGGAATAAAAAAAAGTATTATTTTTGCCACCTAAAGTTGGGGGATTAGCTCAGCTGGCTAGAGCGCTTGCATGGCATGCAAGAGGTCATCGGTTCGACTCCGATATTCTCCACACAAAGCAAGGTTGAAAAACCTTGCTTTTTTATTTACACTACCTTTTATCCTTAGCCATTAAATCCTTGCTACTGCGCCTTCTTCAAAAATGAAATTGAAATATCAACCGCTTCCTGTAACTGAGGAGAAAGTACCGGTTTCTCCCACGGGTGCTTCGTATTAAATACATGGTCGGCGTTTTCGATTATTTTAAGACTACTTTGCGAATTCCAACCGTGTAAGGCGTGCGCTTCCGCTACCGGCACGGTGGGATCTTCGGCGCCGTGAACAATAAGCTGAGGTATTCTAACGCTGCGCACCGCACGTTCTATGGTAAGGCGTTTCTCATTGTCCTCAAAATCTTGATAAAATTGAAATAGGTGTGGCATCTGTTGTTTGGTCCTTCCATTTTCAATATACTTTACACCTTTTTGTTTCCACGCCGCGAACGCCTTCGTGCCACGATTGAACCGGCTTTTGTAATCGCTTACCCCGGCCCAGGTGACTACATTCGTAATCCGACGATCTTCGGCTGCCTTGATAAGAACGATTCCGCCGCCGCGACTGTGCCCGATAAGCGAAATATGCTGCGGTTGAAGTTCTTCCGAAAAAGGGTTCGGGCCCGATAGAAAATCGATTACACGAGCGAGATCATCAAGTTCGATAGAATAGTTATTTTCCGAAAA